>JANPOM010000187.1:0-2029 GCA_031427995.1 Anaeromyxobacter sp. | reverse complement strand
TACCTCGGCGGCCTCGAGCGGATCGTCCCGCAGAAGTTCCCGCGGGGCGTGGAGCGCTGAGCGGCGGGGCCACCGGGCGGCCTTCGGGCTTGATCCCAGAACGCCCATCCTCTATACAGGGCGGCTCGAATGCCCTCCGGGACGGTTTCTCCCGGTACGGCGGCAGGTTGACGGACGAGTAAGGCTTCGGAGGAGTGGCCGAGCGGCCGAAGGCGGCGGTCTTGAAAACCGCTGAGGGTTCACGCCCTCCGAAGGTTCGAATCCTTCCTCCTCCGCCAGTAACAGGAAGAGAGAGGTTCTGGAAAGGTGGCCGAGAGGCCGAAGGCGCTGGTTTGCTAAACCAGTGTACGGGGCAACCTGTACCGAGGGTTCGAATCCCTCCCTTTCCGCCAGTCGTGGCGGTCAGACATGAAGAGTCGGGCCCTTAGCTCAGATGGATAGAGCGTCGGACTACGAATCCGAAGGCCACTGGTTCGAATCCAGTAGGGCCCACCAGTACGGAGGCCGGGATTGATTGGGGAACTCCCCCGTCGGTCCCGGCCTCTTCTTGTTCCGCGGCGGCTGTCGGCTTTGTGTGGCAAGGATGTAACAAGCGGTGAGGCCTCACCTTCTCGTCTGTGGCCCGTGTCACCATCAAGTCAACTGTCAGCGATGTCTTGACTGGTTCCACCGGTTCCCGGCTGGTTCCCCCGGGTCTTGATGCTGAACTGGAGGCCTAGGCAGTTGACTTGCACTTGGTTAGAGTCTTGACATGCCCCCCAAGCCCAAGCCGACCTCCCCCGCGGACCCTTTCAGCGGGACCGAGAAGTTGATGCAGACGTTCCGCATGCCGCGCGAGCTGGTGAAGTTCCTGCGCGCCGAAGCCGACCAGGAGGGGAGCGATCTCACCGGCTTCGTGAACCATCACTTCGAGGGCCTCCGTACCTGGTTTGGTCTTCCCGGGGCGGCCTCCGTGCTCCTTGAGGCAGACCGAGCTGCCTTGAAGATGCGGCGGTACGAGTACCTGCTCCACCTCCTCTTCCAGCGGAGCCTGGAACTCAGGGACAAGGGCACGGGCTTCGATGCGCCCGGCGCCAAGGCGCGCAAGAAGAGGTAGGGCGCGGGGCCGGCCGGTCCGAAGACGGTCGCCCTTACCCATCTTCCACCCGGCCTCGGGGGCGAGTAGGCTTTGGTCATGGGCATGAGCTTCGCCATCAAACTCGAGCAGGAAACGGACGGACGCTGGATTGCCGAGGTGCCTGACCTGCCTGGGGTCCTGGCCTACGGAGCCACCGAGCGGGCCGCCATCGCCGCCGTCGAGGCGCTCGCCCTGCGCGTCCTGGCGGACCGCGTCGAGCTCGGCGAGGCCGAGGCGCCCCTCTCGATCAGTTTCGTGCCTGCCGCGGCGTGAGCACCTGGCCGTCGACCCGTGCCTCGCGGGTTCTGGCCGCGCTCCTGCGGATCGGGAGGTCCGTGAAGCGTCAGCGCGGCTCCCACGCCACGCACGAGCGCGCCGGCTGGCCGGACTTCGTCTCGGCCTTCCACGATGGGGACGAGCTCGAACCGCGAATGCTCGGCCGCATGGCCAAGAGGACGGGGCTGCAGCCCAACCACTTGTAGTGGAGGGGTGACTACCGATGTGTCAGCGAAACGCGCAAGGGACCGAGATCCTGGGAACTACACGCTCCGTCCGACAGCATGATTTCGGCCACTTGCGGCTATGCCTTACGGGGCCTTGGCGGGGAGGTCGATAGGTCCTGCCCGAGGTCACGTTCACGATGCCAGCAAGACCTCGGCCGGAATCCCGAGCTGTCGGTGGAGCCGGCGGATCATGTCGAGCGTGAGCCGCCGCCGGCCGGAGAGCACCTCGGAGACCCGGGCTCGCGATCCGATGCTTGGCTCCAGCGCCTTCCGGTCCAGGTCGAGCTGCTCCATCCGGAAGCGGATGGCCGCCACCGGATCGGGCGGGTAGATCGGCAGGTGCTTCTCCTCATAATCCTCGACCAGCGTGGCGAGGACCTCGAGCCGGTCATGCTGGGCCGTGCCGGGC
>JANPOM010000186.1:0-3803 GCA_031427995.1 Anaeromyxobacter sp. | reverse complement strand
CACGCAGACAATGGTGGCGACGTCGCTCCGGTTGAAGGCGTCGCCTTGCACCACGAGGACCGGCCTCCTGAACCCGGGGCCGGAACCGACCGGCTCCGGGAGATCGGCCCAGCAGACGTCGCCCTGGGCGATCACCACTCGTACCGCCCCAGCAGCCGGCGCGCCGCCGCCGAATAGAACGGACCGGGCCTGGTGTCGACCTCCGCCGCCATCCGGTTCAAGGCCTCGGTGATGGCCTCGGGTGCGTGCCGCGCCACATATTCGACGTCCTCCGGCGAGGGGGCTGGGTCGCCGCTTATGCGGTGCTCTGTCGCCACCGGTCTCCGAGGGTCCCATTCCCACCGAGATCACCGATCACCATGTTCCCACCCATCCAGGGTCTCCCTGCCGGCCCCTGCTGCCTGGATAATGGCCTTGGCCTGGACGCTAGCCGGGTGCATCGGGGTCACGGAACGTGGACTGTCAACCAGCCGCGGCCGGCTTTCACCCGGAGTCCTTGTGGCGAGGCCCCCCGAATTCCACTTTGGGTGTCCAAAGTTGCGTTAGGGGGACCATATTCGGGTTCCCCCGAATGCAACTTCTGACGTCACAAACTGCGAAGGAGGGACCACGTCCGGGGTGGGTCATTTTCATTTCGGGCGCCCGAAATGACTTTGAGTCCGTATTGGGTGAAGTGACCGGCGGCGACGGGGCGTGACCGGCAGCCAGGTTGGAGCGACCAGGTGGTTCGGCACCGCCCTACACGTTCCCAGAGTCACATCTGACGTCAGGAATTGCTTAAGAGGGATCCCGTCCGGGGCGGGTCGAGCCAGGTTCGTGCGCACGAACCTCTCCACAGGCTGACCAGCGGCGGCCCCCCCCGCCGCGCCTCCCGCACCCTGCCGGAAGCGCCCGCCCACGCACTCCCCCTCGCCGCGCCTCCCGCCCGCCTCCGCAACGCCCGCCCGCCTCCGCAACGCCTGCCCACCCCCGCAACGCCTGCCCACCCCCGCAACGCCCGCGGGCCCGCGCGTCTCCCCGCTTCCCCACTCCCCCCACCCATGCTTCCATCCGGCCCCGGAGGTGCCCCATGCCCCAGGCGATCCAGGATCAGATCCCCCACAACCACTGCTGGGGCTGCGGCACGCTCAACCCCCGCGGCCTGCAGGTGAAGAGCTTCGTGGAGGGGGACGAGACCGTCTGCCGCTTCCAGCCTTGGCCCGAGCACATGGCCGGCCCCACCCACGTGGTGAACGGCGGGATCATCGCCGCGGTCATCGACTGCCACACCATCTGCACCGCCATCGCCGACGCCTACCGGGTCGCCGGGCTGCCGCTCGGCAGCGAGCCGCTGCGCTGGGCGGTGACCGCCTCGCTCAAGATCGACTACCTCGCCCCCACCCCCATCGGCGAGCCCATGGAGCTGCGGGCCCGGGTGCGCGAGGTGAAGGGGCGCAAGAGGGTGGTGGACTGCACGCTCCGCTCCGGCGGGCGGGAGTGTGCCCGCGCCGAGGTGATCGCGGTCGAGGTCCCGGCCGAGTGGCGTGCCGGGACCTGAGCCGTGGCTCCGCCCCCCGGGAGCGTGACGGCCACACCGCTGGGACAGCGCCCTCGAAGGCCAAGGCCCTGAATCGCAGCTTGCGGCGGCGGCACTAGACGGCCAGCCCCACGCTTCGCATCAGGTCGAGTGCGTTGGACCGGCCCACCACGCCGTCGCGAAGCCGGTAGTCGAAGCGCAGCCTTCCCCCCGTCAGCTCCGAGGCGAAGTGGGCGTTGGCGGCCCGGCCGGCGTGGCGGTCGGCGAGGCGCGTCAGCTCGAGGTCGTGCGTCGAGCAGAGGCCGATGGCGCCGCGCGAGAGGAGCCCCTCCAGCAGGGCGCCGGCGCCGGCGATCCGATCCTGCGGGTTGGTGCCGCTGAGCAGCTCGTCCACCAGGAAGAGCGCCGGTGTTGGCTGAGCGGCGAGCGCGTAGATGGTCCGCAGCCGGTGCAGCTCGGCCATGAAGCGCGACTCGCCGTCGAGGAGCGAGTCGCCGCCGTCGATCGAGACGCCGAGCGTGAGCGGCGTCAGCCGGAGCTTCGAGGCCCGCACCGGCACCCCGGCCTGTGCCATGGCGACCGCGAGGCCGATGGAGCGGAGCCATGTCGACTTGCCGGCCATGTTGGCGCCTGAGAGGAGCACCAATCGCGGCCCGCCGGCCCCGAGCCGGAGGTCATTGCCGACCCCGCGACCGGGAGGCAGGAGCGGGTGGCCGAGCCCTTCGGCCTCGATCAACGGCGGCCCGGCCGGGAGCAGCTCGGCGAAAACGTGGTCGGGGTGCTCGTCGGCGAAGCCGGCGATGGAGAGCAGCGCCACGAACTCACCGAGCGCCGTGAGCCAGCCCGGCAGCTGCCGCCCGTGGCGCAGCCGCCAGCGCTCGATGGCCAGCGCCTCGCGAGCCGGCCAGAGCAGCGGGTAGCCGATGGCGGCGACCAGCTCGTGGCGCAGCGACTCGATGCGCTCCAGCGATCGGGCAAGCCTGCGCAGCTCCCGGGAGGCTTGGCCACCTTCGCGAAGGCGCTCGGTGAGTGCGATGAGCCCCGGCGCCGCGAATCGCTCCCGCTCCAGGAGCCGCAGCAGCGGGACGGTCGGGCCGAGCGTGTCGAGCACCAGCTCCGCCGACGCCAGCACCGCGCCGCAGCGCCGCTGCAGCAGGGTGTGCGCCAGGGCCACGCCGGTGCAAGCGACCGCGGCGAGCCACCAGGACCACCATCCCATCAAGGAGCCTGTCGCGACCACGCACACTGACGCGATCACCGCCCACAGGATCCAGGTGAGCCACCGGCCGGGCAGGCTCGGGGGCGCCAGGGCCCAGGCACCGACTGCGGCGGGCTCCGCCTTCGACCGGCCCGTGCTGCCGGCGACGGCCCACGCCTCCCGGAGATCGAGCCGCCCACAGAGCGCCTCCACTTCCTGGCGGCGCGCCGCGAGCGTGGCGCCGTCGGCGGGATGGAGGAGCCAGCCGAGCAGGCTGGAGGCGCCGGCCCGCGTCCGGGCCGCGCAGAGCTGGGCGAAGAGCGAGCGGGTGCCGGTGAGGTCGAGTTGGCGGGCGAAGGCGTGGTGTGGCGTGAGGAGTTCCCCACCGTCGAACGAGGGAGCCCCGAAGCCGCCCTGGAGACGGTCGATTCCGGCGTCGTAGAATTCGGCGATTCGCTCGGCACGCCGGCGACGCGACGCGACCACGCGGTCTGCGAAGTGAACGGCGGCGAACGCGAAGGCGGCAAGCAGGATGACGGCGCTGTGGACCAGGCCCTGCGACACGGCCACCAGGGCGGCCGCCAGGAGAAGCGACGCCACCACCTGCGCCCAACCGCACGTCTTCGCGGCGCGCCCGGCTGCAGTTGCCCTGGCGCGCCAGGCGTCGCGACGAGCTTCGTAGGTCACCCGGAGTGAGTCCATGCCGCTCCCGCGCTGGTCGAGATCCGAACCTAGCCACGGTCGACCGCCTGTCAAACGGTCCGCGCCTGATCCAGGTCAACGGCCTGGAAGTTCGATGACGGCAGGTCGATGGCCGCCAGGTCAGCGCGCGCCGGTACCACGCGTCTTCGCGCCCATCTCCACAGGGGGCGGCCAGCTGTCCTCACCGTGCCGTAGGGTGGGCCCTATCGGGCGCTGAGAGCGATGGTGGTCCAGGCCGCCACTGGCTTGTCGTCGAAGCCGATGGCCGGCCCCCACGGGCACTTGTGCAACGCGTCGATGATCGTCAGCTGTGTCACGGCTGAGAGTTCCTTCGGTTCAATCTGGAAGTCGCTGGGTGCCCCCGTCTTCGACACCAGGAGCAGAACC
>JANPOM010000185.1:0-2773 GCA_031427995.1 Anaeromyxobacter sp. | reverse complement strand
GGGCCGCTGCTGATGATGGCCCAGAACCGGGAGGTGGCGGCCGACCGGGCCGCCGCCGAGGCCGACTACCGCGTCAACCTGAAGAACGAGCTGACCTTGGAGCGGCTGCTGCTCGAGGTGGACGCGCTGCGCCGGCAGGCCAGCCGGGATTCGCCGCCGCCGGCTGCCGGCTGAGGGCGGCCCTGAAAAAGCCGTTCATATCGCCCAACCCGGCCCCGGGCTAGCATTGGACCATGGCCGACGTCGCCTCCTCCCTCGTCAAGTCGGGAGCCCTCACCGCGCAGGGGGCGGCGCAGGCGCTGGCCGCCGCGCAGGACGGCGACGTGGCCTCGGCGGCGCTGCGGCTCGGGCTCGCCACCGAGGGCGCCCTGGTCCAGGCGCTGGTCGACATCTACGACTGCCCCGGGGTCGACCTCTCGCGCAGCGTCGTCCCGGTCTCCAACCTGGCGGTGGTGGCCTTCGGCTTCTGCCGGCAGCAGCGGGTCCTGCCGGTCTCGGTCGGGAAGGCCGAGCTGGTGCTGGCCATGGCCGACCCGGAGAACGTCACGCTGGCCGATGAGCTGCGCTTCGTCACCGGCAGGAAGGTGCTCCGCTACGCCGCGGTGCCGGCCGCCATCGAGCGGGCCATCGACGGGCTGCTGCGCGAGAAGCAGCGCTTCGCCCCGACCTGGCGCGGGCCGCAGGCGCCGGCGCTCCCCGACCCCGACGCCGCCTGGGTCGGCGTGGTCCACCGCACCGGCAAGTCCGACCCGTTCGAGCTGCCGGAGGCGAGCGAGGAGATCGAGCTGGTGCCCATCTCCCAGTCGCTGGAGACCCCCTTCGCTGCCCCCTCGCCGGCGCGGCTGACCCGCCCGGCGGAGCTGCGGTCCAGCCCGGTGGCGGCGCAGGGTGACGCGGGCCCTCCCACCCTGCGGCTGGAGGGGGCCGGGGCCGGCAAGCTGGTGCTGGTGGCCGACGGCAGCGGCGAGGCCCGCGAGGAGCTGGCCGAGCTGCTGGGCAAGATCGGTTGTACCGTGCTGCAGGCCGCCAACGGCCGGTCGGCGCTCGACATCACCCGCGAGGCCCGCCCGGACCTGGTGTTGCTCGAGGCCATGATGCCGATGGTGCAGGGCTTCGACGTCTGCCGGGCCATCAAGGGAGACCCGGTGCTGCGCCAGACCCAGGTGGTGCTGATGAGCGGGGTCCAGCGCGGCAGCGTGGCGGCCGACGCGCAGAAGGCCTTCGGCGCCGACGCCTTCCTGGAGAAGCCGCTCCGGCGCGAGGAGGTCACCCGCATCGCCAAGGTGCTGCTGCTCGGGCCGGCCGGCGATCCGGCCGACGCCGGTCGTCGAGCGGCCGCGCTGGCGGCCTGGCGCGCCGGCGCGGTGGCGCTCCAGGCCGGAAAGCTGGAGGAGGCGACCGCCCGGCTGCGCGAGGCCTGCGCCACCGACGAGTTCTGCGCCGAGGCCCACTACTACCTCGGCCACGCCCTGGCGAAGCAGGGGCTGCTCTTCGAGGCGGCCGCCGCCTACTCGCGCTCCACCGAGCTGCGCCCCGACGTCGACGCCGCCCACCAGTACCTGGCCCAGACCTGGGAGCAGCTCGGCTTCCAGAAGAGCGCCCGCGAGGCCTGGGCGCGGGCCATCGAACCCTGCACCGACGAGCCGCGCAAGCTGGCGATGCGGGCCCGGCTGCTCAAGCTGATGGGCCTGTAGGTACGCTAGACTCGGGCTTGATGAGGGTCAATGCCGGCGTAACCACGGCGGTCAAGACTTCCATCGCAGTTCGAGACCGGGCCGGCGGCGCGGTCCAAGAGACCACCCCAAGCCCCTGGACACGACCAGCGAAGCAGGCTTCCACTGCCCGTCCTGCGCGGAGGCCCCGCCACTGGTGGCTGCCGCCGGCCCGTTGCAGGCCCTCCGGTGCGGTCCCTGCGGGGCCGCCCTGGTGCCGCCTCGGGGGCGTGGACAGGCTTCGTGCCACGCTGGGCGCCGCCGCAGCCGGGCTCGACGTGGGACGGAGCGCACGGACCATGAACTGCGCGTCTTGTGGGCGCCCGACCCCACTGGTCGCGATCGCCGCCGGTTTCGCGGCGCCATGCTCGGATTGCCGAACGATCTGGGTCGACGGAGCGCTGCTGGCCTGGGCCGAGGCGCGGCTTCGAGCCCCTCGTTCCTCACCCGCTCCGTCACTGGAGCCGCCCTCCGCCTCGGTGCCGGAGCCTGGCGCCTTGCCGGCCGGCGAGACGACGCCTCGACGTCGGTTCGCCTCGCCGCGTGCCCTGCTGGCCGGAGGGCTCGTTGCCGGCCTCTCCGGGGCCGTCGCGCTCTGGCTGCTCCTCCCCGGAGCGCCAGCCCGGTCGACGCAGCTACCACCGGGATGGCAGGATGCGCCGTTCGCGCGGGCCGTGGGCGCGCCGACCCCCGTGGCCGCCAGCCCAGGCGTGCCGAGCTCCGCCGACGGCAACGTCGCCGCCGCGGCGCGCAGGCCTCCCGATCCGGCGCGCGCCCTCCCCGATCTCCTGGCGGGTGGACGAACCGTGGCGTGGTGGAAGGATCGCTTGCAGGGGCTCCACCGTGCCACCGACCAGGAATCGCAGGCCCTCTACCTGGCCACGCTTCGGCGCGCCGAGGCCAACGGGCTGGTCGTCGCGGTGGACGGGAGCGCGATCACGGTGACCCCGGGCCCGGCGCTGCTGCCGGCGTCGGGGACCGCCCCATGACGCCCGGCCTCGTCGCCACGTTTCTGGCCCTTGCCGTGTCACTGGTGGTATGGCCCGCGGCGGCGCGCGCAG
>JANPOM010000184.1:0-14568 GCA_031427995.1 Anaeromyxobacter sp. | reverse complement strand
GGCTGGCGAGAGGGCGCGCCCCGGAGCGCGACGAGTCAATCGCGTCGGCGCTGGCCTCTGGTGGCGCCGACGCAAGCCATGTTCATACCTCCAGTCGCGGACCACGGTCCTTGAGAAGCTGATCGCAGTGCTCGTGCTTCTACGTTGCGCGCCCTGAAGGGCGCGCCATCAAACGTTGAACCTGAAGTGCATGACGTCGCCGTCCTGCACCACGTACTCGCGCCCCTCGATCCGCAGCTTCCCCTTCTCGCGGCAGGCGGCGTCGGTCTTGAGCTCGAGCAGGTCCTCGACCTTGATCACCTCGGCCTTGATGAAGCCCTTCTCGAAGTCGGTGTGGATGACGCCGGCCGCCTTGGGCGCGGTGTCGCCGCGATGCACGGTCCAGGCGCGGCACTCGTCGACGCCGGAGGTGAAGTAGGTGATGAGGTGGAGCAGCTCGTAGCCGGCCCGCACCAGCCGGTTGAGGCCCGGCTCGGCCAGCCCGAGGCTGACGAGGAACTCGGCCCGCTCCGCCGGGGCCAGCTCGACCAGCTCCGACTCGACCTTGCCGGAGATCACCACCATGGGCGCACCCTCGGCGTCGGCCAGGGCCTTGACCTTGGCGACGTTGGGGTCGTCCCGGTTGCCGAGCTGCGACTCGTCGACGTTGGCGATGTAGAGCACCGGCTTGGCGGTGAGCAGCGACAGCTCCCTGGCCAGCGCCCTGGCTTCGACGGAGAGCTTCTGCAGGCGGGCCGGGGTGCCGCCATCGAGCCCCTGCCGGAGCACGTCGAGCAGCACCATCTCGGCCTTGGCCAGCTCGCCGACCTTGCCCGCGGACTTGGTGTTCTTCGCTGTCCGCTCGCGCCGCTTCTCGACGCCCTCGAGATCCTTCAGCATCAGCTCGGTCTCGACCACGTCGCGGTCGCTCCGCGGATCGACCTGGCCGGCCACGTGGATCACGTCGCCGTCGACGAAGCAGCGCAGCACGTGGGCGATGGCGTCGACCTCGCGGATGGTGGCGAGGAACTGGTTGCCGAGCCCCTCCCCCTTCGAGGCCCCGGCCACCAACCCCGCGATGTCGATGAACTCGAGGGTGGTCGGCGTGGTCTTCTCCGGCTTGAAGAGGGCCGAGAGGTCGTCGAGCCGCTTGTCCGGCACCGGCACCACGCCGAGGTTCGGCTCGATGGTGCAGAAGGGATAGTTGGCGGCCGCCGCCTGGGCGGTGCCGAGCAGCGCGTTGAAGAGGGTGGACTTCCCGACGTTGGGGAGCCCGACGATGCCGATGCCGAGTGCCATGTAGGTGCTTCCTTCGAAATGACAAACGGCCCCGGCGGACCTGGTGGGCCCGCCGGAGCCGGCGAAGCGGGACCGCCGGAGGCGCCTAGGCGCGCCCGATGGGGAGCTGCTTGAGGTAGTCCTCGACCAGCTGGCGCTGGGTCTTCTCGTCGAGGCTGGACTTGATGAGCCGGGCCGCCGCGTCGATGGCGAGATCGGCCGCCATGCCGCGGAGCTCGGTGACCGCCTTGGACTTCTCCTCGATGATCTGCTTGCGGGCGCTGGAGACCAGCTCGTCGGCCTCCTTGCGTGCCCTGGCCGTGAGCTCCTGACGGAGCGTCTCGACCTCCTGCTGGTTGCGCTTGGCCAGCTCGGCCGCCTCGCGGTTGGCGCGGACCAGCGACTCCTTCTGCTCGGCCAGCATCCGCTCGGCCTCGGCGCGTTCCTTGCGGGCGGCGTCGATGGCCTCGTGGATGGTCCTGGTCCGCTCGTCCAGCATCTTGACGATGGGACCCCAGGCGAACCTGGAGAGCACCACCAGCAGCACCAGGAAGGTGATGGCGGCCCAGAGCGTGAGCCCGGGGTTGATGCTGGTGAGCGACCCGGCGGCCAGCACCGGGGCGGGGACGGCGAAGAGGGCCATGGTGGCTCCTTCTGGTCCGAAGAGGACCGGCCGGACTACTTGGCGATGGCGAGGAGCAGCGTGACCACGATGGCGAAGAGGGTGGCGCCTTCGATGAGGGCGGCGGCGATGATCATCGAGGTGCGGATCTCGCCGGCGGCGGTGGGCTGGCGGGCCGAGCCCTCCATGGCGGCGGCGGCGAGCTTGCCGATGCCGAGGCCGGCGCCGATGACGGCGAGGCCGGCGCCGATGCCGGCGCCGAAGTATCCGAGAGAGAACTGGTTCATGGTCTGGACTCCTGGGTGCTTCAATGGCGGCGGATGATGGACGGGCCGCCGAGACCCGTGGCGCGAAGTGACCGCGCTCGACTACCCATGGCCCGGGGACGCCCCGGCCACGTGTGAAGGGTGGTGGCCGCCGCCGGGCCCGGCCGGGGCCTGCTCCTGGTGCTCGTCGTGGCCGTGGCTGGCGAAGGCGGCGCCGACGAAGAGGGCCGAGAGCAGCGTGAAGATGTAGGCCTGCACGAAGGCCACGAAGAGCTCGAGCATGAAGATGGCGAGCGCCAGCGCCACCGAGACCGGGAAGACCCAGAAGGAGATGGCGTAGATGAGCCCGAGCAGGGCCAGGATGACGAAGTGGCCGGCCACCATGTTGGCGAAGAGACGGATGGTGAGGGCGAAGGGCTTGGTGAAGAGGCCGAGGATCTCGACCGGCACCATGATGATCCAGAGCAGCCAGTGGACGCCGGCGGTGAGGTGTTTCAGGTAGCCGCCCAGGCCCTGGGCCTTGATGGCGGCGTACTGGGTGATGAGGAAGGTGAAGAGCGCCAGGCAGACCGTCACGTTGACGTTGGCGGTGGCGGTGCCGCTCCAGGGGAGGAGCCCGAAGAGGTTGACGAAGAGGATGAAGAAGAAGGCGGTCAGCAGGTAGGGGAGGAAGCGGTCGGCGTTCTCCTTGCCGATGTTGGGCGTGGCCAGCTCGTTGCGGACGAAGGCCACCAGCAGCTCGACGAAGTTGTAGGCGCCGCGCGGCACCAGGCCGCGCTTGCGGGTGGCTGGGAGCACCACCAGCAGCAGCAGCGCCGAGGCGAGCCACATCAGGATGACGTGCTTGGTGGGCGTCAGGTCGAGGGCGCCGTTGGCGAAGACCAGCGGCCCGGTGCGCGAAGGGGTGCCTCGCTCGCCCGAGGCCCCGAAGGTGGCGGCCACCTGCCACTCGCAGTTCCAGGCGAGGCCGCCGTGGCAGTAGCCGGGGTACTCGATGACGTCGCCGTCTACCACGTGGTGCATCATCACCGCGCCGAGGCTCTCGTCGTGCCCGCCGCCGTGACCGCCGGCCTCGACGGCCGCGGCCGCGGGGGCGACGTGGGGGTCGGCCGCCTCGCCGTGCGTGGCGGGCTGGTGCTGGCCGAGGGTGAGGCTGAGCGCGAGCGTGACGAGCGTCGAGGCGATCATGCGGTCGTTCCCGGGGCGCGGCGGAGGGTGTGGAGGTAGGCGGCCTCGAGGGCCACCAAGACGAAGAACGGGACGAAGAAGGCGACCACGAAGGCGATGATGTTGCCGCCGCCGCTCACCACCGCGACGGTGCCGAGAGCGACCAGGACCAGGCGGACCAGGAAGCCGACCACCACCACGGCCAAGGCCCCGGTGGTGGGCCTGGCGGCGCGGGCGGTGAACCGCAGGGCGATGATGGAGGCGAGCCCGGTGAGCCCGGCGATGCCCGACCCGACCAACGCGCCGAACCGGTACTGGCCCGAGCTGCTGGCGAGCCAGAGGAAGGCTGCGGCGATGACGGCGGCGGCGAGCGGGAACTTCACTTGTCCTTCCTCGGTCCCAGCACTTGCTTGAAGAAGCCGATGAACCCGGCCAGCATCCCGAACAGCGCACCGGCAATCGTCAGCCAGGGCGTCTTCAGCTCGAACCAGCCATCGGCCAGGTGCCCGAGCCAGGTGCACCCACCCACCGCGATCACCAGGCTCGTCGACGCGGCCGTGTACGGCGCCGCCTTGCGATACGCCTCGGCGAGACTGGAGATCTGCTTCATGCCGCTACCCTCCAGATCCCGTAAATCATGAGGGACGTCCGACGCTTCGGTGAGGGGGAGGGGACGTCCGTATAGCAGGGCCAATCACCACTCGTCAACGGCCGCCGGACCCGGCCGTCCCTCCCCGGCCAGGGCCAGGCAACCGTGCCTCACCCCTCGACCTTTGCCGCCGCGGCGAAGGCGATCTTCGCGGCGCGGAGGGTCAGCTCCAGGTCGGCCTCGGAGTGGGCGGTGGAGAGGAAGGCCGACTCGAACTGGGAGGGGGGGAAGTAGACCCCGTTCTCCAGCAGTGCGTGGAAGAAGGCGCCGAACCGCCTGGTGGAGGCCTTTCGGGCGGTAGCGGCGTCGGTGACGGGAGAGCCGCTGAAGAAGACGGTCAGCATCGAGCCGACCCGGTTGAGGGTGACCGGCACCTTCGCCTCGGCGGCGGCGGCCAGCAGCCCGGCCTGCAGCGCCGCGCCGCGGGCCTCGAGCAGGGCGTAGGCGGGCGGCGTCATCAGCTTGAGCGTGGCCATGCCGGCGGCCATGGCCATGGGGTTTCCGGAGAGGGTGCCGGCCTGGTAGATGGGGCCGGCCGGCGCCACCCGGTCCATCACCTCGGCGCGGCCGCCGAAGGCCCCCACCGGAAGGCCGCCGCCGATCACCTTCCCGAAGCAGACCAGGTCCGGTGAGAGGCCGAAGAGGCCGCAGGCGCCGCCGCTGCCGAGCCGGAAGCCGGTCATCACCTCGTCTACGATGTAGAGCGCGCCGTGCTGCTTGCAGAGGTCGTGGATCCCCTGCAGGTAGCCGGCGGCGGGGATGATCACCCCCATGTTGCCGACCACCGGCTCGATGATGACGGCGGCGATGGTGGCGCCGTGCTTGGCGAAGAGCGCGGTGAGCGCCGGCAGGTCGTTGTAGGGCGCGGTCAGGGTGTGCCGGGCCACGTCGGCCGGGACCCCGGGCGAGTCGGGCAGGCCGAGCGTCTCCACCCCGGACCCGGCCTTGACCAGCAGGGCATCGCCGGCGCCGTGGTAGCAGCCGTCGAACTTGACCAGGTCGTCACGGCCGGTGAAGCCGCGGGCGACCCGGATGGCGGCGGTGGTGGCCTCGGTGCCCGAGGAACAGAAGCGCATCTTCTGGATCCACGGGGCTCGCTCGCGCACCAGCTCGGCCAGCTGGATCTCCTTGGGGCTGGGGGCGCCGAAGCTGGAGCCCTCTCGCAGCGCCTCCTGGACCTGGCGCATCACCTCGGGGGCGCAGTGGCCGGCGATGAGCGGCCCCCAGGAGAGGAGATAGTCGACGTAGTCGTTGCCGTCGACGTCGACGATGTGGGCGCCGCGCCCGCGGGCGATGAAGCGCGGCGTGCCGCCCACGCCCTTGAAGGCGCGGACCGGCGAGTTGACGCCGCCGGGGAAGAGGGTGTTGGCCTTGGCGAAGAGCTTTTCGGAGAGGTCGGTCTTCATGGGATGATCTCGCGGTCGGGGGGCCCGGTGCGGCCGTAGTCGAAGGCTTCGTCGCGGTCGCCGGGCGTGCCGGTGCGTGCCGCCTCCTTGCGCCGGCGGACCGCGTCGAGGTTGGTGAGGATGGCCTGGGGGTTGGGGTGGTGAGTGAGCGCCTGGGCGTAGAGCTGGAGGGCGCGGTCGAACCTGCCGAGCTGGGCGTAGAGCCCCGCCTGGCCCTCCTGGGCCCGGGCCACCAGGCCGGGCGCCGGGCCCCGGTCGATGAGGGCCTGGAAGGCCCGCAGCCCCTCCTCCTCGCGGTGCTCGAGCGCCCAGGCCTGGGCGGTGAGCAGCTGGGCCTCGTCGGCTTCGACGCCGGCCGGCCAGCGCTCGCGCAGCGCCCGGGCTTCGGCGCGGGCCTGTTCGGCGTTGCCGAGCTCGAGGTACTCGCGCGCCACCCGCAGCTGGAAGGCGGGGGCTTGCGGGGCGTCGCTGGCGGCGATGTCGGCGTACTGGGCGATGGCGGATTGCCGGTCCTGGAAGCGATCGCGGAAGATGTCGCCGATGATGGCGCGGGCCTCGAACGACTCGGGGCTGCCGGGCCGCAGCGAGATGAGGCGGCGGTAGTAGGCGATGGCGCCGGCATAGTCGCCCAGCTCGAGGTAGGCCACCTCACCGGCGGCCCGCAGCGCCCGGAGCCGGAGCGCGTCCCGCGCCGGCGTCAGCGGACCTTGGCCGAGCGAGGCCAGCAGCTTCTGCAGCCGCTCCAGCGCGATTCGTGGCTGGCCGCGCTGGCGCAGCTGGGCGACTTCGTCGAGCACCCCTTCGGGCGAGCTGCAGGCGGGGAGCGCCAGGGCCAGGGAGGCCAGGGCCAGCGCCAGGGCGGCGGCGCGGCCGGTGGTGCCACCCGCCATCACCCCGGCTCCTCTTCCCCCTCGCCCAGGTTCGGCGCGGTCTCTTCCGGCGCGGCCACCTCGCCGCCCGGCTCCTCCACCCCGGCCGCCTCGGCCTCCGGGCTGGTCTCGGCCATGCGGGCCACGCCCACCACCTGTTCCTGCTTCGACTCGAGGGTGATGAGCCGGACACCCTGGGTGTTGCGGCCGATGACGCTGATCCCGCTCGACACCATGCGGATGAGCATGCCGTGGTTGGTGATGAGCATGACCTCCTCGGTGTCGAGGACGCGCGCCGCCGCCACCACCGGACCGTTGCGTTCGGTGGTCTTGATGGTGATGAGCCCCTTCCCGCCGCGGCTCTGCACCCGGTACTCACCGAGCTCGGTCCGCTTGCCGTAACCGTTGCGGGTGATGGTGAGGATGGTCGGGACCGGCGCCCCCGCGACCTGCCGCGGCAGCACCTCGGCCGCCACCACCTCGTCGCCGCCGTCGAGGTTGATCCCCTTCACGCCGAAAGCGGTCCGGCCCATGGCTCGGGCCTCGGCCTCCTCGAAGCGGATGGCCATGCCCTGCGCGGTGGAGAGCAGCAGGTGGTCGCCGGGGCTGGTGAGGGTGGCCTGGATCAGCTCGTCGCCCTCCTCGATGCCGAGGGCGATGATGCCGGCGGCGCGCGGGCGCGAGAAGGCGTCGAGCCGGGTCTTCTTGATGAGGCCCCGGCGCGTCGCCATGAAGACGTGCTCGCCGCTCCCCTTCTCCTCGACCTCCTCGGCCGCCTCGCTCTCCTCGCCGCCAGGCGGGTCTGGGAGCCGGCGCACCGGCAGGATGGCGGCCACCTTCTCGCCTTGCGCCATCTGCACCAGGTTGATGATTGGCTTGCCGCGCGCGGCTCGCCCGGCCTGCGGGATCTCGTGGACCTTGAGCCAGTAGACCTTCCCCTGGTTGGAGAAGACCAGCACGTAGCTGTGGGTGGAGGCCACGAAGAGGCTCTCGAGGAAGTCCTCCTCGCGCGTGGCGGCGCCGGTCTTGCCGCGACCGCCGCGCTTCTGGGCGCGGTAGAGGCTGACCGGGTTGCGCTTGACGTAGCCGAGGTGGGAGACGGTGACCACCATCTCCTCCTCGACGATCAGGTCCTCGGTGGAGAGGTCGGCCGCTTCGCCCTGGATCTCGGTGCGCCGCTCGTCGCCGAAGAGCTGCTTCACCTCCATGAGCTCGCCGACGATGACCTCCATCATCACCTTCTCCGAACCGAGGATCTCCTTGAGGCGGGCGATCAGCCTCTGCACCTCGCCGAGCTCGTCGAGGATCTTCCGCCGTTCCAGCCCGGTGAGCCGCTGCAGCTGCATCTCGAGGATGGCCTTGGCCTGCAGCTCGGAGAGGGCGAAGCGCGCCATCAGGCCGAGGCGGGCGGTCTCGCGGTCGCCGGCCTTCTTGATGAGCTCGATGATCTCGTCGATATGGTCGAGCGCGATCTGCAGGCCGAGCAGGATGTGCTCCCGGGCCCGGGCCTGCTTGAGGTCATGGCGGGTGCGGCGCGTCACCACGTCGCGGCGGTGGGCCAGGAAGCGCTCCAGCACCGCCTTGAGGTCGAGGATGCGCGGCTGGCCGGCGTCGATGGCCAGCAGGGTGACGCCGAAGCCGACCTGCATGTCGGTGTGGGCGTAGAGGTTGTTGAGCACCACCTGGGACATGGCGTCGCGCTTCAGCTCGATGACGATGCGCATCCCTTCGCGGCTCGACTCGTCGCGCAGGTCGCTGATCCCCTCGAGCCGCTTGTCGCGCACCAGGTCGGCGATCTTCTCGACCAGCCGGGCCTTGTTGACCTGGTAGGGGATCTCGGTGACGACGATGGCCTCGCGCTCGGTCTTGGGGTGGACCTCGACGCTGGCGCGGGCCCGCACCTGGATGTTGCCGCGCCCCTCCTGGGAGGTCTTCTTGATGCCGTCGCGGCCGAGGATGATGCCGGCGGTGGGGAAGTCCGGGCCGGGGATGAAGCGCATCAACTCCAGCACCGTCGCCCTGGGATGGTGGACCAGGTGGATGACCGCGTCGATCACCTCGTTCATGTTGTGGGGCGGGATGTTGGTCGCCATGCCGACGGCGATGCCGGTCGACCCGTTGACGAGCAGGTTGGGGAACCGGGTCGGCATCACCAGCGGCTCGACGGTGGAGTCGTCGAAGTTGGGCCCCCACTCGACGGTCTCCTTGTCGATGTCGGCCAGCAGCCAGTCGGCCAGCTTGTCGAGGCGGGACTCGGTGTAGCGATAGGCGGCGGCCGGGTCGCCGTCGACCGAGCCGAAGTTGCCCTGCCCGTCGATGAGCGGGTAGCGCAGGTTCCAGGGCTGCACCAGCCGGACCAGGGCGTCGTAGACCGAGGCGTCGCCGTGCGGGTGGTACTTCTTCAGCACCTCGCCGACCACGCCGGCGCACTTGGAGTAGCGCTTGTTGTGGTGCAGCCCCTCGGTATGCATCGCGTAGAGGATGCGGCGGTGGACCGGCTTCAGGCCGTCGCGAACGTCGGGAAGCGCGCGGCCGATGATGACCGACATCGAGTAGTCGAGATACGACTTGCGCATCTCGTCTTCGATGTTGACCTGCGCCCGGTGCGGGTCGGCCGGGGCCGAGGGCGGAGGCGGGGCTGGCGGCTCGGGCGGTGGCAGGGTCTCGTCGGGCATCGTCTCCGGGCTCTCTCGCTGGCCGTTTCGGTGGGGCCGAAACGCCATCGGCGCGAGGCTCGGTTGTAGCCGAGAAACCCAAGAATCTCAAGGCGCTTGGCCTGTTCCCGCGGCCCCGTCGCGCCGGCTGGCGCGGCTACTTCCTGGAGAGGCCGATGCGGGCCACGGCGCGGCGCACCCGCGCCTCTTCCTCGGCGTGGTTGCGATCGTCGACGGTGAGCTTCTTCAGCTTCTCCCGCGCGTCGGCCAGCGCCCGCTGGGCCCGCTCCAGGTCGATGTCGGCGGCCGCCTCGGCCGAGTCAACCAGCACCATCACCTTGTCGTCGGCCACCTGCAGGAAGCCTCCGCCCACCGCGAAGCTGTGCTCGCGCCCGCCCTCGAGGTAGGTGAGCCGCCCGGGTTCGAGCGCGCTCATGAAGCTGGTGTGGCCACGGCGGATGCCGAAGCCGCCCAGCACGCCGGGGGCCCGCACCTCGTCGCAGGTGACGGAGAGCACGCGGCGCTCCGGCGTGACGATGTCGAGGGTGAGCGCCATGGGTCAGCCCGCGGCCAGCTTCTTGGCCTTCTCCACGGCCTCCTCGATGCCGCCCACCATGTAGAACGCCTGCTCGGGCAGGTCGTCGTGCTTGCCCTCGACGATCTCCTTGAAGCCGCGGATGGTGTCGGGGAGCTTGACGTACTTGCCGGGGTTGCCGGTGAACTGCTGGGCGACCGTGAAGGGCTGGGAGAGGAAGCGCTGGATCTTGCGGGCGCGCGCCACCGAGAGCTTGTCCTCCTCGGAGAGCTCGTCCATGCCGAGGATGGCGATGCTGTCCTGGAGGTCCTTGTAGCGTTGCAGGGTCTCCTGGACGGCGCGGGCCACCTTGTAGTGCTCGTCGCCGACCACCCGCGGATCGAGGATGCGGCTGGTGGAGTCGAGCGGGTCGACGGCCGGGTAGATGCCGATCTCGGTGAGCTTGCGGTTGAGCACCGTGGTGGCGTCGAGGTGGGCGAAGGCGGTGGCCGGAGCCGGGTCGGTCAGGTCGTCGGCCGGCACGTAGATGGCCTGCACCGAGGTGATGGCGCCCTTCTGGGTGGAGGTGATGCGCTCCTGCAGCTCGCCCATCTCGGTGGAGAGGGTCGGCTGGTAGCCGACGGCGGAGGGGATGCGGCCGAGCAGCGCCGAGACCTCGGAGCCGGCTTGCGTGAAGCGGAAGATGTTGTCGATGAAGAGGAGCATGTCGCGCCCCTCCACGTCGCGGAAGTACTCGGCGATGGTGAGGGCCGAGAGGGCCACGCGGGCGCGGGCGCCGGGCGGCTCGTTCATCTGGCCGTACACCAGCACGCACTGGCTCTTCTCCAGGTCGTCCTTGTTGATGACGCCCGACTCCATCATCTCGTGGTACAGGTCGTTGCCTTCGCGGGTGCGCTCGCCGACGCCGGCGAACACCGAGAAGCCGCCGCGCTCCTTGGCGACGTTGTTCACGAGCTCCATCAGCAGCACGGTCTTGCCGACGCCGGCGCCGCCGAAGAGGCCGATCTTGCCGCCGCGCAGGTAGGGCGCCAGCAGGTCGATGACCTTGATGCCGGTCTCGAAGGCCTCGATCTTGGGGTTCTGCTCCACGAAGGTGGGCGGCGGCCTGTGGATGGGCATCTTCCTGGTGGCCTTGACCGGACCGCGCTCGTCGACCGGCTCGCCAACCACGTTGAGGATGCGGCCCAGCACCTCCTTGCCGACCGGCATGCAGATGTTCTCGCCGGTGTTCTTCACGGCCATGCCGCGCACCAGCCCCTCGGTGGAGTCCATGGCGATGCAGCGCGCCGTGTTCTCGCCGAGGTGCTGGGAGACCTCGATGGTGAGGTTGTCGGGGCGGGCGTCGATGCCCGGGTTGGTGACCGTGCAGGCCGTGTAGATCTCCGGCAGGCCGCCCGCCGGGAACTCCACGTCGATGACCGGACCGATGACCTGGGTGATCTTGCCGTTCTGGACAGTTGTCGCGGTGGCCATGTCTGCCTTTCAGTGGCTACTTGAGCGCCTCGGCGCCGCCCACGATCTCCATGAGCTCCTTGGTGACGTGGGCCTGGCGCGCGCGGTTGTACTGGAGGGTGAGCGCCGCGATAATCTCCTCGGCGTTCTTGGTGGCCGACTCCATGGCGCTCATGCGAGCGCCGTGTTCGGAGGCGGCCGATTCGAGAAGCGCCCGCCAGACCTGCATGGCGACGTGGCGCGGCAGCAGCTCCGCCAGCAGGGCGTCGCGGGAGGGCTCGTACTTGAAGTCAATGGCGGCCTCGGCCCCGGCGGCCGGGGGCTTGAGCGGCAGCAGCTGCACCACCACCGGGACCTGGGCCATGGCGCTCTTGAACTCGTTGTAACAGAGGAAGACGGCGTCCACCTCGCCGGCCAGGTAACGCTTGGTGAACTCCCTGGCGATGACCTCGGCCTTCTCGTAGGTCAGCCCCTGGTGGACGCCCACGAAGTCCTTGCGGACGGCCAGCTTGCGGGCCCGCAGGAAGTCCTTGGCCTTGCGGCCGACGGTGGAGAGCTCGATCCGCTCCCAGCTGTCACCGTTCTCGGTGAGGAAGCGCTGGGTGCGCCGGATGATGTTGGAGTTGAAGCCGCCGGCCAGGCCGCGGTCGCTGGTGATGACCACCACCTCGGCCAGGTGCGCCTGGCGCGCGGCCAGCAGCGGGTGGAGGGCGGTGGACTCCTCGGCGGCGGCGCGGGCGGCCACCCGGCCGAGCGCCTGGTCGAGCAGCATGGCGTAGGGGCGGGTCTTGAGGACCGCGTCCTGGGCACGGCGCAGCTTGGCCGCGGCCACCATCTTCATGGCCTTGGTGATCTGCCTGGTGCTCTTGACCGAGGTGATGCGGTTTCGGATGTCGCGAAGAGAAGGCACGTGGGTCCTCGTCCGGGGGGCGGGTCTGCGTCGCCCGCCCTCAGGCCTGGAAGATCCCGCTGAACTCCTTGAGCGCGGCGTCCAGCGACTTCTTGACCGCGTCGTCGAGCTGCTTCTTTTCCGCGATCGACCTGGCGACATCGGGGTGACGGCCGTCGAGGAAGGTGATCAGCTCGCGCATGTACTGGCCGACCTTGTCCACCGGCACGGCGCGGATCCAGCCCTGGCCCTTCTCGTCCTTCATGGTGGCCGCGTAGAGCTGGATGACCTGCTTCTCGACCGGGAGCGGCGAGTACTGCCCCTGCTTCAGCACCTCGACGAGACGGGCGCCGCGGGCCAGCGTCTCCTGCGTGGACTTGTCGAGATCGGAGCCGAACTGGGCGAAGGCCGCCAACTCACGGTACTGGGCCAGGTCGAGCTTGAGCGAGCCGGCCACCTGCTTCATGGCCTTGATCTGGGCGTTGCCGCCGACGCGCGACACCGAGATGCCGACGTTGATGGCGGGGCGCTGGCCCTGGAAGAAGAGGTTGGACTCGAGGAAGATCTGGCCGTCGGTGATGGAGATGACGTTGGTGGGGATGTAGGCCGAGACGTCGCCGGCCTGGGTCTCGATGATGGGGAGCGCGGTGAGCGACCCGCCGCCCTCCTTGTCGGAGAGCTTGGCGGCCCGCTCCAGCAGGCGGCTGTGGAGGTAGAAGACGTCGCCGGGGTAGGCCTCGCGGCCGGGCGGGCGGCGCAGCAGCAGGGAGAGCTGGCGGTAGGCGACGGCCTGCTTGGAGAGGTCGTCGTAGACGATGAGGGCGTGGCGGCCGGAGTCGCGGAAGTACTCGGCCATGGTGACGCCGGTGTAGGGCGCCAGGTACTGCATGGGGGCCGGGTCGGAGGCGTTGGCGGCGACCACCGTGGTGTAGTCCATGGCGCCGTACTTCTTGAGCGTCTCCACGACGCGAGCCACGGTCGACTGCTTCTGGCCGATGGCCACGTAGAAGCAGTGGAGCCCCTGCCCCTTGTTGTTGATGATGGTGTCGATGGCGACGGCGGTCTTGCCGGTCTGGCGGTCGCCGAGGATCAGCTCGCGCTGGCCACGGCCGATCGGCACCAGGGCGTCGATGGCCTTGAGGCCGGTCTGCATGGGCTCGTGCACCGACTTGCGCTGCACGATGCCGGGCGCCTTGATCTCGATCTTGCGGGTGTGCTTGGCGTTGAGCGGACCGCGGCCGTCGATGGGGTTGCCGAGGCCGTCTACGACGCGACCTAGCAACTCCTCGCCCACCGGAACTTCGGCGATCTTGCCGGTCCGCTTGACCGGGTCCCCTTCGCGGATGTGCTCGTAGGCGCCCATGATGGCGGCGCCGACGTTGTCGTCCTCGAGGTTGAGCACCAGGCCGCTGATGCCGTTGCCGAAGTCGAGCAGCTCACCGGCGGCGGCGCCGGAGAGGCCGTAGATGCGAGCCACGCCGTCGGCCTGGGAGAGCACGGTGCCGGTCTCGGCGACGTCGACCTTCTTGCCGTAGTCCTTGATCTGGTCGCGGATGATGCGGCTGATCTCGTCGGCGCGGATGTCCATTGCGATCTGTCTCCGGGGGAGTCCGAAAGGGCGTGGCTACTGCTTCAGCGTGCTGCGCAGGTGCTCGAGCTGGGTGCGGAGCGAGCCGTCGTAGACGACGCTGCCCACCTGCGTGACGACGCCGCCGAGGAGGGCGGGGTCGAGGGCGCGTTCGACCAGGACCTTCTTCTGCATCGAGGCCGAGAGCTTCTCGGCGATGGCGGCGATGGCGGCGTCATCGAGCGGCACGGCGCTGGTGACGCGGGCGCGGACGCGGCCCAGCTCGACGTCGCCGAACTCGCGGAAGGCGGTGACGATGGCCGAGAGGCCCGAGAGCCGGTTGCGCTCGCCGAGCAGCTGCAGCAGCGCGGCCGGGTCGGCGTCGAGCTGGATCGCCTTGGCGAGCTGGCCGACGACGGCGGCGCGGGTCTCGCGGGTGTAGGCCGGGTTCTGCAGGACGTCGCGCAGCTCGGCGGAGGCGTCGACCGCCTTCCCGAGGGCGAGGAGGCTGTCGCTCCAGGCCTCGATGCGGTCCTTCTCGACGGCCAGGCTGAAGAGCGCCTTGGCGTAACGGCGAGCGATGGAGCCAGGAATCATAAGGGGAGCGCTGCGTAGCACGGCCCCCGCTTGGTGGTCAAGTCCGAAATGGTCCGGGAGTCCAAGGGCTTGGGCTGCCTGGCCGCCGACGGCGATAACGCGACGCGTTAGTGGTCCAGGGGGTTCACGACCGGCGTCAGGGCCGGTTTGGGAGGCGCCTTCTCGACACCCTCCATCTTGGTCTGGCCTTCGAAGACGACCCCCTTCTCGACCATCAGAACCGGCGTCTCGACGTTGCCGCGCACTTTGGCCGGGTGGTGCAACTCGACCATCGAGCGGGCCTTGATGTTGCCGCTGATCTCACCGTGGACGATGATGGTCCCGCAGGTGATCTCGGCGGCGATCTTGGCGCCTTCGCCGACCACCAGGACGTCGTTGGTGATGATGGTGCCGGTGAACTTGCCGTCGATCCGGACAGTCCCCTCGAAGGTGAGCTTCCCCTCGAACTCGGAGCCTCGCCCGAGCAGGGCGTTGAGATCGCTCCCGGCCGAGGCGGCCGGGACCACTGACATCTCTTCACGCTTCAACATGGCCATGTGGTTCTGGTCTCCGCCGGGTGTGGCGCGCAGCTTCGCGCCGTCAGGATGGTGCGTTGTTAGTGCAACGGCCCCGGCAAGGCAACTACTACGAGCGCGATT
>JANPOM010000183.1:0-4622 GCA_031427995.1 Anaeromyxobacter sp. | reverse complement strand
CCCCGGAGGCGCCCAGCCCCTTCCCGGTGAGCAGGTAGGTGGCGAGCAGCACCAGCCCGAGGGCCACGCCGGCCAGGTAGGGATTCCAGAAGCGATCAGGGTCCTTGGTCATGGGGCTAGAACCTCCACCCCAGGCCGAGGCTGAAGTCGCCGGCCTTCCAGGCCAGCGCCGGCGCCACGCGAAGCTGCATGTAGGAGGTGAGGAGCGGGCTGCCGAAGGCCGCGAGCAGGAGCTCGGCGAGGAGGCGAAGCGGCTTGAGCATGGTGGGTCCTCTGGATGGAAGGAAGGCGGGCGGCTCTGCCCATCCACCAAGCGTCGATCGTGCCGAAGTCGGCTCCGAGCAAGGTCGCGGGGTTGCGCGGGCCGCGCCGCACTTTGAAACAGGACGTTGCGTGTCAACGTCTCATCGGCTCGCGACGTTCCGCTTCGTCGAGGCTAGAGGGTCCAGCCCAGGCTGCGTCGATCCGACGCAGCAGCGCCTCGACTACTCGAGCCCCAGCTCGCGCATGCGGCGCCAGAGCGTGCTGCGGCTGATGCCGAGCGCCCGGGCCGTCTTCAGCCGGTTCCAGCGGTGCGCCTCGAGCGCCGCCACCAGCACCCCACGTTGCTGGGCCGGGAGCCGGCGACCGCGGCCGTTGGCAGGGCCCGGCGCGGCCCCCCGGCTGTCGGGATCGAGGCCCGGGGCCGGCCCGTCGGCGTGTCCCCCGCCGTCCATGATTCCGGCGCCCTCCAGCACCTCCGGCGGGAGATCCTCGGGCTGGACCGTCTGCCCCTGGCAGACGGTGGCCGCGAACTCGAGCGCGTTCTCCAGCTCGCGTACGTTTCCCGGCCAGGGGTGGGAGAGCAGGACCCGCAGCGCCTCTGGAGAGAAGCGCAGGGCCCGGCCGGCCCGCGCGCCGGCCTTGCCGAGGAGCAGGCGGGCGATCGGCTCGATGTCCTCGCGGCGGTCGCGCAGGCGCGGGACGTCGATGGGGAAGACCCGCAGGCGGTAGTAGAGGTCTTCGCGGAAGAGGCCGTCGGCCACCAGCTTGCGCAGGTTGCGGTTGGTGGCGGCGATGATGCGGGCGTTGGTGCGTCGCGACTGGCTGTCGCCCACCCGCTCGAAGGTGTGCTCCTGCAGGACGCGCAGCAGCTTGACCTGGAGGTGGAGCGGGACGTCGCCGACCTCGTCGAGGAAGAGGGTGCCGTCGTTGGCGGTCTCGAAGCGGCCGGCCCGGTCGCGGACGGCGCCGGTGTAGGCGCCGCGAACGTGGCCGAAGAGCTCGCTCTCCAGCAGTTCGCCCGGCAGGGCCGCCGCGTTGACCGCCACGAAGGGGCCGCTGCGGCGCGGCGAGTGGGCGTGGATGATGCGGGCCATGACCTCCTTGCCGGTTCCGCTGTCGCCGGTGACCAGCACCGTCGACTCGCTGTGCTGCAAGGTGTCGATGAGCCGGAAGACTCGACCCATGGCCTTGGAGCGGGCGATCAGGCCAAAGCCGCCGATGGGGCCGCTGGCCTCCACGGTCGCTTCGTCGGCGGGGCGCATCACCACCAGGTAGCGGGCCTCCGGGTCGCAGACGCCGTAGCGGTCATGCTTCAGCGGCGCCGCCGAGACCGACATGAGCTGCGCCGGGCCGCTGCCAGCCTGGAGCACGGCACGCCACCCCTCGCGCTTCTCTCCCGCCAGTAGGGCCCGGCGGAGCGGGCCGTCGGAGCCGAACAGCTCGGATCCGAGGAGGGCTTCGATGGGGTTGCCGCGTGCCAGTGAGGCGGAGGCCGGCCCCAGCAAGGTGTCGAGCAGCTCGGAGGCGTGGCGGATCCGGAAGTCGGCGTCGAGCGCCATGCAGACCCGGCCCAGCGAGCCAAAGGCGGCGTTGACCGCCGAGAAGGCGCGATCCTGCTCCGAGACCGGGGTGACACTCTCGGTGTCGGAGGCGAGAGCCATTGGCTGGTCGGTGATCATGTTTCACCTCCGCGTGAAACGTCATGTGGCGACATGTCGAGGCGACATGTCGAGTCGAGAGTCCGGTTGGCCGCCAACCTGCTGGAATCAAGAGGGGGCGTTCCAGCCCGCGTTCCACCGGTCACGATTGTAGCCAGAAGCGAGCCGACCGGGGCTAGGCCCCATCCAAGCAACTGTCAGGCGGCCCCGATCGCTGCCACTTTGATGGACCATGGCGTCGCGTCCAGCGCCCAAAGGAGCGACGCAATGAAGATCATCATCTTTGGAGCCACCGGCATGATCGGCCAGGGCGTGCTGCGGGAGTGCCTGCTCGATCCGGGGGTGGAGCGGGTCCTCGCCGTCGGGCGCGCCCCGACCAGCCAGCGCCACCAGAAGCTCGAGGAGTTGGTCGTCGCCGATCTCTTCGAGCTCACGCCCCACGCCGCGGCGCTCGGTGGCCACGACGCCTGCTTCTTCTGCCTGGGCGTCTCCTCGGCCGGGATGAAGGAGGCCGACTACCGTCGGATCACCTTCGACCTGACGCTGACGACGGCCCGGCTGCTGGCGCGCCTCTCCCCGGGCATGACCTTCGTCTACGTGTCGGGGCAGGGGACCGATTCCACGGGCAAGGGCCGGTTCATGTGGGCGAGGGTCAAGGGCGAGACCGAGAAGGCGCTGCTCGCGCTCCCCTTCAAGGCGGTCATGTTCCGGCCGGGGTTCATCCAGCCGCTCCACGGGATCACCTCACGGACCGGCCTCTACCGGGCCCTCTACGCGGTCTTCTCGCCGATCTTCCCGGTGCTCAACGCGCTGGCGCCCGGGGCGGTGACGACCACCGAGCGGCTCGGCCGCGCCATGCTGGCGGTGGCGCGGCGCGGGGCGCCCAAGCCGGTGCTGGAGACCAGCGACATCAACCGGGCGGCGGCGAGGGGCTGAGCGGACGTGCCGTACAGCCGTTCCCGCCAACCCGATGCAGGCCGCGGTCGACGCCGCCTGGGAGAAGCACCGGACCCTCGACGAGGGCAAGAACGCCGACTATCTGGAAGGAGCATGGCGCGCTCGGCTACACCGAGTGCCTCGGGGAGGACCTCCAGGTCCCCTTCGGCCTGGGCTTCCGGCGCCTCGCCAGGCTCAAGTCGAACGAGCCGATGCCCTTCGACCAGAAGCGCTTCGCGATGGGCGGGTTCGAGGTGCTGGTGGGCTGGTGAGCCGCCGTTCACACTTCACCAACCCTCGGCTGCAGCGAACCGCGCAGACGGGGTGGTCGGCGATCACAGGCTACAACTTGGTCTCCCGGTTCGTCGTGGCCGCCGGGGTCGAATCGCGGGTCGCTTCATGTGCCCTCCAGCGTGCCCGGTAGTCTTCGGTGAGGTCCTCCGGCTTCGGGTAGACGTCCTTCCAGCCGACGATCTCACCGCAGATGATGCACTTGTGCTGCCCGCCGGGGACTGTTCGGACCCACTGAACATGGTGGAGGCACATCGGCACCCGAGAGTTCTAATCTGGGCGGTGGACAGCGCCACCTGAACCACAGTGCCGAGTTCCGTCGATCTGAGGCCGCCGCTCACAGCCGGCCTCGACGCGGACGAAGCGCGTCGGGTCGCAGCCCGCCAGGATTGCCACCTGGAGCGTCACGCTCCGGCTCCAGGACCATAGGCGGGCAGGGTGGTGAGCCGCGCGTCCTCCACCGGCCCACCCACCGTGAAGTGGTAGAGGCTCTGCCAATCTGGCGACAGGCCGAACAGGTCGTGGACCAGTTCGTCGAAGTAGCAGCCGATGCCGGTGGCCCGTACGCCAGCCTCCTCCGCCTCGAGGTAGAGAACCTGGCCGATGACGCCGGCTTCCCAGAACAGGTTCCTGTAGAAGGCGGCGCCACGGACGCTCATGGCCCCGGTGTAGTCGGCGATCATCGCCAGGCTGAAGGCCCCGTCACCGGCGATCTCCTGTCCACAGGAGATCTGAGCGGCGATGGCCTGACAATCTCCTTCTTCCAGGAAGTAGAGCGGGAGGCCCGGGGGGCAGCCCGCCGGCCGGCGCCAGAGGAAGGGGCGATTCAACCCCGCGCGGAAGTGTGCCACCCGCTCCGGATCACGAGCCAGCGCGTACAGGCCTTGCGGCAGGTCCCGGACGCGATGAACGAACAGGCCGAGGTGGAGGCGCGGCCTCCAGGGGATTGCGTCCCACGGCACGGATCGCCGATCGCGCGTCGGCACCAGGCGAGCCAGCATCCGGAAGAAGGTCTCGGCCGAGACCGAGGTGGTGCCGTCCATGCTGACGGCGCTGCGGCGACCCAGGATCACCTTCTCGGCGTCGAACGACCCCGAGCGCACCGGCGGCGCGTGGAGTTCCTCCACGTAGGGGGCCCGCGAGAAGTCCTCCTCGGTCCCTGCACGCCGCTCTGGCCGGGTGGCGCGCTCGACCTCGTCGATGATGGGCCAGTCGGCGGCGTGGGCTGGGCTAAGGGTACTGGCCTGGCCATGCCAGGACACCGCCCCCGCTCGACGCAGGGCCTCAGCTGGGAGGCTGCCTGGGAGGCCGGCTGAACCCTCCGTCCGCGCGGGCATGACCAGGGCCACCAGCTCGGGATATTCACGCTCGGCCCCCTGGAAGTCGCGCTCGCGATCGAGGCCGAGGAGCCGGCTCGCGTCGGCGTCGCCAACGCCTTCGAGCAAGAACAGCTGCCAGCCGAGCATGGCAGCG
>JANPOM010000182.1:0-4029 GCA_031427995.1 Anaeromyxobacter sp. | reverse complement strand
GGCGGCGATCCAGAGCTGGTGGGCGGTGCGCGTGACCGCCACGTGGAGCCGCCGGCGGGCCTCCGGCTCGTCCGGGTAGGCCCGGGCCGAGGCGTCGGGGATGACCACGTAGTCGAACTCGAGCCCCTTGACGCTGGCCACGTCGGTGACGTCGACCCCGGGGCGGAAGGTGAAAGCGCCGTCGAGCGCCAGGCGGGCCTCGGGCAGGTCGGCCAGCAGCCTGTGGAAGCCGCGAGCGGTCTCGGCCGACGACGCCACCACCGCCACCGAGGCCTCGGGCTCGCGCTCGAGCAGGTCGCGGATGGCCCCGGTGAGGAAGAGTTGGGCGTGGGCCTCGCCGGGGAAGTCGAAGCGGACCACCGGCGCCCCGTGCTTGCCGGCGCGAGGCGGCTCGGGCGGCGCCAGCGGGCCGAGGATCTGGTGGGCCAGCTCGGCCACCGGGGCCGGGCAGCGGTAGGTGGTGGCGAGCCGGACGGTGGCGGCGAGGGGGGCGCCGACCGCCTCGAGCGCCTGTGGCCAGCCGGCATAGGAGCTGAAGGTCTGCTGGGCCTCGTCGCCGGCGATGGTGACGCTCCGCTCTCCTTCGAGCTGGCTGCCGAGCACCGCCAGCTCCACCAGCGAGACGTCCTCGGCCTCGTCTACGACCAGGTGGGAGAGCCGGCGCGCTCCACTGCCGCCGCGCAGGGCGGCAAGGAAGAGGAGCAGCGGCAGGTCCTCGGCGTCGAGCGTGCCGCCAAGCGACTCGGGCGTGTCCTCGTCTACCGCCAGCCCGTCGATGGTGGCGAGCCGCTCCGGATCGATGCCGGCCAGCGCCAGCGCCGACGGGTCGGCCAGCTGCAGCCGGGTGTGGCGCACCACCTCCTCGATGGCGGTGGTGGGCAGGTCGCCGGCCGCCGCCAGCACCACGCCGGCCACGAACTCCGGATCGACCAGCAGGTCGCCGAGATCCCGCCGCAACCCGCGCAGCGTCACCGCGCCGGCCGGTCGCGGCAGCGCCGAGAGCGCGCCGTGGAGCGCCGGGTGGCGCTTGAGCCGCGAGACCAGCGCGGGCGGATCGGCGCAGAGCCGGGGCGGCGGCGTGGCGAAGGCCGAGTGGAAGGCGGCGCGGGCCCAGTCGTCGAGGGTGCGGACCGCCACCTTGTCGAGGCCGAGCGGCGCCAGCAGCCGGACCGCCAGGCGTGCCAGGCCGGGCTCCGGCACCACCACCTGGATTCGCGAGGCCGGGTAGCGGCGCGGATCGGAGGCTGCGATGCGAGCCAGCCGGTGGAGGGCCACCGTGGTCTTGCCGCTGCCGGCGCTGCCGAGCACCAGCAAGGGCTCCGAGGCGGGGGCGCTCACCGCCTCCCACTGCTCGCGGTCCAGCAGCGCCGTCACCTCTGCGTCGGCGGCCCGGTCGCGGGCACCGATGCCGACCCCGAGCGTCCCGGCCCGCGCCGCGGTCCCGGCCCCGCCCCCCAGCCGCGCCCCGGAGACCGAGGCCCGCCTCCAGCCGCCGGGGGCTCGCACCAGCGCGATGGTCCCCGTGGTGATCCGGACCAGCCGGCCGCGGTCGATCACCACCACCCGCCGGGCCTCGACCAGGCCGCGTGCCACCCGCCCCGGAAACGGCTCCTCGTACTCCTCGCCGTCGCGGTAGCGGTAGAAGAGGCCGGCCACCGGCGCGGCCCGCCAGTCGACCACCCGCACCCCGGCCTCGCGCTCGAAGAAGGTGGCGCGGCCGAGGCAATAGTCGCGCACCTCCTTGCCCTCGCGCAGCCGCAGGTGGGCGAAGTAAGGGGCGGCCGGGTCCGGGGCGGCGGCACCACGGCTCCGCTCCATCACCGCCCGCACCAGCCCCATCTCCTGGAAGACGGTCGGCAGGTCCTTGGCGGTCAGCTCTTGCGCCTCCTCGCGAAGTTCGCGCAGCCGCCCCTCCAGCTCGGCGCCGTCGTCGCGACCGGTCCGGCGCGACGCCAGCGCGGCCAGCACGCTGGCCAGCAGCGCCTCCTCCTCGGCGATGAGCTTCCGATCGCCCGGCGTGAGGGGCTCGACGGAGGAGTCCGATGCGGTGGGGGGCGACTGGCGCAAGGTCGGCAAGTGTAAGCCGGGAAAAGTCGCGGTGCACTCTCGACCTTCGCCCTCGACGGGACTTCGCGGCCATGCCACGACAGTCGCATGCGGTGGGTCGTCGCGGCCGCCGGCACCGCCCTCATGGCGGTCCTTGGCGCCGTCTACAGCTGGAGCCTCTTCGCGCAGCCGCTGGCTGACGCCTTCGGCTGGTCCGCGCGGACCATCACCGGCGCCTTCTCCACCGCCATCTTCTTCCTCGGGGTCGGGGCCATCGCTGGTGGGCGGCTGCAGGACCGTCACGGGCCGAGGCCGGTGGCGCTGGCCGGCGCCGCGCTCTGGGCCCTCGGCAACCTGGCGGCCGGGCTCGGGACGGCCCGCTTCGGCGCGCCCTGGCTCTACCTCACCTACGGGGTGCTGGGCGGCCTCGGGCTCGGGCTCGGCTACGTGACGCCGGTGGCGGCGGTGGCCAAGTGGTTCGGGGTCCGGCGCGGCCTCGGCACCGGCCTGGTGGTGATGGGGTTCGGGCTGGGCGCCTTCCTCTACAACCTGGCGATGCGGGCCCTCGGACCCATGGTCGGTGCCGAGGCGATCGGCGTGCGCTTCACCGGCTCCGGGCTGGTCTTCGGCCTGGTGGGACTGGCCGCCGCCTCGCTGCTGCGCGACCCGCCGGCCACCGCCAGCTCCGGCGCGGCCGGTGGCCAGGCCGTCACCGAGGGGTGGCCCCCCTCCCGCGCCCTGCGCACGCCGCAGTTCTGGGCCCTCTGGGCCATGCTCTTCCTCAACGTCGCCGCCGGCATCCTTTTCATCTCCAGCGCCGTGCCGCTGCTCCGCGAGCTGACCGGAATCTCCAGCGAGCAGGCGGCGGCTGTCTACGGCGCCATCGCCGTGGCCAACGGGCTGGGGCGCCTCTTCTGGGGCGCCCTCTCAGATCGGCTCGGCCGCCGGCTCGCCTTCGGCCTCATCTACGGGGTGCAGGCGGCCGTCTTCGCCCTGGTCGGCGGCGTCCACGCCCTGCCGGCGGTGACCGCCCTCTTCGCGCTGGTGCTGCTCTGCTACGGCGGCGGCTTCGGCACCATGCCGTCTCTCTGCGCCGACTGGTTCGGCACCCGCCACCTCGGCGTCAACTACGGCTGGATCCTCTCGGCCTGGGGGCTGGCCGGCGTGGCCGGGCCGAGCTTCGTGGCGGCGGTGAAGGACCTGACCGGTTCCTACCTGGGCGCCCTGCCGGTGATGGCCGGGGTGCTGGCGCTGGCCATCCTGCTGCCGGTGGTGGCGCGCCCCCCGGCCGGTTAGATGGTGGCGCATGTCCATCCCCATCTTCGGCAAGGCCCACGAAGCACAGGCCGGCGCCGACTTCACCTGGTTCGTCTACGGCTCCTCGCTCGACCGGGCCGCCTTCGCCACCTGGGCCGGGAGCCACGGCTACGTGGTCCCCGACTTCTCCAGGGCGCGCCCGGCGCGGCTACCCGGCTGGCGGCTCGCCTTCGACGTGGTCTCGAAGCACTGGGGCGGGGCGGTGGCCAGCCTCGCCGAGGCGCCCGGGCAGTTCGTCGAGGGGCTCGCCATCCCCATGCCGGGCGCAGCTCGCGGCCTGGTCGAGCACAAGGAGGGGGCGGTCTCCGGCCTCTACACCGCCGTCGAGGTCTCGCTCCAGCCGATCGACGGCGGCCCGCCGCTCCCGGCCGTCGCCTTCCGCGCCGCGGCCAGCCGCCGCCTGCCGGCCGAGGCGACGCCCTCGCCGGCCTACCTCGAGGCCATGATCACGGGGGCGCGCGCCGCCGGTCTCTCTCCTGAGTGGCAGGCGCGGCTCACCTCACGCTCGGGGTAGAGACGGTCGGTTCCGTCGCGCCGCGTCCAACCGGCTCGGCGCGGCCCCTTCACCGCTTCTTCGGCGCCGGTCCCCCGCCCCGCTCCCGCTCGGTCTCGCCGGCCAGCCGCCCGATGAGCCGGTCAATGGTCTCCAGCTGCGACCCGAGCTCC
>JANPOM010000181.1:0-7462 GCA_031427995.1 Anaeromyxobacter sp. | reverse complement strand
GCGGCCGGGCGGCGGGACCGTCGACTACGTGGCCGCCTTCGACAAGCTCTCGGTCGACTACACCTCGCACCTCACCGAGCGCGAGGAGGGCGGCACGCCCGACATCCTCGGCGACATCCGCGCCGGGCTCGCCTTCCAGGTGAAGGCGGCGGCCGGGCCGGAGCGGATCCTGGCCCACGACCTCGCCCTCGGCGCTCGCGCCGTGGAGCGGCTGCGCCACCACCCCCGCCTCACGCTCTACGGACCGGCCGGGCCGCGCCTCCCCATCCTCTCCTTCAACATCGAGGGGCTGCACCACGACCTGGCCTCGGTGCTGCTCGACCACCTCTTCGGAATCCAGAACCGGGCCGGCTGCGGCTGCGCCGGGCCCTACGGCCACAAGCTGCTCGGCGTCGGCGAGGAGCGGAGCGCCCTGCACCGCAAGGCCATCGCCGCCGGCACCCTGGCGCTCAAGCCGGGCTGGGTGCGGCTCTCCCTCCCCTGGCACGCCACGCCCGGGGAGGTGGAGTTCCTGCTGGCCGCGGTGGAGTTCCTGGCCGACCACGGAGAGGCCTTCGTGCCGCTCTACCGGCTCGGCTGGCGCGATGGGGTCTGGCACCACCTGGCCGGCGAGCCGGCCGACCCGGTGCCGCTCACCTTCGACCCGGCGGCGCTGCTGGAGGCGGCCGAGGGGAGGTCCCCTTGGCCCTCCTGCGAGGAGCCGCTCGACGAGGCGACCGCTGCCGGAGAGCGGCGGCGCTACCTCGCCGAGGCCGGGGCGCTGGCGGCGGGGCTGGAGGCGCGCTGGCGCACGGAGCCACCGCGCTGGAACCCGCCGACCGGCGACGCCTTCGTGGACGGGATGGTCTGGTTCAAGTACGTGCAGGCGGGGTAGGCTCCACCCGTGAGTCCGACGGTCTTCACGAGCGGTCGCTGACGCCGCGCCAGTTGGCCCACGTCGAACGAGAGATCAGGGAGCGCCACCATGAGATCGCCGCCGCGTGGGCGAAGCACTTCGGCTGAGGTGAGCCACATCAGCCCGTTCGGGATCTGGGTGCTGGTCGACGGGAAGGAGTACTTCCTCGACTTTGAGCAGTTCCCCTGGTTCAGGAGTGCCACAGTCGCCCAGATCCACGAAGTCGAGGTGCACCATGGCCGGCACCTGCGCTGGCCCGCCCTGGACGTCGACCTGGACCTGGAGCGGATGGCCAACCCGGCAGGGTACCCGCTCGTGAGCGCCCCCCGTCGCGGTCGATCCGCTCCGAAGGCTGCTGCGCACGTTTGAGCCGGCGGGCTCGCTCGACCAACGGCGTCCGCCCCGACCGGAGCCCCTCCTTCGCAACTTTGGGCGCCCAAAGTGGATTTCGGGGGGGCCTGGCAAGATCGGTACATGCCTTGCCGAGGCCGAGTCTTGCCGACGAGAGCGCCACCGAGCGCACTTCGAATGGTGCCTTCTCCTCGGGCGCCGGCATGGCGCTCAGGAGTGAGGCCAGCGACCATGTGCGTCACGGCGGGACACGGTACGGAAGCCACGGCCCCCAGGGTGTCTGCGCCCAACATCTCCGTACTTGACCGCGGCGATCAGGGAATGCATATTGATATGCATGAGAACGACACTCATCCTTCGCGACGACCTCGTGCTCAAGGCCTCCGAGTTGACCAGTATCTCGGAGAAGACCGCTCTCGTGCACGCCGGCCTGGAGGCGCTCATCGCGCGCGAAGCGGCGCGCCGGCTGGCCGCGCTCGGAGGCTCGGAGCGCCAACTCAAGCAGCCACGCCGTCGCCGCGCCGGGGGGCACCGCTCGTGATTCTTGCCGACACCTCGCTGTGGGTCGGTCACCTCCGGTCGAGTTCCCGCGAACTCACCGGCGCGCTGACGTCCGGCGAGGTGCTTGGGCATCCCCACGTCACCGGAGAGCTCGCGTGCGGGAACCTGCGTAACCGGGCCGCCATCCTTCAGCTCCTGCGAGATCTGCCCCAGGCCGTGCTCGCGACGGAGGAGGAAGCGCTCCAGTGCATCGAGAGGAACCGCCTGTTCGGCCGTGGCCTCGGTTGGACCGACGTCCACCTCCTTGCGTCGGCCCTCCTTACGCCGGCTCGGCTCTGGACGCTCGACGCGGCGCTGTCGCGCGAGGCGCGGCGCTGCGGCTTGGACCCCTGAGTGACCCTGGCGGAAGTGGGTCACGGGCCCTGCGGCCCAAGCCATTATCCTCCTCGGCTACGGACCGCCCTCCGGCACGAACTTGTCGAGCTTACCCAAGTCCGCGCTGCTCGCACTTGCGGCACGTGGTGGACAAAGTCGCCGGGACGTCCCATGCCTACCAGCGTGACGTAGATCGTGGGCTGACGGGCGAAGGCTTCACCACGCATCAGTCCTACCCATACCCCAAGCAACGGGCGTGCGCAGGGTTTCGGCTCGGACGAGCACCGCTCGAAGCCCCACTTCCACGGACGTGGATGGCGCCGCTCACACGGACACTCCGTGCTATCGTTCAGCGGATGAGAACCGTGACGCTGCTGGACTGGTTGGCGGCACCCAACCGGTGCGCCAACCTGGTTAGGCGCAAGCGAGGAAGACAGGGGAGCGAGAGATCGCGGTGGTTCTGGGTCGCGGTGGCGGTGATGGGCCTGGCCGGCTGTGGCCACGTGCCGCTCGCCACCATGTGGAAGCTGCGCTCCTTCGACGCCACCGCCATCGACCCAGCCGCGTTCCGGGCCGGCGTGCAGTTGCCCGAGGTGCTCGGCCTCAGGCCCGACAGCCTCCGCCTCACCCTCCGCTACTGGCCTGAAGGAGAGCCCCAGCGGCGCAAGGAGGTCCCGTTCCGCCTCCGCACGCTCGGCGACGCCGCCTCGGTGGCACTTGCCCAGAGGCTCGCGCCGGGCCGGAACACCGTCCTCCTCGATATCGAGCCGGGCGATATCGGCGCGCTCACCGCGCTCCAGGCGCTCGTCCGGGCTGATCGGGCGGCCGGGCGCGGAACACCAAGGGGGAACCTGAGCCTGCACATCGACCTGTGCCGCCGCGCCGCGCTCCCGGACACGCCTCTTCGGGTCACGACGCTGGTCAAGCTCGATCAGGGGTCGGAATTCCTGACACTGCTCGATGGTGTCGAGGTGCGCGACTGGGTCGAGCCGGGCAAGACGCTGGAGGAGGAGGCCCCGCCCTGCGAATAGGCTGGGAGCCCGCTCCCACTACGCGCTCTCGGCTTCCTTCTTCAGCACCACCAGCGGCTGTTCGCCGCCGTCGATGACCTCTTCGGAGATGACGATCTCGCCGACGTTCCGGCGGCTCGGCACGTCGTACATGATGTCGAGCATGGCCAGCTCCAGGATGGCGCGCAGGCCGCGGGCCCCGGCCTTGTTCTTCTGGGCGGCGCGGGCGATGGCCACCAGGCTGCCGTCGGTGAACTTGAGGTTGACCCCGTCCATCTCCAGCAGGCGGCGATACTGCTTCACCAGCGCGTTGCGGGGCGTGGTCAGGATCTTCACGAGCGCCGGCTGGTCGAGCTCCTCGAGGCTGGTCACCACCGGGAGGCGGCCCACGAACTCGGGGATGAGGCCGAACTGGAGCAGGTCGTCCGGCTCCACCATGGAGAGCAGCTCGCTGATGTTCTTCTCGGTGCGGCTCTGCACGTCGCTGCCGAAGCCGAGGCTGCGCCCGCCCACCCGCCGCTCCACGATCTGCTCTAGGCCGCAGAAGGCGCCGCCGCAGATGAAGAGGATGTTGGTGGTGTCGATCTGGAGGAACTCCTGCTGGGGGTGCTTGCGCCCGCCCTTGGGTGGCACGTTGGCGACGGTGCCCTCGATGATCTTGAGCAGGGCCTGCTGCACGCCCTCGCCGGAGACGTCGCGGGTGATCGACGGGTTTTCGCTCTTGCGGGCGATCTTGTCGATCTCGTCGATGTAGACGATCCCCTTCTGCGCCCGCTCGATGTCGTGGTCGGCGGCCTGCAGCAGGTTGACGATGATGTTCTCGACATCCTCGCCGACGTAGCCGGCCTCGGTGAGGGTGGTGGCGTCGGCGATGGTGAACGGGACGTTGAGGATCTTGGCCAGGGTCTGGGCCAGCAGGGTCTTGCCGGAGCCGGTCGGGCCGAGCAGCAGGATGTTCGACTTCTGCAGCTCGACGTCGTCGATGGAGACGCGACTCTCGATCCGCTTGTAGTGGTTGTGGACGGCGACGGCCAGGGTCTTCTTGGCCCGCTCCTGCCCGACCACGTACTCGTCGAGGATGGCCTTGATCTCCGAGGGACGCGGCACCCGGAGCTTGAGGTCCTTCTTGTCCTCGCCGGAGATCTCCTCGGCGATGATGTCGTTGCAGAGGCCGATGCACTCGTCGCAGATGTAGACGGTCGGCCCGGCCACGAGCTTCTTCACTTCCTTCTGCGTCTTGCCGCAGAAGCTGCACGTCAGGCTTTCCCGCTTCTCGACCACGCGTCCTCCCCCGCGGTCCGTCAGGCCGGACCGGGTGACTCTACGGCGATTTCTTCTCCAGCGCCTTCTTCGAGGCGATGACCTCGTCGATGAGGCCGTAGGTCCTGGCCTCGTCGCCGCTCATCCAGTAGTCGCGCTCGGCGTCCTTCTCGACCTTCTCGAAGGACTGCCCGGTATTGCCGGACAGCAGCTCGTTGAGCCGCTTCTTGCTCTTGACGATCTCCTTGGCCTGGATCTCGATGTCGCTGGCCTGGCCGCCAGTGCCGCCGGAGGGCTGGTGGATCATGACCCGGGCGTTGGGGAGGGCGAACCGCTTCCCCTTGGCGCCGCCGGCCAGCAGGAAGGCGCCCATCGAGGCGGCCAGCCCGAGGCAGATGGTCGACACCTGCGGCTTCACGTACTGCATGGTGTCGTAAATGGCCAGGCCGGCCGAGACCGAGCCGCCCGGGCTGTTGATGTAGAGGCTGACGTCCTTGTCCGGATCCTCCGACTCGAGGAAGAGGAGCTGGGCGATGATGACGTTGGCCACGTCGTCGTCCACGGGCGTGCCCAGGAAGACGATCCGGTCCTTCAGCAACCGGCTGTAGATGTCGTAGCTCCGCTCGCCGCGGTGGGTCTGCTCGACGACGAACGGCATCGGAATGTAGGGCATGTGGCGCTGGCTCCCCTGGCCTACCCGGCCGTGACGCTCGCCGACTCGGCGAGCAGCGAGAGGGCCTTGTCCTCACGCACCCTGCTTTGTAGCGCGGCCCGGGCTTCTGCGCTGCGCATCTGCTGCTGCACCTTGGCGAGGGGGACTCCGTTCTCGTCGGCGAGGCGGGCCAGCTCGGCCTGCAGGTCCTCGGGGCCGACCTCGAGCTTCTCGGCGGTGGCGACCGCCTCCAGCAGCAGGCTGCCGCGCACCTGCAGGAGCGCCTGCTCGCGCAGGTCGCCGCGCAGCCGGGCCACGTCGAGGTCGAGCTGGGCCACGTCGAGCCCCATGCGGGAGAACCGCTCCACCGTAGACTCGAGCATGTTGTCGATGGTCCGCTCCACCATCGAGGGCGGGACCTCGAAGTCGTTCCTGGCCAGGGCCGCCCTGATCAGCGAGTCCTTGAAGCCGGCCTCGGTCTTCCGCTTCTCGCGCTTCTCCAGGTCGGAGCGGATGCGCCCCTTGAGCCCCTCCAGCGTCTCCAGCCCCTCGACCCCCACCTGCCTGGCGAAGTCGTCGTCGAGGGCCGGCAGCTTGCGGAAGCTCAGGCCGCGCAGCGTCACCTTCATGCGGGCCATCTTGCCGCGGAGCTGCTGGTGGCGGTGGTCGGCGGGGAAGGGCTCGTCGAACTCGACGGACTCGCCCACCTTCTTGCCTACCAGCTGGCCGATCTTCCCGTCCCCGGCCTTCCCCAGCGCGGCGAGGACGTTGACGCCCTCGGCCTTGGAGCCCTCGAACGGGGCGCCGTCGATGGCCCCCTCGTGGTCGATGACGGCCCAGTCGCCCTCCTCGGCGACGTCACGCCCCTGGAGCGCCTCCAGCGAGCCGAAGCGATCCCGCAGCTTCTCCAGCTCGGCGTCGACCGAGGCCTCGGTCACCAGCGCCGCCGTGCGGGTCACGGCCAGGCCGCGGTAGTCCTTGGGGTTGATCTCGGGCCGGACCTCGACCTTGGCGGTGAACTTGAACTCCGCGCCCGGGACCAGCGGCCCCTCCAGCGAGACGTTGGGCATGGCCACCGGGTCGATGCCCTTTTCCCTGGCCGCCTCGATGAAGGTGAGGTTGACGAGCCGCTCGGCCACGTCGCGCTCGACTTCGTGCTTGAAGTTGCGCTCCAGCACCGCCCGCGGGATGTGACCCGGGCGAAAGCCGGGCAGCTTGGCGCGGCGTCCCACGCTCAGGTAGGCCTTGTCGAGCTCCTTGGCGACGCGCTCGGGCGGGACTTCGATGGCGAGCTTGCGCTCGACGGGGGAGGTGGATTCAACGGTGACCTTCATGATGTTCCTTCGGAATCGGGAAAGCGGGTAGACCTACGCGCCGGGGGGGCTCAGGTCAAGGCCAATTGGGCGGGGAGGGGGTCGAACCCTCACGCCTTTCGGCACGGGATCCTAAGTCCCGCGCGTCTGCCAGTTCCGCCACCCGCCCATGGTGCGCGGGGGAGATTTACCACACGGCCGGACCTGACGAGTCATGGACGGGGTGATAGATGGGAGGCCGTCATGATCGCCCACGACCACCCACCCGAGGGGACCTGCGCCCCCGCCTGCCCTGGCTGGTCCGAGGGTTCCATCGAGCTCTACGCGCTGCAGCGACGCCACGCCGACATGCTTGGCGCCTGCCAGGCCGCCTCCCACGTCGAGTGCTTGATCGTGATCCCCGAGACTCCGGGCGTCGAGCTGCCCGAGTACCTGGCCGGGGAGACGTCGGTCCGGCTCAACCTGGTGGTGGGGCGCGACTGCTCCGAGGTCCTGCTCGACGAGTGGGGCGTCCGGGTGGCCCTCACCTTCCGAGGCCGGCGCCAGGACTGCGCCTTCCCCTGGGCCGCGGTCGCCGCCGGCATCCTGGCCGCCCCGCTCCGTCCCAAGCCTCGCTTCGCGGTCATCGAGGGCGGGCGGAAGGACTAGCCCCGGCTAAGCTCGTGCCCGTGTTCTGGAACCGGCGACCCAAGGACCGCACCGAACTGCTGGCGCAGGCCGATCGGGCCCGCTCGCGCGGTCGCCTCAAGAAGGCCATCGCCATCTACCGTCAGGCGTTGGCGCTCGCTCCCGGTGACCTCGCCATCCACGCCAGGCTGGCGCCGCTGCTGGCCCGGCGCGGGGCCAAGGCGGAGGCGCTCGAGTGCTTCTCTCTGGCCGCCGACGGCCAGCTCAAGGCGGGGTTCGTCGATCGCGCCATCTCCCTCCGCCGCCAGGCGGCAGAGACCTTTCCGGAGGAGTTCCCGCTCTGGCAGGAGCTCACCCGCCTTTACCTCCTGCGCGAGCGCCGCGCCGACGCCGTGGCCGCGCTGCTGAGCGGCGGCCGAAGGCTGCTGCGCTCCCCGGACCGGGAGGCCGGCATCCAGGTGCTGCGCCGCGCGCTCGA
>JANPOM010000180.1:0-4341 GCA_031427995.1 Anaeromyxobacter sp. | reverse complement strand
TCGTTGCCCGACTCAGTCAAGTCCGCACCGACCTAAGCCCGTGGTGACAACAGAAACTTAGTTCATGAAGGTGTCACCACCGACCAGCTTGGGCCCACTTATCACCGGAATCACCGGAGCCCTGGGCGCGGCCTGAAGGCGTGAGGGCGTAGGCCGAAAACTGGCTTGCGTGGGCCGGAGGGTGAAGGCTTCACCCTGGGTAGAGTGAGACGGGCGATCCGGCTGGCACCGGACCGCCCAGCGGAGTGGAGCCGCGCGATCTCGACCGAGATGATGCGCGGGCTCGGGGCCGCTGTCGAGTTCCCATTCGTCCCGTGGAGTGGAACTTCGACGACGACGTTGCCGCCGCTGCGGGATCGACTTCACGCTGTGCCCTCCATGCGAGCGGCAAGGCTGCCTCTTCTGCGGCGATGACTGCTCGCGGGAGGCCCGGTTTGTGAGCGTTCGAGGTGGTCGTCGCCGTTACCGTAAGTCACCTAAAGGACGAGAGAATCATCGCCTCGCCGAGCAAGGGCGCCGGGACCGTAAGCGTGCCAGCGTGGGGGATCATTCTTTCGCGGCTTCGCAAAAGGAGGCACAGCACCTCTTCGAGGAGGAGGTGCGTGATGGATCGACAGAGGGTGGTGTCGCAGCTTCCAGCGGCCCTGGTGATCGGGCCGATGAGCAAGTTGCAGATGATCGCGGCACTCGGCCCGCGCCGATCGCCGTCGCAAGCTGCATTCTCGCCGCCGCGAGCCTGCTGGACAGTGATTCCGCGGGCCACTGCGCTCGCTGTGGTCGCAGCGGCTGGGTGCTGGGAGGCCCCGCCCGCAGGCTCCGCCGCCGCGCTGGCTGGGGCTCCAGGCGGGCGCGTGCGGGTGGCCGGAGCGGCTGAGGCTGGCCGGAGGTGCTGTTCATGACCTGTGGCCTGTGGCTGGCGCAGCGGCGCCTGGTGGCGGCGGTGGTCGGCGCGAGAGGCGAGGCGCGCCGGATCATCCGGGCGGCGCTGACCGACGAGGCTCGCTTCGGCCTCGTCGAGTACCTCGCCGCAGTGGGGGCCGACGTCGTCGCCACCGAGGCGCTGGTCCGCATCGAGCTCACGCCCTCGCAGGCCACCCGCCGCGGCCTTGTCGTCTGGACGGTCAGCGATGGGCTGGTGGCGGCGCTGCTGGGTGCCTCCGCCATCCGCGATGCGGGTCGGGCCGCCGCCCTCCTCGCGCGACTGCCGTCCTTTCCGCTGCTGCGCTCCTCGTTGCGCCGCCTGGCAGCGCCGGACGCGCGGCAGCTCCCGCTGCTGTGACCTTGAAGAGCCCGCCGATGATGAAGCAGCCGGACGACGACGAGCGGTCCAAGCTGATGGCCGAGGTGCTGCGGCTCCACTTCATGGAAGGCAAGGGCATCAAGGCCATCGCCAGGGCGCTGAAGCTCCACCGCAAGACGGTGCGCAAGTTCCTCGGCGTCGCGAGCGGCACCCGCAAGCCGGCGGCGGCTCAGCCGCGCGTCTCCATCCTCGCCCCGTACCAGGCCGAGATCCGGCAAGCCCTCCTCGACTGCGCCGACATCCGCGCACCGGCGGTGCTCGATCGGCTGCGAGCCCTGGGTTACGAGGGCGGCATCACCGTCGTCCGGGATCAGCTGAAGCTGCAACGGCCCAGACCGAAGCAGGAGGCGTTCTTCACCCGCGACTACGGGCCGGCCCAGATGCTCCAGGTGGACTGGGGCGACTTCGGCTTCGCGCTGCCGGGCTGCGCGAGGCGCGTCAGCGCCTTCGTCGCGGCCATGCCGTTCTCCCGCTACCTCTACATTGAGTTCGTCCTCAGTCAGGCCATGGGCTCCTTCCTGCGCTGCATGGACCGGGCGCTCCGCTTCTTCGGCGGACGGACCTTGGTGGATGTCTTCGACGGCATGAAGACCGTCGTGAAGGAGCGGGTCGGGAACCTACCGGTGCTCAACCAGCGCTTCCTGCAGTACGCCGCCGCCAGGGGGTTCGCCGCCCAGGTCTGCCCGCCCAGGCGCCCGACCGGCAAACCATACGTGGAGCGGCCGATCGGCTTCGTGCGCACCCGATACTGGCCCGGCCGCCGCTTCAGCGACCTCTTCGACTTGAACGTCCAGTCGGCCACCTGGCGCGACGACATCGCCAACAACCGGATCCACGACGACACCGGCAAGGTGCCCTCCCTCGTCTTCAAGAACGAGGAGCGCCACCTGCTCACGCCAGTCCCGGATCGCTACTTCGACACCGACGACCTCGAGACCTGCAGCGTCTCGAAGACCTTCCGGCTTCGCTTCGACCGGAACGTCTACAGCGTCCCGTGGCGCTTCATCGGCCAGACGGTGCTGGTGCGGGCCAACGACGGCGAGGTCGGCGTCTTCCTCGGGCCCAAGCGCATCGCTGTCCACAACCGCTCCTGGGGCGTGGGCGAGGCCATCCTCGACCCTTCCCATGAGCAGGGGCTGCTCGAGCACAAGCCCCGCGCCGCCGTGGGTGCGCTTCCCCCGGAACTCCGGACCCTCGGCGAGACGGCCGCCGCCTACTTCAAGATCCTCGCGGCCAACGGCCGCTCCATACGCAAGGAGATCGAGCGCCTCGTCCTGCTCTCCGAGCTCTTCGGCGACTCGCCTACGCGCACCGCGGTGGAGGAGGTCATGGCCACCGGCCACGTCGGCGCTGAGTACGTGGAGTACGTGCTCCGCCACAAGAAGAACTTGTCGCCCACCCACACGCCCCTCTACCTCGGCAACCAGGCGCTCGACGACATCCGCCTCGGCGAGCCGGACCTCTCCATCTACGACGCCCCCCGAAAGACCCTCGACCCGGGCGACCCGCCTCCGGAGTTCCCATGAAGCGCGACGATGACGATGTGGAGTTGCTGCTCGAGAAGCTTCGCTGGCTCAAGCTTCCAGGCATGGGCCGCTCCGTCCGCGACCTGCTCGCCGAGGCGGCCAAGAAGAACCTCACCCCCCTCGACCTGGCGCACCGCCTCTGCGACGAGGAGAAGAAGAGCCGCGTCGAAGGCGCCATCAAGCGCCGCATCCACGACGCCCGCTTCCCCGAAGTGAACACCATCGACGTGTTCGACTTCGACTTCGACCCCTGCCGCAAGAAGCTCAGGGCCCGCTACCTCGCGCTCCACGACCTCGCCTTCCTGGACAAGGGCGTCAACCCGCTCTTCATCGGCCATCCGGGCACTGGCAAGACCTTCCTCGTTCGCGCCCTCGCCTACCGCGCCTGCCAGGCGATGCGCCGGGTCGTCTTCACCAGCACCCCGAAGATGCTCAACGAGCTGGCCGGCGCCGAACTCCACGGCGCCCTCGACAAGGCCATGCGTCGCTACGTCAGGGCCGACCTGCTCATCCTCGACGACTTCGCCGTCCTCGCCATGGACGCCACCCAGGCCAAGCTCGCCTTCCAGGTCATCTCCGAGCGCTACGAGTACCGCCGCTCCACCGCCATCACCACCAACCGGGCCTTCAAGGACTGGCCCAAGGTCTTCCCCGACGCACTCAACGCGGAGATCATCGCCAAGCGGCTCACCGAACGCTGCGAGCACTTCGTCCTCGACGGCAAGGGCTTCTACTCTCATGCCGTCTGACCTCCCTCCCGCTTTGCCCCACGACCTGGTCGAGGCCCCCGAACTCGCGGCCCTCGAGATCCTCCACGCCGTCGCAGGCACCACCACTCGCGCGATCCTCGCGGTCCACCCGGAGCTCCAGGAGCGAGACTTCCTGCTCGAGTACTCCGCCGTCACGCCGCAGCTCTGCCTCGGCGCCGCCGTCCTCTCCTCCATCGAGACATTGACCGTCGCCGTCCAGCGCTACCGCGTTCACCAAGAGCAACTCACCACCGCCGGGTTGCACGCGAGCGCCAGCAACGAATTCTGAGCCACCAAGGATTACCAACCACCGGCCACCTCGACACCCACCACCATCCACCGGGGAGGTCTCGTCCATCCCGCACCCGCCCTCACCGAGCGGATCGGCCCTGCGCGGCTCTCATGCGTTGTCGGCTTGGGCGGAGAACCGCTCCGAAATCACCGGGGGGGGCCCATGTACACGGTGATTCCGGTGGTCGGGGGGCCCCGGCCGCCCGGTGGGGACAGCTAAGCGAGGAGATTGCCAAAGGCGCGTTTGGGCGCGTTTACCGTGCCCAAGATCCGCACGGACAAGAAGTTGCCATCAAGATCCTGCATCATGAGGTTCGGAGTAACCCTGGAATGCTTCAGGCTTTTCGAAGGGGCGTCCGCTCCATGAAGATCCTGTCGGACGCCGGCATTCATGGCATGGTCCCTTACCGTGACGCTGGCGAAATTCCAGCCTTTGCGGGGGACCGGCATCAGCATTCCGTTCACTGTACACGTG
>JANPOM010000179.1:0-4394 GCA_031427995.1 Anaeromyxobacter sp. | reverse complement strand
CACACACACACACACATGTACACACACACACATACACATACACATACACACACACACACACACACACACACACAAACTGCTCTACAGAGAATGCGATCCAGATCTTTGCAAATTTTGTGGGGTCGCGGTGCACCCGTCACTGGTCAGCGGGCTCATGGAATCTGCACCCAAGTTCCGCACCTGCTGCAACTCAGGAATTAGAAGACACTCATATAAGAAGACATTGGTGGGCAGGAGCACGATCAATGGGTGGGGCGCATTCCTTCTAGAAGAAGCTAAGATCCACACACTGATCATGGAATATAAAGGTATGATTTGGTATGTTGTGAAATGATGTGATATTTTTCTCACAGTCACAGTCACAGCCATTTAGTAAATAAAACCCAATCCTATTACTTGACGGTCCACCGCCTTCTCCGGCCAGCCGCAGGCCTGGGCCACCGTGAAGCAGCGATCCAGGCCGCGCACCAGCGCATCCACCTTGGCGTTGCGCTTGATGCCGCGCGCCATCCGGGCGCAGTCGCGCAGCTCGGAGAGCTCGCTGGTCATCTGCCGGACCGTGGCCGAGCTCCTGGTGCGGGGCGGGGCGGCGTCGTCGAAGAGTTCCTCCAGCTCGTCGTCGAACCCGTCGAGATCGAGCGCCAGGTCGCCCTGCGCCGAGCACTCGGCCCCGGCCAGCTTCTCGTCGAGCGAGTCGGCCAGCCGCTCCAGCGTCCCGGCCAGCGCGAAGGACGAGGAGGCGAGGATCTTCCGGTAGACGAGGATGAAGAGGGCGCGCCGCGCCAGGGGGATGGCGTGGGAGTCCTCGCGCCGCAGGTAGTCGGAGACCCGGTCGTAGAGCTCCTGCTCCTCGGTGGAGGGGGCGAAGTCCTCGACGATGGAGCGGCGCGCCGTGAACTTCACGTACTCGCGCACCTGGCGGCGCAGGGTGCGGATCACCACCGGGGCGAGCCGGGCCTTGAGGTCTTCGGCCTTCTCCTCGGTCAGCTCGCCGGTGGCGTACTGGAGCCGGAAGGAGTCCTCGCTGCCGAGCAGGGCGTCGTCGATGAAGGAGGCCAGGCCGAGCAGCTCCATCAGGTCGTTTTGCAGGGGCGTGGCGGTGAGCAGCAGCTTGGGGCACTTGCGCAGGCCGCGGCGCAGCGCCTGTCCGGTCCGGTGGTCCTTGCGGTAGGCGTTCCTGAGCCGGTGGGCCTCGTCGATGATGGCCACGTCCCACGGCACCCGCTCCAGCTCGCTGGCGCGCATGGCGGCGAAGGGGTGGGAGGCGATGACGATGCCGCCGGTGTCGAAGGGGTTGGTGCGCAGGCCGGCCTTCTCGGCGGCGCGGCAGGTGTCCCCGTCCACCACGTCGGCGTCGAGCCCGAACTTGTTTCGCAGCTCGTCGCGCCACTGGGCCCGCAGCGAGGCCGGCACCAGGATGACGGCGCGCGGCTTCCCCTCGGCGGCCAGCTGGGCCAGCACCAGCCCGGCCTCGACGGTCTTGCCGAGCCCCACCTCGTCGGCCAGCACGGCGCCGCCGGTGGCCAACGAGGCGAGCGCGAAGGCGGCCGCCTCGATCTGGTGCGGGTTGAGGTCGACGGCCGAGTGGGCCAGCGCCGGGGCGAGCCGCGACGCGCCGCTGCCGGAGCGGGCCGTCAAAGCCTCCGCGGCGATACGCTGGTGAAAACGGGTCAGCGCAGCGGGCTTCTCGCCCGGCAGGCGCGACGCGACGACCAACCCCACGCCCATCCCCGACCCCTCCCCGACCCCTCGAAGCGCGCACCGCGCGCCCGTCCACCACCGTCTCCCCGGCCACCCGGGCGAGCCCGGCGCCTCGCGACGCCGGGGGAATGAATGTAGCAGCATCGCGATCGCGGGGGAATGGGAAGCTGGCCCAGTTGGGCGGGGGAGGGGCGCCGTCGGCGCCGGGTGACGGTTCCTGTTAGAACCGGCCGGTGCCGCGAGCCATCTCCGAGCGGGCGCTGCTCTTCCTGGTGGGGGCGGTCCAGTTCGTCAACGTCCTCGACTTCATGATGGTGATGCCGCTCGGCCCCGACTTCGCGGCCGGCCTCGGCATCCCGGCCACGCAGCTCGGGCTCATCGGCGGCTCCTACACGGCGTCGGCCGCCGTGGCCGGGCTGCTGGGCGCCAACTTCCTCGACCGCTTCGACCGGCGCCAGGCGCTGGCGGTGGCCATGCTGGGGCTGGTGGTGGCGACCGCCTCCGGCGGCCTGGCGACCGGCTTCTGGAGCATGGTGGCGGCCCGGGTCGCGGCCGGCTTCTTCGGCGGCCCGGCCACCTCGCTGGCGCTCTCGATCGTGGCTGACGCGGTGCCGGGCGAGCGCCGGGGGCGGGCGCTCGGCGCGGTCATGGGGGCCTTCTCGGTCGCCTCGGTGCTGGGCGTGCCTGCCGGGTTGGAGCTGGCCCGGCTGGGGAGCTGGCGGACGCCGTTCTTCGCGGTCGCGGCGCTCGGCCTGCTGGTAGCCGGCGGCGCGCTCCTGCTCATGCCGGCCATGATCGGCCACCTGGAGCGGGCCAGCGCTCCGGGCGCGGTGCGCGGCTCGGTCCGGCTGCTCCTCAAGCAGCCGGTGGCGCTGCTCTCGCTGGCCGCGACCGCCGCGGCCATGATGTCCGGCTTCGCCATCATCCCCAACATCTCGGCCCACGTGCAGCTCAACCTCGGCTACCCGCGCGACCGGCTCGGGATCGTCTACATGGTGGCCGGGGCGGTGGCCTTCGTGATGCTGCGCATCGCCGGGCGCTGGGTGGATCGCTTCGGGGCCCCGGTGGTCTCGGCGACCGGGACGGCCATCTACCTGCTGGTGCTGGCGGTCGGCTTCGCCTGGCCACCGCCGTGGTTGCCGGTGATGGCGCTCTTCGTGGCCTTCATGATGGGCAACTCGCTGCGGAACATCGCCATGAACACGCTCACCTCGCGGGTGCCGGGGCCGGCCGAGCGGGCCCGCTTCATGTCGGTCCAGTCGGCGGTGCAGCACCTGGCCAGCGCGCTCGGGGCCGGCCTCTCCAGCCGGCTCCTCACCATCGAGCCCGGCGGCCGGGTCGGGGGCATGACCAGCCTCAGCCTCTTCGCCGGGGCGGTGGCCCTGCTGGTGCCGTTCCTGCTGACGGCGGTGCAGCGGCGGCTGCTGGGGCGCGCCCCGCCCGCCGCAGCGCCTCTCGCAGCAGGTACTCCAATTGCCCATTGAGCGACCGCAATTCGTCGTCGGCCCAGCGCTGGAGCGCCCCGAGCACCTGCGGATCGATCCGCAGCAGGAAGGGCTTCCGCTCCGCCACCAGGGCCTCGTTCCTAGAGCAGCCCGCGCTCCTTGACCGCCGCGTAGCGCATCACCACCGCCGCCGGCAGGTCGACCCCGGCTGCGTGGATCACCGTCACCCCGGCGGCGGTGAGCCGCCGCTCCGAGCCCTCCCGCTCCGCGAGGATCCGCTCGGCCGCCGCGCGGGCGAAGGCGTCGGCCACGCTGGCGGGCCGCGCCGAGGCGGCCGCGGCCAGCTCGGGGTCGGCGATCGAGGCGAGCGCCACCAGGTGGCGCCGGCGCAGGATGGCGGCCCGGGCCAGCAAGAGGGCGGTGGCTTCTGGATCGCCGAGGTCGGTGAAGACCACCACCAGCGCACGCCGGCGCTGCCTGGCCATGAGGGCGTCGAAGGCGGCGCCGAAGTCGGCCTCGACCGGCCGGGAGCGGGCCAGGTGGAGCGCCTCGGCCAGCGGTCCGAGCCGGGTCCGCCCCGCCTCGGGCGGCACCACCCGCTCCACCTCGGCGCCGAAAAGGATGAGACCGGTCCGGTCGCCCCGCTCGGCGGCGGCCCGGGCCAGCGCCAGCGCCGCCTCGACGGCCCGGTCGAGCCGGGTCCGATCCTGCTCCAGCCGGGCCGCCAGGTTCCTGCCGCAGTCGAGCAGGACCCAGAGGGTCTGGTTCCGCTCCGGCTGCCACTCGCGCACCACCGGCCAGCCGCGCCGCGCCGTCGCCTTCCAGTCGACCGAGCGCAGGTCGTCGCCCGGCTGGTAGGTGCGCCAGAGTTCGGACCAGATCGTGGCCAGGACGGCGTCGAGTTTGTCCTGATCGATTCCAGCGTAGTAGCCTTGTGGACTGACTCGTGATCTCTGGTCCGCCGCCTGCCGATACTCCGTGAACGCATCGTCTTCGGCCGGCACGTCCCATTTGACGAACTCGGCCACGTCGAACGGTTCCGCCATCGCCGGAACGCCCGCCAGCATCACCGTGCGGATGCCGAAGGGGAGCATCAGCAGCAACAGTCCGATCACCAGCACCCAGATGCCGGCCGGCCAATGCCACGGATTCCACCAGGCTGGATGCGAGTCTTCGTGGCGGGGGGCGGCGGTTGACGTCGGTTGTTTCATGTTATTCCTCGCGTCGGATCATTCGGCCGACTTGATC
>JANPOM010000178.1:0-7172 GCA_031427995.1 Anaeromyxobacter sp. | reverse complement strand
GCACGGTGAGGGTGCAGAGGTCGTCGAGCGTGAAGCCGAGCTCGCGGTGCGCCAGCATCAGCTCGCGGGTGCAGGTGGTGTCGGTGATGAGCCGGTTGTCGGTGTTGACGGTCACCCGCAGGCCGAAGTCGAAGTAGAACTTGAGCGGGTGGGAGGCCAGCCCGGTCACCGAGCCGGTCTGGACGTTGGAGGAGATGCACATCTCCAGCGGGATGCGGTGGTCGTTGACGTAGTTGAGCAGGTCGCCGCTCTCGCGCAGCCGCACCCCGTGGCCGATGCGGTGGGCGCCGCAGAGGTGCACCGCCTGGGCGATCGACTCGGGGCCGAAAGCCTCGCCGGCGTGAATGGTCAGGTTGACGTTGTTGTCGAGGATTAGCTGGAGCGCCTCCCGGTGGTCCTTGGGCGGGTTCCCCTCCTCGGCCCCGGCCAGGTCGAACCCGACCACGCCCTTCCCCTTGTAGGCCACCGCCAGCTCCGCCAGCCGGACCGAGGTGGCCGGGTCCATGTGGCGGATGCCGCAGATGATGACGCGGGAGCGGATGCCGGTTTCGCGCTTGGCGCGCCGCAGGCCGTCGAGCACGGCGTCGACGATGGCGGTCGGCTTCAACCCGTCGCGGGTGTGGAGCACCGGCGAGTAGCGCACCTCGAGGTAACGGACGTTCTCGGCGGCGCAGTCGAGCGCCAGCTCGTGGGCCACCCTCGCCAGCGCCTCCTCGGTCTGCAGCACCGCCAGCGTGACGTCGAAGGCGGTGAGGTAGTCCTCCAGGGAGCGGCAGACCTGCCCCTGGTGGATGGCGGCGGACAGCCCCTCCGGCGTGTCGGCCGGGAGCCGCACCCCCTGGCGCTCCGCCAGCTCGAGGATGGTGGTGAGCCGCAGCGAGCCGTCGAGATGGCAGTGCAGGTCGGTCTTGGGCAGCGCGTGGACCAGAGCCTCGGTGACCGGTGCATCGGGGGGGCCTGGCGGCGAGGCACTCATCTCCCCATCTTACGCCTCCACGCCTGGCCCGGCGCATGCCATCATCGGGGCATGACGCGTCGCCTCACCGCCTTCGTGGTCCGCCTGGTGGTCTCGGCCGGGGTGCTCTGGGCCGGCGTCGGGCTGGTCTCGCCTGGCAACCGCGAGAACACCTTCACCCACGCCATCATCATTTCGGTGGTGCTCTCGATCGCCTACTACCTGACGCTGGCCAAGTTCCTCTGGTTCATGCTGCTGCCCTTGCTGCTCTACGTGCTGGTCTGGCTGGTCACGGTGATGAGCGCCTACGGCCTCGGCTTGGTGCAGGCCTTCCTGCTCTCCCTTGGCCTGGTGTTCCTGAGCTGGCTGGTGGAGTGGCTGCTGGGCGTGAAGACCTTCCGCTCGGAGTAGCGCAGCCGCTGGCCCCCGGACGGTGCCGGCCCCCTCAGGCGGCCGCGATCAGGGCCAGCAGGTCGTCCTCGGTGAGCCGGTCCTTCGCGGCCAGGTCGAGGGCGTGGCTGAGCGCGTGGACGCCCCGGTCGAGCAGCACCTCGGCGTTGGCGAAGTCGCCGTGCAGGATCGAGTTGAGCGCCTCGCCCTCCCAGCCGCACCAGACCTCGCGGCAGCGGCGGTGCAGGCGCGACTCCTTGCCGATGCGGGTCGCGATCACCTCCAGGTGATAGTCGGCCGCCCGGCGCAGCGACTGGATCAGCGCCCAGCGGTTCTCGGCCGGGAGCGGCCCTCGCGGGGCGGAGGGGGAGGAGTCGATGGAGAGGGGCATGGCTCATGGAATCTGGCGTGGGAGCGGCCCAGGCGCCGCTCAATCGACCAGCCGGGCCTCGACGCGACCACGCAGGGCGTTGATGAGCCAGAGCCGCGGGGCCCGGCGCAAGTCGGCCACGGTCAACGGACGTTCACCGAGCTGACCGTTGGCCAGCAACTCGGCGCGAAGGACACCAGGGAGGAGCCCGGCGCCAAGCGGAGGCGTCCAGAGCGCCCCGTCCAGCTCGACCGCCAGGTTGGCGACGGTGCTCTCGGCCGGGGCGCCGTGCTCGTTCACGAGGATGACGTCGAAGCAGTCGGGCCGCGCCGCCCGGCGGCCGTCGTAGAAGGCCCGGTCGGCGGTCTTGTGGAAGCGGGCCGGGTCGCGCGAGGAGGTCGGCTCGCCCGAGAGCGCTACCCGGACCGGGCCGGCCGGCGCCGCCGGCAGCGCCGCCCGCTCCAGCCGCGGTGGTCCGTCGCATGGGAGCAGCAGCCGCAGCCGGCCATCGCCCCGCTCCCGCTCGACCAGCGCACGAAGCTCCGGGAGGTCGACCGGCGTGGAGTGGTAGCGGGCCGAGCCGGCCAGCCGCGCCAGGTGCCGGTCGAGCAGCGCCACCCGGCCCGCCTCGAGCCGCATGGTCTCGAGCAGCGTCGGGCGCGAGGGGTCGAGGTCGAGCACCGCCGCCTTGGCCAGCAGCTCGTCCCACTCGGCGGAGGCCGAGGAGCCCCAGGTGATGCCGCCGCCAGCGCCGTAGCGGGCCGCGCCGGTCGAGAGCGTCACCTCGGCGGTCCGGATGGCGACGTTGAAGGCACAGTCGCCGCCCGGGGCCACCAGCCCGGCCGCGCCGCAGTAGACGCCGCGCGGCGACCCCTCCTCGGCGGCGATCAGCTTCATGGCGCTCGCCTTGGGTGCGCCGGTGACCGAGCCGCAAGGGAAGGCCGCGGCGAAGAGGTCGTCGAGCGTCACCGCCGGCGCCACCCTGGCCTCGACCGTCGAGGTGAGCTGCCAGACGGTCCGGTAGCGCTCCGGCGCGAAGAGCGCGGAGGCCCGGACCGAGCCGATCTCGGCGACCCGCCCGAGGTCGTTGCGGAGCAGGTCGGCGATCATGACGTTCTCGGCCCGCTCCTTGGGCGAGGCGGCCAGCGCCTCGGCCGCCGCCTCGTCCTCCTCGCTCCAGCGACCGCGGCGCGCCGTCCCCTTCATGGGCCGGGCCGTGAGGCTGCTCCCGACCCGCAAGAGGAAGAGCTCGGGCGAGGCCGAGACCACCGCCCGGTCGCCAGCCCGCAGGTAGACGGTCTGGCCTCCTCCCTGCGCGCCCCGCAGCCGGCGGTAGAGGTCGAGCGGCTCTCCCTCGAGCCGGCCCTGGAGACGGAGCGTCAGGTTGACCTGGTAGGCGGTGCCGGCGCCGATGGCGGCGCGCAGCCGCTCCACCGAGAGGGCGTGGCCGGCGGCGTCGAGCTCTGGCGCCAGCTCCACCAGCCGCGCCCGGGAGGGGCCGGGCCGCGGTGGGCCGAGCGGTGCGTCGTGGAGCCCGAACCAGACCAGTGGGCCGGGTCCGGCTTCACGGACGGTGAGCGCCGCATCGAAGGCCGGGGCCGCCTCGTAGGCCACGTAGCCGGCCGCCCAGCGCCCGGCCCGGGCGGCGGCGTCGACGGCCCGCAGGGCCGGCCGCACCTCGGCGAGGGTGCGGGCCACCATCACGGCGCGCGGCGGGCCGAAGGCGAGTGGACCGAACGGTGCGGCGTCCAGCTCGGCGACGGCGTGGATCGAGTCGGTCACGGCGCGCCAGCTTGGCACGGGCAGGGCCCCTGCCGCGACGGTCACCGCCCCGCGCCGCCTACCAGGAGTCGCCGCCGTGACAGCCGGCACACCAGAAGCGTTTACACCCGAGATCCTCGGCAAGCCTTGCCAGGCTGGATGGATCCCTACCTGGCGCCCGCGGCGCGGAGGAACCGGGCCAGCACCCGCTTCTCGCCGGCCTCCCAGAAGTGAACCGTCACCTTGGCCTCGCGCCCGCCGCCATCGCAAGCCAGCACCTTCCCCTCGCCCAGCACCTCGTGGAAGACCGTGTCACCACGCGTGAACGGCCTGGTCGAGGCCTCGGGGCGCTGGTCGAAGGAGTAGTCTACGGTCGGCCCCGCTGCGCCGGAGCGGGCCCGGGACGGGCGGGGCGCGGTGGCCTCGGCCGGCTGGTCCTCGACCTCGATGTGCGGCTCCCCCGGAAGCGAACCAGGGTGACGCCGAATCACCGGCCCGCGCGCCACCGCCGGCGCGGCCGGGGCGCTGGTGAGGCCGAAGAGCGAGGGGGGCAGGTCGGCGAGGAACCGCGAGGGCTCCATGGTCCGGTAGCTGGCGCCCCCTTCCCCGTAGGTCATGCGCCGCCGCGCCAGCGAGAGGGTGAGCCGCTTGCGGGCCCGGGTCATCCCCACGTAGCAGAGCCGCCGCTCCTCGTCCTCGGCCGCCTGCCGCTCGGCGCCGGAAGACTCGTCCCATGGGCGCTCGTGGGGGAGCGTCCCGTCCTCTAGCCCGGCCAGGAAGACGGCGTCGAACTCCAGCCCCTTGGCGGCGTGGAGCGTCATCAGCGCCACCCGCCCCTCCGGCGTCTCTGCGTCGGCCTCGCCGAGCAGCGCGATCTGCTCGAGGAAGCGGGCCAGCGGCGGGGGCGGGACCGGCTCGTCGGGATCGTGCGAGGGCGGCTGGTCGGCCAGCTGTTCGTCGAACTCGCGCGCCGCGGCCACCAGCTCGACCAGGTTCTCGCGCCGCTCCTCGGCCTCGTCGGTCCGCTCGGCCTCGAGCCGGCCCAGCAGGCCGGAGCGCTTCAGCGCCGCCTCCACGGCGTCGCCGGCGTCCTGCTCGCCCACCGTGGCGCTGAGCGCGGCGATGGCGTCGTGCAGCTCGGCGAGCGCCCGGCGCGCCTGCGGCTTGACCCCCTCGATGCGCGCCGCGTCGGCCAGGGCCTCGAAGAGCGAGCCACCCAGCTCAGCCGCGTGGGCCCTGAGCCGTTCCACCGTCTTCTCCCCGATGCCGCGCGGCGGCCGGTTGACGATCCGCTCCAGGTCGAGGTCGCTCCTCGGCGAGAGGGCGAGGCGCAGGTAGGCGGCGGCGTCCTTGACCTCGGCGCGGTCGTAGAAGCTGGTGCCGCGCACGATCACGTAGGGGATGCGCGCGGAGCGCAGCTGGGCCTCGATGGGGCGCGACTGGGCGTTGGTGCGGTAGAGCACCGCCACCTGGTCGCCGCGGGTGCCGCGGGCCCGCTCGGCGGCCACGGCGCGCGTGATGCGCTCAGCCTCGTCGTGTTCGTCCTGCCCCACCAGCAGCGCCAGCGTGTCGCCCGGACCTTCCTCGGTCCAGAGCTTCTTCTCGCGCCGCACCCTGGCCTTCGAGATGACGGCGTGGGCGGCGTCGAGGATGGTGCGGGTGGAGCGGTAGTTGCGCTCCAGCTTCACGACCCGGCAGCCCGAGTAGTCGCCGTCGAAGCCGAGGATGTTGCGCACCTCGGCGCCGCGCCAGCGGTAGATGGCCTGGTCGTCGTCGCCCACCACGCAGATGTTCCGGGCCGGGCCGGTGAGGTGGCGCAGCAGCCGGTACTGCACCGGGTTGGTGTCCTGGAACTCGTCGACCAGGACGTGGCGGAAGCGGCCGGCCCAGCGGGCCCGCAGCCCCTCGTCCTCCTCCAGCATGCGCAGCGGCCGCACCAGCAGGTCGCCGAAGTCGACGGCCCCGGCCCGGGCCAGCGCCGCCTGGTATTTCTGGTAGAGGTCGCGGGCGGCCGTTCCGGAGAGGTCCTGGTGCGGCACCTTCACCTGCGACGGGGTGGTGGCCTCGTTCTTCCATGCGTCGATGCGCCAGAGGATCTTGCGCGGCGTGAGCTGGTCGTCCTCGTCGAGGCGGGCCTCGGCGAAGAGCCGCTTCATGAGCCGCAGCTGGTCGTCGGTGTCGTAGATGGCGAAGGCTGGCGGCAGCCCGGCCCGCGCCGCCTCGCGACGCAGGAAACGGGCCCCGAAGGCGTGGAAGGTCTGGACCCAGAGCTCCTGCGCCGCCAGCCCGAGCAGGGTGGAGAGGCGCGACCTCATCTCCCCGGCCGCCTTGTTGGTGAAGGTGACGGCGAGGATGTGCCAGGGCAGCACCCCCTGCTCGCGCACCAGCCGGGCGATCCGGTTGACGATGACGCGGGTCTTGCCCGAGCCGGCGCCGGCCAGCACCAGCAGAGGCCCGTCGCCGTGGAGCACCGCCTCGCGCTGCGGTTCGTTGAGGCCGTCGAGCAGGTCGGACATCGGGGTGGGGCACCATATCGCAAGGGGGCGGCAGGCTCACCAACCTGATCCGCTGGGCCTCGATCCGGTCGCTCAAGGAGAACTTCGACCCGCCGCGCTCGGTGCCCTACCCGCACCAGCGCAAGGAGTGAGCACTCCCCATGCAAGCCGTGGACGGGAGGGCCGGTCGGCGCTACTTTCCCATCCGGCTGGCCTCGGCCGGTCGCCAACCCTTTCACCGGAGTCCTCATGATTCGCTCGATCGCTCGCGTCACCGCCCTGCTCGCCGCCCTCGCCGCCGCCTCTCCCGCCCTCGCCGAGGAGAAGGCCGCCCCGGCGGAGAAAGGCAGGATCGGCGTCGGCATCTCGCTTACCGCCTTCGACTTCATCGCCGCGCAGGTCACCTCTCCGGCCCCCACCAGCTCCGATGTCCTGGTAGACATCGACCTCGGGCAGTTCCGCCTCGAGCCCTCGATCGGCATCAACCGCTTCTCCATCGAGGGCGGCCCGAAGGGGAGCACCTTCAACCTCGGCTGCGGCCTGCTCATCCCCCTCAGGGCGAGCAAGTCGGTCTCGATCTACGCCGGCCCCCGGCTCTTCCTCGGGTTCGTCTCCGCCAAGGACGGCCGCGGCTTCTCCGACTCCGGCGTAGACTTCACCCTCGCCGGCGCCCTCGGGGCCGAGTGGTTAGCCGACCCGCGCTTCTCCATCGGCGCCGAGGCCCGCCTCGGCTACACCGCCCTCGGAGAGCTGAGCGACTCCGGCGTGATCCTGCGCGACGCCGCCTCGATCTTCGCCACCAGCGGTCACGTCTACTTCCGCTTCTACCTCTAGCCCCCACCGGCTCATCCCCGGTGCGCCTGCCTTGGAGCGCCAAATTGCGCAGGGTCCCGAAGAGGAAGGCCTGGGCCGAGGGCGGCTAGGCCCGCCCCCCCCCCCTGTCTTCCCGCAGGAGCGGAAAGGTTACGCGGGACCGCCCACCAGCGACGCCTCAGCTCCAGAGAGCCGAGAACGGCAGGGCCCAGAGCCCTGGGCCGAACGGGAGAATCTCGTTGCCGCCCTAGTGCCCCGACCCAGGCTTGATGACTCGACGAGAGCGCCGAGACCGAAGCGAGGCTGGCGCCCGAGGAGGGAGCAGCGGAAGCGTAGTAGATCTACGCTGAGCAGCGGACCGACGAGGCCGCCTGCCGCAGCGAGAGGA
>JANPOM010000177.1:0-2370 GCA_031427995.1 Anaeromyxobacter sp. | reverse complement strand
CCGCAGTGGTTCGACGGGCGCGTAGCTCAACTGGCAGAGCAATGGACTCTTAATCCATAGGTTGAAGGTTCGATTCCTTCCGCGCTCACACAAGCAGGACCGAAGAACTCGAGGGCCCCCTGGACAACCAGCGGGGCCCTTCGTTCGTTCGTTCTCTCCCCACACGAGAAGAAGGGGGTAGGGGATCTCCTTCGAATCCAGCGGGAAGGACGTCTCCAAGGGTCCCTGCAGGCTGTGGCCAGCCACGCGGAGCCAAATGCTCTAGTTGTTACAGGCATTTATGCCGATCCGCCTTGTAAGGTAAAGGAGATTACCTTACGGTTGCGCCATGCCTTGGGGCTTCTACGGCCGGGACGACGAGCTCAACCGCCTCCAGGCGATCCTGGCGCGCAACCGTTGGTACTTCGTCAAGGTCACCGGGCGCCGGCGCATCGGCAAGACCGCCCTCATCCAGCGCGCACTCCAGAGCGGCCAGCGGGTCTTCTACGTCCAGGTCCCCGACTCCGGGCCGGTGGGCGTGCTCTCCGCCGTGGCCGACCAGATGGATACCTTCGAGATCCCGGCCTCCGACTTCCCGAGGCCGCGGTCCCTACCGGAACTGGCGAAGCTCGTCGGCAACCTGGCGCGGGCCGGGTACGCCGTGGCGCTCGACGAGTTCCAGTATTTCAACCGCGAACGGCTGCGGGACTTCTGCTCCCTCCTCCAGGCCGAGGTGGACCTGCTCTCGGCCCGGGCCTCGCGCGTACCCGGCGGTCTCCTCGTGCTCGGCTCCATCCACACGGAGATGGCGGCGCTGCTCCAGGAGCGCAACGCTCCCCTCTACAACCGGACGACCGACGAGTTGGAGCTTGGCCACCTCGATGTGGCGTCGGTGCTCGAGATACTGGATCAGCACGCGACGGTCGAGCCCGAGCGGCTGCTCTTCCTCTGGTCCCTCTTCGAGGGGGTCCCGAAGTTCTACAGGGACTGCTTCGAGCAGGGCGTGCTGGGCAAGCCGCGTCGCGACCTGCTGGAGAAGGCGTTCTTCGCCTCCTCGTCGCCGCTGCGCACCGAGGCGGACAACTGGTTCCTCAAGGAGCTGCACGGCAGGTACGACGTCATCCTCAAGTTCGTGGCGCGCAGGCCCGGCTGCACAAATGGCGAACTGCTGGACCACGTCCGGCAGATGAGCGCGGACACCAAGGAGCAGGTTGGCGGCTACTTGAAGGTCCTCATAGAGAAGTACCGGATCATCGAGAAGCGGCTACCCATCTTCGCCAGGAAGACGCAGCGGCAAGGGCGCTACTATCTCACCGACAACTTCCTCCGCGCCTGGCTGGCTGCGCTCGCTTCGCCGGTCTCGGCCATGGCGTTCCGGCCGCTGGAACTCGTCGTGCGCCAGGCCGACGAGCGGCTCGCCGACGTGGAGGGGCCGGCGCTGGAGAAACTGGTGGGCACGCTCTACGAGGAGCGGAGCCGCAAGGGGATCGGCGACTTCGGCCTCACGGAGCGCGTCCAGGGCTACTGGGACCGCGCCGACACCGAGATCGACCTCGTTGCGGTCGCTGGGGAAGACCACGTCCTGCGGCTGGTGACCTGCAAGCGGTCGCCCGAGAAGCTGGTGGCCGACCTGCCGCGCTTCGACGGCCACATCACCAGGTTCGTGAGCGCCTCGCCGAAGTTCGGGGGGTGGAAGATCGAAAAGGTCGCCGTGTCGCCTGTGCTCGATCAGTCGGCCCGCCGGCGCATCGGGGAGCGCGGGTATGTCGCCCAGGACCTGGCCGATCTCACGGCCGGCCTCCGCGGCCGCGGAAGGGGTGCGACGTGACCCAAGGATCTTGCCTCGCCTGGCTTGCCCGACGTGGACCGGGCCGATGAGGGCAGTTACTCCAGGTCCGTCCGAGGTGTAGAATGTTGTGAACTTCTTCGGGGGCAGGCCAGGTCGTCGGGCCGCTCCATCGGACCGTCGATGGCCAAGAGCAACCCGCCGAAGCCGCCTCCACCGCCCGCGCCGGCCCCGTCGGCGCAGAGCGACCTCGCCATCACGCTCGACGTCGAGCCGCGCAAGCCTCGCCTGGCCTGGCAGGGCATGGAGCGGAAGGAGATGGCGGGGGCGGTGCCGACGCAGGTGGTCGAGATCGTCCGGCCGGGCCGCGCCGTGGAGCGCAAGGGGGAGCTGGACCTGGGCGGCCGTGCTGCCGGCGCCCGTGACGAGCTGGTGCGGCCGGAGAACCGGCTCATCTGGACCAACGACAACCTGGTGGCGCTCCAGACGCTCCTGGAAGAGCGCGACCCGAAGACCAAGGATTGGCGCTACCGGGGCAAGGTGGACCTCGTCTACATCGATCCGCCGTTCATGGTGAACAACGACTTTCGGGCCGACAACGCCAT
>JANPOM010000176.1:0-1901 GCA_031427995.1 Anaeromyxobacter sp. | reverse complement strand
GGCCCCTCCGCCGCCGCGGCCCCGCACCCACTGGCTGGCCCTGCTCACCAGGCCGGAAAAACTCGACGACTGACGAACCCCGCAGAGGAGGAGACGGATGGAGCATTCACGGCATGTGTTTCGAGTCGCACTGGTGGTCATGGTGGCCATCGGCGCGATCCTCATCGGCCGGGGATTCCTGGTGCCGCGTTCGTACGGGGTCTTCGGGCCGTATCGCGCCGACAACGTGGCGGAGCAGATGAAGGCGCGCCCGCCGGCGCATCAGGGCGCGGCCAGCTGTACGCCCTGCCACCAGCCCAAGGCGACGGCCCACGCCGCCGGCGGTCACAAGACGGTGAGCTGCGAGGTCTGCCATGCCCCGCTGCTGCGCCACGTGGCCGAAGGCAAGGTGACCGGGAAGATGCCGATCGAAAGGGCCTTCGCCCTCTGCGCCCGCTGTCACCGCCGCACCCAGGGTCGCCCCGAGAAGTTCCCCCAGGTGGTGCTGGAGCAGCACGTCACCACCAAGCTCGAGGGGGCGGTCTGCCTCGAGTGCCACGACGCCCACTCGCCGAAGCTCTAGGAGCCGCCATGGACCACGCGCCTTGCACCCAGGACTCGACCGCGCCACCTCCCCACCACGACGCCCCGGCCGACGCCGCGCGCCGCGAGTTCCTCGGCACCGCCTTCAAGGTCAGCGGCGGCGCGGTGGTCATGCTGGCCGGCCTCGAGGCCGGGGCCATCAGCGAGACCCACCACGCTCCGCCCCCTGGCGGTGACGCCTACAACTGGGAGGAGCACCGCTGGGCCTACGTCATCGACACCTCCAAGTGCATCGGCTGCGGCGCCTGCGTGCGCGCCTGCAAGCAGGAGAATGACGTGCCCGACGGCTTCGTCCGCACCTGGGTGGAGCGTTACATCGTCGGCCCGGGTGGTTCCTACGTCGACTCGCCCAAGGGCGGCCTCGAGGGCTTCCCGCCGGTGCCGACCGCCTTCACGCCCACCAAGGCCTTCTTCGTGCCGAAGATGTGCAACCACTGCAAGGAGACCCCTTGCGTGCAGGTCTGCCCGGTGGGCGCCTCCTACCGGACCAAGGACGGCGTGGTGTTGGTCGACGGGAGTTCCTGCATCGGCTGCGGCTACTGCGTGCAGGCCTGCCCTTACGGGAGCCGCTTCCTCAATCTTGCCACCCACACCGCCGACAAGTGCACCTGGTGCTACCACCGAATCACCAAGGGGCTGAAGCCGGCCTGCGTCGAGGTCTGTCCCACTTCGACGCGCGCCTTCGGAAACATGCTGAGGGAGGACGACCCGGTGCGCCAGACCATCGACCACGAGCGCGTCTCGATCATGCAGGGTCACCTGCTGACCCAGCCGCAGTGCTTCTACCTCCACCTCGACATGGAGGTGCGGTGATGCCCGTGATCACGGGGTACGCGTTCCCCAATGACATCCACGTCCACTGGTCGCTGATGATCGTGATGTACCCGTACATCACCGGTTTCGTGGCCGGCGCCTTCATCGTCTCGGCGCTCTTCCACGTCTTCGGCCGGGAGGAGTTCCGGCCGGTGGCCCGCCTCGCCATGGCCACCTCCTTCTGCTTCATGGCGGTGGCCACCCTGCCGCTCAACCTCCACCTCGGCCACCCGGAGCGGAGCTGGCTGGTGATGGTGACGCCCAACCTGAGCTCGGCCATGGCCGGGTTCGGGATGCTCTACTCGGGCTACCTCCTGATCCTGGCGCTGGAGGTCTGGTTCGTCTGGCGGCAGGAGATCATCAGGTACGCCCGCCAGAGCCGTGGCTGGAAGCGCACCTTCTACGCGGCGCTGGCGCTCGGCACCTACGACTCCTCGCCCGAGGCCGTCGCCGTCGACCACCGCGCCGCCACCATCCTGGCCGCCATCGGCCTGCCGGGCGCCTGC
>JANPOM010000175.1:0-2385 GCA_031427995.1 Anaeromyxobacter sp. | reverse complement strand
GGAGCAGGGCGGTGGCGCCGGTCAGCGTCCAGAGCTCCTCGCGGAAGAGCGGCGAGAGGCGGCGCAGCGAGGCGCGGGGGGCGACGGCGGGGGCGCGGGAGGGGGGGGTGGCGGTAGACAAGGTCCCCTCTCTTAACGCGGCTGGGCGAACGGTGCCCAAGACCTGATGGCGACCAAGGTGAAGGTGGTCTTGCAGCGCGCCGAGGCCAAGGACTACCGGGATGTCGCGAGCATGGTCAGGGCTGGTGCGAGCCTGGCCAGCGGGCTCGGCGCCGCCCGCGCATGTCTGCGCCTCCTCCTCGGCCTGGGCCTCCCGTGGCCAGCGTTCAGCGCTCGTTCCTGGACCTCAAGGGCGCGCTGCAGGTGGCCTGGCCGGCCGGACCCTGAACCCCCGGCTCACTCGTACTTGTACTGGTAGTGATAAGCGTTGCGCCGCCCCAGGCCGCGGTCGAGGTGCACGCCGTTGAGTATGAATCCGTTGACGCGGATGCCGCTGCGCCCGAGCAGCCGGACGGCGGCGAGCAGCTCGCGGAGCGGGTGCTGGCCGGAGCGGGCCACCAGCAGGTTGACGCTGGCGTGGCGCGCCACCAGCGCCGCGTCGGTGACGGCCAGCACCGGCGGGGTGTCGAGAAGCACGATGTCGAAGCGCGCCGACAGGTCGGCGATGAGCCGCGCCAGCCGGTCGCTGGCGAGCAGCTCGGCCGGGTTGGGCGGCAGGGTGCCGCTGGTGAGCACGGTGAGCCCCGGCCGGCCGGTCCCGCGCAGGGCCTGCTCGAGCGGCAGGCCGGCGATGACGTCGGCCAGCCCGGGCCCGCGGCCGAGCCCGAGGAGCTTGTGGAGCGTGCCGCGCCGGATGTCGGCGTCCACGATGACGACGCGCTTGCCGGCCTCGGCCAGCAGGTGGCCCAGGTTGGCGGTGACGAAGGACTTGCCGACGCCGGGCGCCGGCCCGCCCACCGCCACCACCTGCGTGCCGGCCTCGACCAGCGCGAACTGGAGCGCGGTGCGCAGGCTGCGCAGGCTCTCCACCGCCAGGTCGCGGGGCGCGACCGCGGCCAGCAGCCCGACCGGGTTGGCCGAGGAGGCCGAGGTGTCGGCGCGCTCCGCCTCGATCTTGCTGAAGGGGACGCTGACGAAGACCGGGATCCCGGAGGCCCGCTCGATCTGGTCGGGGTCCTCGACGCCCTGGTCGAGGGCGCGGCGCGCGAAGGCCAGGCCGACGCCGCCGAGCAGGCCGAGCAGCAGCGCCAGGGCCACGATCTGCCCGCTCTTCGGGGAGACCGGCTTGACCGGGTGGAGGGCCGCGTCGAGGATGCGCACGTTGCCGAGCGTTCCCTCCTTGACCACCTTCAGCTCCTCGGACCGGTTGAGGAGCGCGAGGTAGAGCTCGCTGGCCACCTTCACGTCGCGCAGCAGCCGGGCGCTCTCCAGCTCGGCCTCGGGCAGCGCCTTGAGGCGCGCTCCGAGCGAGTCGCGCTCGCCGTCGAGCCGCCGGAGCTTGTCGCGCAGCGCCAGCAGCGCCGGGTGGGTCTCGGTGAAGCGCTGCCGTAGCGCCACGAACTCGAGCTGCAGCTCGGAGGCGGCCTTCTCGACCTCGACCGAGCGGGCCACCACCGCCTGGGTGGCCAGGCTGACTTCGAGGCCGCCCTTGCGGGTCCGGTAGCGCTCCAGCTCGGCCTCGGCGGTCCGCAGCCCGGTGCGCAGCAGCGGGAGCTGGGTGTCGAGGAAGTGCAGCGTCTTGCCGGCCTCGGCGCTCTTGCGCTCGATGTTCTGGCGGAGGTAGGCGGCGGAGACGGCGTCGAGGATGGCGGCGATGCGCTCGCCGTCCGGCCCCTCCAGCGACACGGTGAGGATGCCGGTCTTCTTCCCCTTCTCGGCGACGCGCAGCTCTTCCTTCAAGCCCTGGATGGCCACCTCGCGGGCGAGGCGCGCGAGCCGGAAGCGGGTACCGGGCCGGGCGCGCAGCTCGGTGACCTGGAGGGTCACGCCACCGGCGGTCACGTGGGCGCCGACCGCGCCTCCTCCGAGCCGGCTGCCGCCGGGCGCGAAGAGGTCGAAGCGGCCGGGCTCTCCGGCCTCCAGCGTGAGCGACTCGCCGAGCAGCGACTCCGGCACGTCGAGCCGGTCCAGCCGCAGCCGCTCGCCACCCCAGGCGTACCCTCCCAGGCCGAGCGGCGCGGCGGCTACCGCGTCGCCTTCGTGGCGGCGGGCGATGGCCCGACCCAGCACCGGCAGTCGCCGCGGCTCGGCCAGCACATCGAGCCGCAGGGCGTCCACCACCGCGCCGGCCACCGAGCGGGAGCGGAGGATCTCGACCTCGGCCTCGGCCGGTGACGACTCGCCGAACATGCCAGCGATGTCGCCCAGCGCCCCCATCCCCGCCTT
>JANPOM010000174.1:0-2568 GCA_031427995.1 Anaeromyxobacter sp. | reverse complement strand
TCTCTGTCGCCTACATCGCCACCCTCACCCTCGGCGCCGTTCCCCTGCAGCTGATCCCGCACGAGCGGGTCGTCTTCCGGGTGGTCGCCACCATCGGCTTCCTCGCCTACGCGGTCGGGCCCATCTACGAGGCCATCTGGTACTGGAAGCCCTGGCGGTCGTTGGCGATGGCGGCGGTTGACGCGCTGGCCTACGGGCTGGTGATGGGCGGCGCCTTCAGCTGGCTCTGGCCGAGGTAAGTCGCGGCGGCGTCGGCTTCTGGTGACGCCGGCGCAAGCGGGGAGGAGCGTCTCTGGCGCCACCCCGGCTGCGACACCGACCGCGACCACAAGGGCTTCCGTTCAGTCGACCGAGAGGCGCAGCGAGGGGGACTGCCGGCTCCAATGGAACCGAGGGCCGAGGCGCAGCAGGCCTCTCCAGCCCTCGCGCTCATCCCCACGGAGCCGTCTCCACCACGCCGCGATGGCCCCCGCGAGACCATCCCCGCTGCCGTTCGCCGCGCGGTCTGGGAGCGCGACCAGGGCAGATGCACCTGGCCGCTCGACCGACCGAGAGGCGTTGCGCCGGGGCCGCGGGGTCGCGCGCTGTCGCGCGGGTTCGCCCGAGCTCGCGGTCTCCATTGCCCAGCTCCGTCGCCGGATCGATCGAAAGGCCGGCGACGTCAGCCCTCACAAACCCGCGTCCCTCTTGGGTTCCATGCGTGTCGGTGAGCCCGGAAATGTCAGACCCGCATGAGACGCTGCGTGAATGCACAACCACGCGCACCTGACCCATCCCTCGGTCGCGGCTTCGTCTCACGGAGCGGCCAGCCTCACTCTCGAACTCCTGGAAGCACGGCAGCTCCGCGACGCGCTCAAGACCCTCCTGCGCACGGAACTGTCGGCCATGGCCGACTTCCTCGTCGCGCTGGCCGACTTCGATCGGCGGCGCGGCTGGGAAGCGCTGGGGCACGCCTCGCTCTTCGCCTTCCTGCACGTCGAGCTGCGCCTCTCCAACAGCGCCGCCTTCTACCGCAAGAGCGCCGCCCAGCTGCTCCAGCGCTTCCCCCAGCTCATCGAGCCGCTCGGCGACGGCCGGCTCTGCCTCTCCACCACCTTCGAGCTGGCCAAGGTGCTCACCGAAGAGAACGGTGCCGAGGTGGCGCCGCGCTTCTTCGGGCTCTCGGCCCGGGAGGCACAGGAACTGGTGGCAGAGCTCCAGCCACGCCAGGTGCCCGCGACGAGGATGGTGGTGACCAGGCTTGAACCCCTATCGGCGCCTTCACGCTCCGAGGCTTCCGAGGCGCAGTCCCTGCTCTCGCTGGCACCCGCTCAACCCTCGCACCCGTATGTGGTCCCTCCAACGCAACTTCTGACGTCAGAAGTTGCGAATGGGGGAGGCGGCCGCCCAGCCGCTCCGCGCGACGACGTCGAGCCGCTCACCGCCGACCTGCGCCGGCTCCACATCACCGTCAGTCGCCAGTTCCTGCGGGAGCTGGAGACCGCCAAGGATGGGCTCTCGCACGCGATCCCGAACGCCACCACAGAGCAGGTGCTCCAGGCTGCGCTCCGGCTGTTGCTGGAGAAGCAGGCGAAGGCGAGGGGCCAGGTGAAAAAGCCTCGGACCGTGCTCGCTGCGGCGGCACCTCGCGCGGAGGCTCCAGTGGAAGCCAGGACCGAGCCGCAGGAGGCCTCTCCACCGCTCGCGCTCCTCCCAACGGAGCCGCCCCCTACCGACCCGCCGACCACGGAGCCGCGTCCAGCGCGTCGCACCGGCCCCCGCGAGGCGATCCCCGCCGCCGTCCGCCGGGCCGTCTGGGCGCGAGATGACGGCCGCTGCAGCTGGCCGCTCGACGCGGGAGGTAGTTGCCGTTCAACGAACCGGCTCGAGCTCGACCACATCGTCCCGTGGGCTGACTGGGGACCATCCACAGTCGAGAATCTTCGAGTCGTCTGCCACCTTCACAATTACTTGGCGGCGCGGCAGGCCTTCGGTGAGCGGCAGATGAACCGGTACGTCGACGGCGCCGGCTGAGCGAGGCCGGGAATTCAACGTCTGGCCGGGTGTAGTCACCTGACACCATGAGTTCATGGCAGGGCCATGCGACCCGGCTCGGCGTCGCCATCTCGCTGCTCCTCCACGCGGCGGCGCTCCAGCTCTACCTGGTGCTGGCCGAGCCACCGCTCCCGCAGCCGGCGCGGCGCCCGTTCCTGGTCGAGCTGGCCGGGCCGGAAGCTTCGCCACCACCCGCGTCAGCCTCGACCGGGGCGGCCGGTCGCGCCGTTCGTCTTCCGCCCGGTGGCGCGGCTGCGCTCGCTGCCGCTGATGACTCCCCATTCCACGGCGTGGTCGCCGAGCAGCAGCGTCTCCTCGAAATGCTCCTCGTACTCCAGGACCTCGACGTCCCCTGACGCCACCTTCGGCGTCCTGCCACCGGCGCCGGCCCTCGCCTGCCCGATCGACGTGGCCTGGTCCGGCCGGCTCGACCGGTGCGCCTACCCGCTCAATAAGACCAGCGAAGCCCAGGTCGTTCTGGAGGGGATCGAGTGACGTGGGCCCTGCAAACAATCACGCCGGCCTTCGGCGGCC
>JANPOM010000173.1:0-3878 GCA_031427995.1 Anaeromyxobacter sp. | reverse complement strand
ACCGACAAGAAGGTCTCGCTCAACCAGGCGCTTCGCGACTTCGAGGTGCAGGTTTGAGCGAGCTTCCGGGGAGCGCACGGTGAGCGAAGGTGGCGACCAGGCGCTGGCCGAGGCGCTGGCGGCGCGGACCGCCGCCCTCTGCGCCATGCTCACGCCCATCGGCGAGGAGAGAGCGCTCTGCGACCAGGTGCAGGACTGGGCGACCGGGCGCTTCCCGCACCTCCGGCGCATCCAGGACTCGCTGGTGGTCGGCGTTGACGGTGCCGCGGCGGGCGAGGGGCGCCCGCTGGTGGCGCTCTGCGGCCACCTCGACACCGTGCCGGTCCACGCCTCTGACCGCGGCGGACCGCGGCGAGAGGAGGGGCGGCTGGTGGCGCCGGGCGCCTCCGACATGAAGGGCGGGCTGGCGTTGATGATGGCGCTGGCCGAGGCGCTGCCGGTGGCGGAGCGCTTCTGCGACCTCTTGCTGGTCTTCTACGCCCGCGAGGAGGGGCCCTACCTCGAGAACCAGCTCGAGGCGGTGCTGGCCGGGGCCCCCGAGCTGAAGCAAGCGGCGCTGGCGATCTGCCTCGAGCCGACCGGCAACGTGGTGCAGCTCGGCTGCCTCGGCTCGCTTCACGCCACCGTCACCTTCACCGGGAAGGCGGCCCACTCGGCGCGGCCGTGGCAGGGCGAGAACGCGGTCCACCGGGCCGGAGCGCTGCTGGCCGAGCTGTCGGCCCGGCCACCGCGCCAGGCGCCGAGCGGCGGGCAGGCCTTCCGCGAGGTGCTCTCCTGCACGCGCATCGAGGGCGGGCAGGCCCGCAACGTGGTGCCCGACCGCTGCACCCTCAACCTCAACTTCCGCTTCGCGCCAGACAGGTCGCTGGAGCAAGCGGCCGCCGAGCTGGTGTCGCTCGGCGAGCGCCACGGCGCCGAGGTGACGCTCACCGACCGCTCGCCGGCCTGTCCGGCCTGGGGAGACCACCCGCTGGTGGAGCGGCTGCTCTCCCGGAGCGGTGCGGCCGCCGAGCCGAAGCAGGCTTGGACCGACGTGGCCCGGCTGGCGGTGCATGGTGTTCCGGCCGTCAACTTCGGCCCGGGCGCCACGGCGCAGGCGCACCAGCGCGGCGAGTGGGTCGAGGTGGCGGCGCTGGCGCGTGGTTACCGGCTGCTGGAGCTGTTCCTGCGGAGCTGATCCGCCAGTCGTTCCGCCCGGTTGCCGGCGGCGCCCGAAAAAAGCGCGGTGAAGGGGTTGCGCCCCGCCGCGGCGGTCTTAGATAGACGCTCATCGATATGTCGATGAACGCCTCCACCGCCCGCGTCGCCTACGTCGCCAAGGCCCTCTCCGACCAGACCCGGCTCGAGCTGCTGCTGGCCATCGCCATGGTCCCGGAGCACTCCTGCGCCGAGTTGGTGCGGGCCTTCCCGATCTCCCAGGCCACCGTCTCGCACCACCTCAAGGCGCTGGTGGGGGCGGGGCTAGTGGCGGTGCGGCGGAGCGGGCAGTTCCACCACTACCGGGTGGTGCCGGGGGCGTTGGCGGCGTGGGCGGGCGAGCTGATCCAGATCTTCGCGCCAGCCGGGCGGGCCATTGGCGCACGGCGGCGGAGCGCACGGCTCGTCCCCGCGGCGCGGCAGGCCGGAGGCACGCGATGAGGCGCCAGCCGGTCCTCTTCGTCTCCCACGGCGCGCCGACCCACGCGCTCGACACTGGGCCCTACTCGGCCGCGCTGCGCCGCTTCGGTGACGCGCTCACCGGCGAGGCCCGCCCCTCGGCCATCGCCGTGGTCTCGGCGCACTGGCAGGTCCGCGGCCCGGTCGGCGTCACCGGCGCCGCCCGGCCCGAGACCATTCACGACTTCTTCGGCTTCCCCGAGCCGCTCTACCACCTCCGCTACCACGCCTCCGGCGATCCCAGGATGGCGGCGCGCATCGCTTCGACGCTCTCCGGCGCCGGGGTCCCGGCGGTGGTCACCCCGGTCCGCGGCCTCGACCACGGCGCCTGGGTGCCGCTCCGGTTGGCGCTTCCCGACGCCTCGATCCCGGTGGTGCAGGTCTCGCTCCCGGCGGTGCCGCCCGAGGCGCTGGTCGCCTTCGGCGAGGCGCTGCGCCCGCTGCGCGACGAGGGGGTCCTGCTGGTTGCGAGCGGCGGCTTGGTCCACAACCTCGGTGACCTCGACTTTGCCCACCCCGACGCCGCGCCGGCCCCCTGGGCCCTCGACTTCGATCGCTGGACCTGGGAGCGGGCGGCGCTGCAGGAGCGCGAGGCGCTGGTCCGCTGGCAGCGGCTGGCGCCCAACCCGGCCCGGGCCCACCCGCACAGCGACCACTTCGACCCGCTGCTGGTCGCGCTCGGTGCCGCCTGGCCCGGCGAGCGGGCCGAGTCGATCTTCGAGGGCATCGCCTACGCCACCCTGAGCCTCCGCACCTTCGCGTTCCGTCCGGCCGCGGCCTGACGGGGCGCGCGCAGTCCCACCGAAGCCAGTCGAACCGCAGTCCAGCCCGCAGTCCAGCCCGCAGTCGAAACCGCAACCACAGCCACAAGGAGCAACACCCATGAACCGCATCCTCCGCAGCCTCGCCGTCGCCGTCGTCGCCCTCCCAACCTTCGCCCTTGCCGCCGACACCTGGAACCTCGATGGGTCGCACACCCAGGCCGGCTTCAGCGTGAAGCACTTCATGATCTCCACGGTTCGCGGCGACTTCGACAAGACCGAGGGCAAGGTGGTCCTCGACGAGACCGACGTCACCAAGTCTACCGTCGAGGCCAGCATCGACGTGGCCTCGGTCAGCACCCGCGACGAGAAGCGCGACGTCCACCTCAAGTCGCCCGATTTCTTCGACGTCGCCAAGTTCCCCAAGATGACCTTCAAGTCGACCAAGGTGGAGAAGGCCGGCGAGGGGCTCAAGGTGACCGGCGACCTGACCCTGCACGGCGTCACCAAGCAGGTGGTGCTCGACGTGACCGGCCCGACCAAGGAGATGAAGGATCCCTGGGGCAATACCCGCCGCGGCCTCTCGGCCAGCACCAAGCTCAACCGCAAGGACTTCGGCGTCAACTACGGCCCGGACGCGGTGGTGAGCGACCTGGTCACCATCACCATCGACGCCGAACTGGTGAAGGACGTGCCGGCGGCCAAGAAGTAGCGGCCCAGGCGTCACCGCACCAGCGGCCCGGCCACCGGCGAACCCGGTGGACCGGGCCGTTCCCATGTCCGGGGGGCGGTCGCGCCGCGGTCCACCGAAGCCGCGGCGCGGCCGGGAGCGCCCTCGCTGAACCACTCTGGGAAGGGGAAAGTGCGTGGGAAGGGGAAAGTGGGCGCCTTGGCGCCGTGATGTGCGCGGCACGGCCATTGCTCTCCCTCCCCCGATGACCGCTCCGACCGGCGCCTCGGCGTCGCACCTGCCGCGCGAGCGGCTGCTGGCCGAAGGACCGCGCGCCCTCTCCGATGCCGAGCTGGTGGCGCTGGTGCTCGGCGCCGGCCGCCGGCCGGCTCGCGCCACCGCCATCGATCTGCTCGAGTCGGTGCCGCTCCACGAACTCTCCTGGGCCCCGGCCGATGCCATCGCCTCCTGCCGCGGCATCGGTGCGGCCCGCGCCGCCGCCCTGGTCGCCGCCTTCGAGCTGGGGCGCCGCGGCGGCTGGGCGCCGCCCCACCGGGGCGAGCGCTGCCTCGATCCGCGCCGCGTCCACGAGCTGATGCGCCACGCCGCCCACGCCGATCGGGAGGGGTTCCACGTGATCCTGCTCGACGTGCGCGGCCGGCTGCAACGGGCGCTGCAGGTGGCCGAGGGCTCTCTCTCGCAGTGCCCGGTCTCCCCGCGCGACGCGCTCCGGCCGGCGGTGCGGGAGGGGGCCCACTCGGTGGTCTTCGTCCACAACCACCCGAGCGGCG
>JANPOM010000172.1:0-13065 GCA_031427995.1 Anaeromyxobacter sp. | reverse complement strand
GGCGGCGAGCGCTAGCAGGTAGAGGAAGACCTCACCGGTCACCCGGGACGGCCGCAGCAGGAACTGGCGCTGGGCGCAGCGCCGCGTGACGAGGTAGGTGGTGCCCGGCAGGACCTGGCGAGGAGCGGTCATGCCCCCCTGCATCGCAGGAGCCGTGCCACCAAGGCCCCGCGTCAGCGCAGGGGATTCCCAAGGGGGCCCCGTCCGCGCTGCGGTCCGCCGGCCGTTCCGCGGAACTCCCGGTCGGGTTCGCTCCGCGGAACTCCCGGTCGGGTTCGCTGGAACTCCCGGTCGGGTTCGCTGGCCACCATGGCGGGAGAGCGACCAGCCTCGCCGCCGCTCGGCCCGACACGACCGCGCGGTCTACGCCACCGGCAGCGCCGGCTCCTGCTGCGATAGGCAGTGGAGGGTGCCGAGCCCCCAGACCAGATCGACGGCGTGGATGCCGATCACCGGCCGGTCGCGGAAGAGCTCGCCGAGGATGCCGAGCGCTATCCGGTCGTTCGGGTCGTTGAAGGTCGGCACCAGCACGGCGGCGTTGGCGACGTAGAAGTTGGCGTAGCTGGCCGGCAGCCGCCGGCCGTCGAGGACCAGCGGCGCCGGCATGGGCAGGGCCACCACCTGCGGCCGTGAGCCGTCCTGCAGCCGCGCCCCCTGCAGCCGCTCCCAGTTCTGCTCGAGCAGGGCGTGGTTCAGGTCGTCACCATTCGGTTCGCGGCAGAGGACGATGGTGCGCTCATCGACGAAACGGGCCAGATCGTCGACGTGGCCGTGGGTGTCGTCGCCGGCGATGCCGCGCCCGAGCCAGATGGTGTTGGGCGCGCCGAGCAGGTCGCCGAAGAGCTGCTGGTAGTCGCCGCGGCCGAAGCCCGGGTTGCGCACCTGCACGACCGGATCGAGCAAGCACTCCTCGGTGGCGAGGATGCTCCCCGCGCCGTTGACGTCGATGGCGCCGCCTTCGAGCACCACCTCGCGAGCCCCATGGACCATCGGCAGCAGCGCCACGCCGAGCGACCGGGCGGCGCGGGAAGGGGTGCGGGCGTCCTTCTTCCAGTCGTCGTACTTGGCCCAGGCGTTGAACCTGAACCCGGCGATGGCCCGGGCCGGCTTCGCCCCGCCGCGGGTCAGCCAGATGGGGCCGGCGTCGCGGCACCAGGTCCGGTCGGTCGGGAAGCGGTGGAACACGACCGCCTCGAGCGGCGCGCCGACCCGGGCCAGCAGCGCCCGCACCTTCTGCTCGGCGGCGGCGTCCTCGACCAGCAGGCGAACCGTCTCGCCGCGGGCCACCACGCGGACGATCTCGGCGAAAACCCAGGGGATGGGGGCGAACTTGCCGGGCCAGTCGCGGACGTTGTGCGGCCAGGCGAGCCAGGTGGCCTGGTGCCGGGTCCACTCCGCCGGCATGGCGAAGCCCTGCGAGGCGGGCGTCCTCCCGGCCATGGCGGTCAGTCGCGGAAACGGCGGGTGAGGTCGCCGTAGGCGTCGATGCGCCGGTCCCGCAGGAAGGGCCAGTGGGTGCGGGTCTCCTCGATCCTCCCCAGGTCGACGGTGGCCACCAGGATCTCCTCACGGTCGGTGGAGGCCTCGACCACCACCACGCCGGAGGGGTCGCAGACGAAGGAGGTGCCCCAGAACTCGAGGCCTGCGTCGCCCTCCCGCTCGCGCTCGTGGCCGACCCGGTTGACCGCCGCCACGTAGCAGCCGTTGGCGATGGCGTGGGCCCGCTGTGCCGTCTTCCAGGCGTCGCGCTGGGTGGCTCCGTACCTGGCCTTCTCGGCCGGGTGCCAGCCGATGGCGGTCGGATAGAAGAGCACCGCCGCTCCGGCCAGCGCGGTGAGCCTGGCCGCCTCGGGGTACCACTGGTCCCAGCAGATGAGCGTGCCGATGCGGCCGTGGCGGGTGTCGAAGGCCTTGAAGCCGAGGTCACCCGGGGTGAAGTAAAACTTCTCGTAGAAGGACGGGTCGTCCGGAATGTGCATCTTCCGGTAGAGCCCGGCCACGCTGCCGTCGGCGTCGAGGATGACGGCGCTGTTGTGGTAGAGCCCCGGAGCCCGCCTCTCGAAGATGGGGACCACCACAGCCACGCCGTGCTGCCTGGCCACCGGCGCCAGCGCCTGCACCGAGGGGCCGTCGACCGCTTCGGCCAGCGCGAAGGTGGCGTGGGTCTCCGACTGGCAGAAGTAGGGGGTGCGAAACAGCTCCGGCAGGCAGATCACCTGCGCGCCGCGGCCGGCCGCCTCGGCGATGCGGGCGGCGGCCTTGGCGGTGTTCTCGGCCGGGTCCGCCGACATCGCCATCTGGACCAGCCCGACCTGGAAGCGGTTGGCGCTCATTTCGCCCTCATACCAGATCGAACCGCTCGGCGTGGAGGTCGGAGAGGGGCACGCCGAGCCGGGCCAGCGAGGTCTCGGCCACGTCCATCATGGGCCCCGGCCCGCAGACGAAGTAGGCGTGCTGGCCGCGGTGCGGCAGCCAGCGATCGAGCAGCGCCTGGGTGATCAAGCCCTGCTCGCCGCGCCAGCCCTCGGGCGGTCGCTCCAGCACGTGCACCACGCGCAGGTCGAGCCGGGTGGAGAGGGCCGCCAGAGCCTCGCGGTAGATGGTGCGATGGAGCGCCGCGCTGCCGTAGATGAGCAGGTGAGGGCGCCGGTCGCCGCGGTCGGTCAGGGTGCGCAGCATCGACATGCAGGGCACGATGCCGCTGCCGCCGGCGATGAAGACGTAGCCGTCGGCGTCGGGGAAGGCGTCGATCGACATCGAGCCGAAGGGGCCGTCGAGCCAGGCCTGCTGGCCCGGCCGGACCGAGAGCAGGCCGCGGGTGAAGTCGCCGATGGCCTTGATGGTCAACTCGACACGCGGCGCGGCCACCGCCGAGGAGGCGATCGAGAAGGGGTGCTCTCGGGCCTCGAACGGGGAGGCGCCGAGGGTGAGCCAGACGAACTGGCCGCAGCGAAAGCGGAAGCCGTCGTGGCCGACCGGCTCGAGCACCAGCGTGACCGCCTCGCCAGCCTCGGGGCGCACTTCCTTCACGGTCCAGGGGCGGCGCAGAAGCGCCAGCGGCTTGAAGACCCGCACCCGCAGCAGCAATCCTACCCAGCCGAGCGTCCAGGCCAACCAGAGCCAGCGGACCACCGGCCGGGAGAGGAGCCGCCCGGCCAGCAGCGCATGCCAGATGGCCAGCAGCACCGCGGCGGCGGCCAGCGGTCCGTGGCTCCACCGCCAGGCCTGGTAGGGCAGCTTGAGCCGCTTTCGGAGCCAGGAGGTGATGGCCAGCGCCGCCAGCGCCCAGGTGGCCCAGATGCCGGAGGCGATCTCCCACGGCGCCGCGCCGGGGATGAGCCAGCCGAGCGCCATGCCGAGCGAGGAGCCGAAGAGCACCATCGGGTGGAGCAGCGAGATGACCACCACGGCGATGGTGACGTGGCGGTGGAAGGCGTAGACCAGGTCGGTGCCGAAAGGCGGGGCGACCCACTCGAAGCGGGCGGTCAGGACGAACTGCATCGACATCAGCGAGATGGCGAGGAAGCCAAGCGCCGAGCCAAACTCATCGGCGAGGCCACCGCCGCGCGGCGCCGGGGCGGCCAGCAGCAGCAGCAGCGGCCAGAGCGCCAGCAGGACGTAGAGCCCCAACCAGAGCCCGGTCCGCGTCAGGTCCTTCAGCGTCGGCACGGCTCAGCTGACCCGGGCCAGCGCGAAGAGGAGCGCGGCGAGCAGGAGGGCGCCGCCGGTGGCGAGGGCCGAGTGGAGGGCGAGGCGCTGACGCATCGGCGGCGGAGTCTACGCCAGAGCGCGGGCGCTGGGGCGGGTGGACTGCTCCGGCGGCGCCGTGCTCGGAGGCGTGGCGGCGAGCCGGCTTGAGCGGTGCCGCTGGGCGATCGAAACGAAAACGACCCACCCCGTACGGGCCACTGCCTCGCGCGATGAGGTCGAGCCGCAACCCTCAGTGCAGGATGGTCAGGCCGCGCTTCTTCGGCGGCGGGCTCCTCGGCGACGGGAGCTTCTGGCGGGGGCGGGTCTGGTCCCGCCCCACCACCCGGCCGACCAGGTCGTAGTCGCTGGCGTCGGTGATCTCGAGCCGGACCATCTCGCCCGGGTAGGCGACGCCGTCGTTGACGTAGGTGAGGCCGTCGATCTCCGGCGCCTGCTGGGAGTGGCGGCCGGCCAGCAGGTGCTCGGTCTCCTCGGCGCGCCCCTCCACCAGCACCTCCACGGTGCGGCCGACCATGGCCTGCTGGTGGTCGCGCGAGATGTCGCGCTGCAGCTCCATGATTCGCTCGAGGCGGCGCCGCTTCACCACGGCGGTGAGCTGCCCGGTCATCTCGGCCGCCGGCGTCCCCTCCTCGGCCGAATACTCGAAGACGCCGAGCCGCTCGAAGCGCTGCGCCTCGACGAACCGCAGCAGGTCCTTGAAGTCGGCCTCGGTCTCGCCGGGAAGGCCGACGATGAGCGAGGTGCGCAGCGCCAGCCCCGGGATCTCGCCGCGCAGCCGGGTCAGCAGGTCGCGCAGGAAGGCCGAGTCGCGACCGCGCTTCATGGAGCGGAGCAGCCGGTCGCTGGAGTGCTGCAGCGGCATGTCGAGGTACTTCACGATCTTCGGCTCAAGGGCGATCACCTGCATCAGCTTGAGCGGGAAGTCGCGCGGGTAGGCGTAGTGGAGCCGGAGCCAGCGGATGCCCTCGACGCGGCAGAGCTCGGGGAGGAGGTCGACGAGCCGCACCTTGCCGGGAAGGTCCTGGCCGTAGGCGGTCAGGTCCTGCGCCACCAGCGACAGCTCTACGGTGCCCTGGCTGGCGAGCTGCCCCGCCTCGGCCACCAGGTCGTCGATGGTGCGTGAGCGCTGGGCGCCGCGCAGCTTGGGGATGATGCAGAAGGCGCAGGCGTTGTCGCAGCCCTCGGAGATCTTGAGGTAGGCGGTCTGGGCCGCCATCGAGTTGATGCGCGGGGTCCTGGCCGAGTGGACGAAGTCGGGATCGGGGACCACCAGCCGGGAGGCCTGGGCGGCCGCCACCACCGCGGCGATCTCCTGGTAGGCGCCGGTGCCGAGGAAGTGGTCGACCTCGGGCAGCTCGCGGGCCAGCTCCTCGGCGTGGCGCTGCACCAGGCAGCCGGTCACCACCAGCTTCTTGCAGCGCCCGGTCCGCTTATGCTCGGCCAGCTCGCAGATGGCCTCGATCGACTCCACCTTGGCGCTCTCGATGAAGCCGCAGGTGTTGACGACGATGATCTCGGCCTTGGCTGGATCCTGCTCGAGCCGGTAGCCGGCCTCGGTCAGGGTGCCGAGCATGACCTCGGAGTCGACCCGGTTCTTCGGGCAGCCGAGGGTGTGGAGGTAGACGCGGGTGGACATCGCGGCCGGATCTAGCAGGGGGGCGGGGCCGGGGCAAACCGATCGACACCCTACCGCACCCCGCGGCTCACTCCCGGAAGTTCTGGAACAGGAGCGGGATCCCGAGCGCCGCGGCGCGGATGGCCTGCATGCAGCCCTGCAGGTCGTCGCGCTTCTTGCTGGTGACGCGCACCGCCTCCCCCTGGATCGAGGCCTGCACCTTCAGGCCGGTCCCTTTCAGCAGGGCGACGATCTTCTTGGCGTCCTCGCTCTTCAGCCCCTTCTTCAGCTTGATCACCTGGCGCACGTGGCCCCCCGCGGCCGGCTCGACCGCCTGCGGGTCGAGCCCCTCCTGCGGCACGCCGCGCTTGGCCAGCTTCTCGCGCAGCACCTGCACCGCCGCCTCGGCCCGCCCCTCCGAGTTGGCCTTGACCACGAAGTCGAGCGCCTTGTCCCGCTCTATGGCGGTCGAGGTCCCCTTGAAGTCGAACCGCTGCGCCAGCTCCTTGCAGGCCTGGTTCCAGGCGTTGTCGACCTCCATCATGTCCAGCTCGCTCACCACGTCGAAGCTCGGCATCACGTCCTCCGCTGGTCCCAGGTCCTCGAAGCCATCACCGCACCACCACCACCGGCTCCACCAGCGGGCGCCGCCCGTTGGCCCGCCGGAACCAGCGCCGCGCCGCCACCCGGACCGCCTCGACCCGCGCCGCGCGCCAGGCCGGCGCGCCGTTGGCTCGGGTGTCGCCCGCCAGCTCTTCCAGCGCCCGCCGCACCTCGCCCCCCAGCTCCGCCTCGCGGCCGTCGAGCCCGGCCACGCCGCGGGCCTGGAATTCCGGGTCGGCCAGCAGGGCGCCGGTGGCGCCATCCACCTGCACCACCACCATGAGCAGTCCGAACTCGGCCAGCCGGCGGCGGTCCTCGACCACCGCGTCGGGCACCTCGACGGCGCCCCCCTCGTCACGGAGGAGGGCGACCCGGCCGCTCTTGACCCGGTCCGGCAGGATGCGCGCCCCGCCGTCGGTCAGCTCCAGCACCTGCCCGTCGGTGAGCAGGTGGCAGCGCTCGGGGGCCACCCCCTCGGCGGCGGCATGCGCGGCGTGGCGCGCCAGTTGCCGATACTCTCCGTGAATAGGCATGAACCGCTCGGGCCGGGTGAGCTGGAGGAGACGGCGCTGCTCGGCCTCCTGGGCGTGGCCGGTGGCGTGGAGCGGCGGGTGGCCGTCCCAGCGCACCAGCGCGCCCCTGGCGCAGAACTGGTTGACGAGCCGCCCCACCGCCAGCTCGTTGCCGGGGATCTGGCGAGAGGAGAGGATCACCGTGTCACCGGCGTGGACCTTCAGGTCGGGGTGCTCGCCGCGCGCCAGCCGGCCCAGCGCCGCCCTCGGCTCGCCCTGTGAACCAGTGGTCAGCACCGCCAGCTCGCGCGGCGGCAGCCGGCGGGCCTGGTCGGCGGTCACCGGCATCCAGCCCGGCTCGGTGAGCTGGCCCAGCACCCGGGCGATGTCGAAGTTCTGCACCATGCCCCGTCCCAGCAGCGCCAGCCGGCGCCCCGAGCGGGCGGCCGCCTCCACCACTTGCTGCAGCCGGTGGGCGTTTGACGAGAAGGTGGCCACGAAGACCCGGCCCATCGCCTCGGCCATCACGTCCTGGAGGCCAGGCCCCACCGCCGACTCGGAGCGCGACCAGCCGGGCCGCTCGGCGTTGGTCGAGTCGGAGAGCAAGAGCCGGACCCCAGCCTTCCCTAGCGCCGCCATCCGCTCCAGATCCATGCCCGGGCCGCGCACCGGCCGCTCGTCGATCTTGAAGTCGCCGCTGTGGACGATCACCCCCTGCGGCGTGGAGAGGGCCAGCGCGCAGGCCTCGGGGATGGAGTGGGTGACGGCGATGAACTCGGCGCGGAGCGGGGCGCCGTCGCCAGCCGGGCGGACGTCGCCGGGGGCGACCTCGCGCAGGTCGGCGGTCACCCCGGCCTCTTCCAGCCGGCCCTTGACCATCGCCAGCGTGAAGCCGGTTCCGTAGACCGGGACCGGGAGGTGGCGCAGCAGGAAGGGGAGGGCGCCGACGTGGTCCTCGTGGCCGTGGGTGAGGAAGACCGCGCCGACCTGCTCGCGCCGCTCGATGAGCCAGGAGAGATCCGGGACCAGGACATCGATGCCGAACGGCTCGTCGGTGAAGAGGACGCCGCAGTCGACGACGGCGATGCGCCCCGCCGCCTCGATGGCGAGGCAGTTCATCCCCACCTCGCCGAGCCCGCCGAGCGGGACGATGTGGACCGGGGCTGGCACGGCGCGCACCTTACCGCGGGAGGGGGGCGCCTGCGCTCCGCCTGCGCTCGACAACGGGCGCTGCCCGGGAGCAGGAAGCTCAGGCAACGCGGCCGAAGCCCCGCGACCGGCGCTTTCGCCCTCGACCTGGTTCGGGGTGTGGCCCGCTGCCGCCCCGCAGCTCCCCATCCGAGTTGCCGCGTCGGCCCTCGGGCAGGGGCGTCAGCCGGCGACGGCCGAGCGGAAGTAGAAGTCGAGCATGGCGTTGAGCGGCGCGGGGTTCCGCTGCAGCCGGCTCCGAAGCGCGGCACCTTCCCAGCAGTCGACCAGCAGGGTCGCCATGCACCGGGAATTGGAGTCGGGCGGAAGGTCGCCTCGCTGCCTGGCTTCGTCCAGACAGCTGGCCAGGCGCTCGGCGATCTGGGCGAAGCACCCGTCGATCTTCCGCGCGAACGACTCGCTCACTCCCGACAGCTCCTGGCCGAGGCCGCCCATCAGGCACCCCATGTAACCCTCGGTTCGGTAGTGCTCCTGCGTCATCTCGAAGAAGTGACGGACTCGCTCGAGCGGGCGACGCTCCTGGTCCCCGAGGCAGGCGTCGAGCCCCGCATGCACTCCCACCAGGTACTGGTCCACGACCTGGAGGGCGAAGTCCTCCTTGTCCTTGAAGTGGTGATAGAAGGAGCCCTTCGGGGTGCGCGTGGCGGCGAGCAGCGCCTGGATGCCGAGGTCGTTGTAGCCGTGCTTCAGGAGCATGGCCAGGCCCGCATCGAGCAGGCGCTGCTTCGTCGAGTGCGTCACGAGCCGAGCTTAGCCCTTCACCATGGCGATCATGTGGCTGATGACGTGGCTGTGCTCGCGCTGGGGGCTGAACATGACGATCTCCGCGTCGGCGTCTACCTTCACGTTGTGCCCGGGCGGCCAGTAGAACAGGTCGTTGGCGCTGACCGTCTCACGAGATCCGGTCGCACTGGTGGTGGTGAGCTGCCCGCGCACCACGAACCCCCAGTGGGGGCACTGGCAGAGGTCGCCGTCCAGCCCCTTGAAGAGCGGGGTGGTGTCGACGCCCGCCGAGAGCGTGAAGCACTCGCCACTGAGGGTGTCGAACCCCTTCACGTCGCCGAACCCCTTGCGCTGACGAAGCACGGCACCTGGAATCTGAAGCTGAACCTCGACCTGCTCTTTCGCGACCCGCATGGCGTTTCTCCTCTCGATTGGACGTCTGCACCCTCGACTAGACCAGGTGGTCTAGTCGAGGACATAATCGGGGCGCCGACGGTGTCAAGGCCAGCGAACCGCCGAGCCGGCGTGCCGGCGACGTTAGGGTCCGTGGACGATCCCACGTTGCGGCTTCCCTGACCGATCGCCAGTCCGAGGCAATCTCGTGATCAGCAATCCTGGTCGCACCCGCTCCGCCCGCGCCAGGCGGAGCGTAGGATTCATCACAGTCCGACGTTCACCGGACCGATATCCAGGCTGCCGGTCGCGGCGCCGCTCGGGCCACCGAACAGACCGATCGTGCCCGACAGCTCGCCCTTGAGCGCCCCGACCGATGCGGAGCTGCTTCCCCCGAACCCCACGTCGCGAACCGTGTTGCCGCTGCAGGTGACGAACACCCCCGCCGAGCCTTCGACACCGGCGCCGACGGCGCCAGCACCTGCCTTGGCGTCGAACCCCACGCCGAAAAAGTAGGTCTGCTCGTGCTTGACGTAGTTCTGCTCGAACTTGCCGATAAAGCCCTCCCCCGCCTGGAACGAGATCTTCTCGCAGTCGAGGCTGACGGACGCAACCAGGACGTCGACGCCCACGCCGCCCTGCAGGAACCGAGGGCATGGGGCCTTCTTCGCGTCGTCCGACGGCTCCGTGCTGGTGGGGCCTGGCCCAGGCGAACTCGGGCCGCAAGGCATGATCGCCGCTCCGATGACCCCCCAGCCGATGACGTCGGCCGGGCCGTCCAGGGACATCGAGATGAGGTGGAGCTGGCGCTCGATGTCCAGGTACCCCCGCAGGTCGTCGTGGCGGATCTGGGAGATGGTGGCTCCCGCCGTCGCTCCGTACTCGAGGATGGTCTTCCGCTCGGCCTCCCAGGACCCTGCCCAGAGGACCTTGAACCGGCCGTACTCCTGCTCCAGTGCCGGGCGGGCGTTCTTGCAGTACCTCTCGATGTACTCCTCCGGCGGGCCGGCCATCGCCTCGCGGTCGATCCTCTGTAGCGTCTTCCCCACACGCTCGCCCTGCTGCTCGAAGGCGCGCTCGAACGGGGCGCGCACGGCCCGCCGCCTGGCCTGGTACGCGGTGTACTGGGCCCGCGCGAGGGCGGCCATGGCGTCGTCGCTGCGGTACAGGGTCACCGAGGTCGCCGTGCGAACCGGGGGCCGGACGCGGCCATGGTTGGGGTGCAGCCCTTGCTGTCGCGCGATCAACGCCTTGGCTTGCGAGTCGTACCCTGCGGCGATGGCCCCGTTCTTTCCCAGCCCCACCATGACGAGCTCCTGGTTCGAGCCGGAGACCACCGGGTCGGCGATCACCACGCGCAGCGCCCTCCCTCCCTTGGTCCAGTCGTCGCGCCGCGGCGCGGGGACGGCGCTGGGTGACGACGGAGGCTGCTGGCCCTCCTCGGCCTGCGACTCATCGAGGGCCTGCTCGCCGGGCCCGCTCGAGGTGACCGAGAGGGCCCGCGAGAGGTACTGGATGGCGGCCCGGTGGTCCCCCTGGCAATGTGCCACCAGTCCCTGCCCGAGCAGCACCGGGCCCAGGTCCGGCGCCTTCCTCGCCGCGGCCGCGAAGGCGCCCTTCGCCCTGTCGAACTGGCCGCGGTTGAACAGGTACCAGCCGAGGTTGGCGTTGGGGAGCACGCCGCCCGGGGTGAGCGACACCGCATACGAGAGCACGGCCAGGGCCCGCTGGTCCTCGAGCCCGTCGAGCAATGCCCCCAGGTTGCCAGCGAAGGTGGCGTTGTCGGGCTTTCGAACGCAGCTCCAGGCCGTCGCGTAGACGGCGGCCGACGAGCCTCCGACCATCGAGAGCGCCAGCGCGGAGTTGGCGCCCGCGTCGTCGTTCTCCGCGGCGGCCAGGGTCTTGTCGAGTTCGGAGATTCCGCTGCCGGCCCGCTTCGCATGCTCGCGCCTGAGATCTCCGAGCACCTTCAGGAACTCCGCGCGTCCGAGCCGCACGGCCGTTGGCGTATCCTCCTCCGCGGGGCACAGGCCGTCGACCGCCCCCGCCGCACGCGGAACCACGAAAGCCGGAAGTACCACCAGGACCACCAGCAGGGTGGTTCGCATGGCCGCTCAGTACTGCTTCACGAGGTCGACCCGCCGGTTCTTGGCTCGGCCCTCGCTGGTGTCGTTGGTGGCGAGCGGAACCAGCGGGCCCACGCCGTCGGCCCGCAGCCGCGCCGCCGCGATCCCCTGCCTGGTGGAGAGCTCCTTGACCACGGCTTCGGCGCGCCGCCTGGAGAGCGCGATGTTCGCGTCGAGCGCCCCGACGGCGTCCGCGTGGCCGACGACGTGGAGCTTCAGAGTGAGGTCGTCCTTGAGGAGCTTCACGATTTCGGCGATGACGGGAGCCGATCCCGGCTTCAGGTCGGCCTTGCCGGTGTCGAAGTCGAGCCCGTATACCGCGACGTGGCCATCGGTCTGGATTCCCGCCTTGAGCGCCTTGGCGTCCACCTTCACCAGGCCGGTCTGCATCGGCTTCACCGTGACGTAGTGGAGGTCGGTGAAATGCTCGTAGACGTGCACCGCGACATGGACGTCCCCTTCTAGCCGCGGCCACTTCGCCGCGAGGTATCGGGTGCCCGAGGAGGGGAGGGTTCCGATGCTGTGATCCCCGCAGAACGCGCTGTTGTTGCTCGGCTGGCCGTCGAGGTAGCACCCCGCTTCCTTGCACGTGAAGATGGTCTGGAAGCCGGCCTTTTTCAGGGCGTCGCGGTAGTTCGCGAAGATCTCGGCGTGGCTCCGCTCCTTGGGGTTCTCGTAGTAGAAGCGCGCCACGCGACCCTCGAGCTTCTGCTTTCGTTCGCAGGCCCCCTTGGCGGAGTCGATGCCACCGACCACCAGCTCGTAGTCGTCGAACTCCGACACCTTCTCGCTGATCAGAGTCGACTGCGGGTACGGGGCGAGGAGCGCCTTCTCGTCGACCCCGGCGGCGAGGACGGTGGAGCGAAGCAGGAGCGCGAAGGCGGCGGCAACCAGAACCCTGTGTGCGGTCATGCCGCGAACCCTACACCAACCCGAAGTGTACTGGCGCAAGGAGCGGCGCGGCCGCCCCGGCACCGGGCCCCGCGACGCTCAGTCGAGTGCGGCCAGAGCAGCACCCTGGAGCGCGGCGGCGACGCGCTCGCTCGCATCGAGCAGGACGCCGAGGTCACCCTGTGCGGCGAGCCCGAACGTCACCAGCACCCAGTCTCCGCCGGCGCTGATATGCCACTCCTTCCGGGCCGGAAGCGCCTCGCAGGCGGCCAGCACGGTGGGCGTGAAGCTCCGGCGCACCTCGCCCTCGTCGGCCGGGCGTAGCGCGAAGCGCCGCGAGAAGCCGGCCGCCCCGTCGAGTTCCACGAGCTTCAATCCGACCGCGAACCGCGGCCTGGGAAAGAGGTGGAAGGTCGGGACGCCTGGCACCCGGAAAGCCGCCCAGGTGGCGAACGGGTTCGCGTGGTTCCCGCCTCCCTCCGGCGGCATCCGGTGGTCGAGCACGAGGACCTCGCCAGCCGGGGTCCGGCCGCGGAGCGCGTTCCGCACCACGCCCCGCCCGCTCGCAATCGCCTCGAGCACGTGGGGGCGCGGGCCCGACAAGCCGACCCCGGGAGCTGGCGGAAGCGCCTGGTACGCTCCGAGGAGCGGGTTCTCGTCCCCGACCGACACCAGCCCGCGCTGGCGCGCGAAGTCGGTCGTGATCGTCTCTCGCGCCGCTTGCCGACGCCGGGCGAGGACGTTGGCGACCACCACGACCCCAACCAGGAGCGCAAGGAACTGGAGGCCATAGGTCATCGACGAGTCCTCTCCGACAGGGAACCGGCTTCACACCCGGGGCCGACCTCGGACGACTCCTCCGGACGAGGCGCTTTCACCACAAGAGCACCTTCGGGGGGGCGGGAGAAGGCCTGAGTTCAAGGCGGGTGGGGAAAGCCATTCAACCCAGCGAGCGAGTCCGACAATGGGCGTTGGTTACGGCGACTCGGATCTGCCACGCCGACGGCTTGGTCGTCACCGGGCCGGTCACCGAGAAGATGCGGGCGGCCCTGCTGGCGACCTGGGAAGCCATGCCGGCGGCGAAGCTGCTCCTCGCCGTGGGCGCCTGCGCCTGCTCGGGCGGGCCGCTGGCTGGCAGCCCGACCTGCGCTGGGGGGCTGGCCGGCGTCCTCCCGGGGGTGCCGGTGGACCTCTGGCTCCCCGGCTGTCCGCCGCACCCGGTCACGCTGCTCGACGGCCTGCTCCGGCTGCTGGGGCGGATCGAGGGAGACCAACTGCGCCT
>JANPOM010000171.1:0-3576 GCA_031427995.1 Anaeromyxobacter sp. | reverse complement strand
AGTGGAGGCCGCACCAGCCGCCGCCGCAGTCGACGGCCGGGTCGATGACCGCAACCGAGGCGTAGGCCCCCGGCAAAGGCACACCGGGGCCGTCCGGTGCACGGAAGACCTCGTAGCTGGTGGCGCCCGAGTCGAACCAGTCGACACCGGCCGAGTAGCCGTCTCTGCCGCGGGCAAACGGCAGCGGCCGCTGGTCTACCGTCACCGTCACGTTGATGGTGATCGACTTGCCCTCGTAGTCCTTCACGGTGCCGCCGATGGTGTAGGTGGTGCCGTACACCAGGAGGTCACCCGGGTCGACCAGAATCTGACCACCGTCGGTCGGCGACGTCGGGTCGTAGCAGACCGTAGTGCCGGCGGGGAAGTTGGTCAGGATCAGGCCGGCGGCCGGGGTGCAGTTGTCCTCGGCCACGGTGGCGGGCGGGACGATGGGGACCACGAACGGATTGCCGTTCGCGTCGTAGAGCGGGTACTTCTGGATGCTCGCCCCGTCCATGGGCTTGTTGAACTGGACGCGGATGAGGCTGTCGATCCAGGCGTAGTTGGTCGACACCGTGTTGCCGCCGGTCACCGTCTCCACCGTGTTCGAGTCTCCGCTCGGACCGTGGGTCGTGACGCGGACGATGGCCGGGTCTCCGCCCGGCTTGGCCGGGAACGGATCGCAGGCCGCCGAGACCAGCGCGAGGGCCGCGAGCGGCAGGAGGAACTTCGTGTGCATGTTGTTCATGGCTATTGTCTCCTTGGCCGCGGGCTAGAACGTCAACTCGAGCCCGAACCGGACCGAAAGCGGGACCTGGTATCGGGTCGGCTTGGCGAAGTTGGTGTTGATGGTGATCGGAAGCCCGCCGGTGGTCACCATGTTGTTCAGAGACGGGCAGTCGTCCAGGGCGGCGCCGATAGGGTTGGTCTTGCTGGCGGCGTTCCGGCTCGAGCACTGACCGTTGACGATGGGATTGGTGTCGTCGAAGGTCCAGTTCTCGTCGACAGTGATCGCGGTCTGCTGGTTCAGGACGTTGAAGACGTCGACCGTGAACTTGACCTGGTACGGCGGGGTGATGGTGTAGGCGATGCCACCCTTCAGGTCGAAGTTGGTGAGCGTATCGGTCCGGCCCGCGGAGCCGCGGGGCAACCCGTAGCCTTCGCCTGACCCGTAGATGGGGTGGGCGATCAGATAGTTGACCGGCGTGCCGCTGGTGATGCGGATGGCGGTGCCTGCGCTGGCCTGCAGCTTCGGCCCGAAGTCGAAGGCGTAGGAGCCGTAGGCCTTGAAGGAGTGCGGCATGTCGCCCGGGAGCGGACCAGACTGGTTGGCGAGCAGGCTGGCCAGGTCGAACATCGAGGTGATGCCGGGATCTAGCTGGCCGGTCTCCGGCCGGAAGAACCCGGCGTAGTTGCCGCGCAGGCTGGAGTAGGTGTAGGAGACCTGCGCCTGCCAGTTGTTGGAGAAGTTCTTCTTCACGAGGAAGGTGAACCCGTCGTAGCTGCGGGTTGGCTTCGGGAACGGCGTGTTGAATGCGCGACCGGTCGCCGGATCGGCCGTGGCCGCCGTGGTCGGGTCGAAAATGGTCCCATGGACGTCAAACGGCTTGCCCTCACCCGGATTGGCGATGGCGTAGGTTTCACCGTCATCGTTCGACATGTCTTCGATGACCCGGCCCTGCCGGCGGCCCTGGTACTCGAAGCCGACCGAGAGGTCCGCGAAGAGCTCGTACTCGGCCTGGCCGCCGAACATGTCCACGAACGGGGACTTGATGTCGGGCGCCACCACCGTGGACGCGGAGCCGGTCGGGCTGAAGGTGTACCGGCCGAAGGTGTTGGAACTCTCGATGCCCTGGGCGATGGCGCAGGACTCGGGGGCGCCAGCCAGGGTGTTCTTGTCGACTCCGATCGCGAGCGCGTCGATCACGGCAGTGCACCTGTAGCGATAAGCCCGGATCTGGCGCTCATCGCCGAAGGCGCGGTCGGCCATGTCGAGCGGGAAGGAGGAGAAGAAGCGGCCGTAGCTGGCCGCCACCTTCGACCGGCCCTGCCTGGTCCAGTCGTAGACCACCTGGATGCGAGGCGCGATGCTGTTGTTGATGGAGAGGCTCGAGGCCTCCGGCTGGTCCGGCACGCCCATGCTCTGGGTCTCCCAGCGGATACCGGCGTTGACGGTCAGGCCGTCGAGGAAGCTGGGCTGCCAGCTGTCCTGCAGGTAGTAAGCGGCATTGGTGGTCTCGGAGACCACGTTGATCTTGCCCTCGGGGCTGTCGGTGGCCGACAGGCGGGTGGGATCGACCGAGCCGTAGCGGCGGAAGTCCTGGAACCAGAACGGATTGCCCGGGTTGGCGATGATGAGCGCGTCGTTGATGGGATTGCCCGCCGTCAGGACGCGCCGCCGCTCGTAGAGGATGGCGCCTCCCAGGAAGTCACCCGTGCCGTTGAAGCCGTTGGGGCCGGTGTAGCCCTTGGTGTGATCGTACTTCGAACTCTGGAGTTCCAAGCCGCCCTTGACCTGGTGGTTGCCGGCCGCCTCGGCGAAGTAGGTCAGCGCGGCCTTGCCGGCGAGGCGGGAGAGCGTGGTGTCATCGACGAAGCCCGAGCCGCCGGTCGCGTAGTTCACGACCTGGCAGGGCAGCAGGCCACCAGCAGTGGTGGCGCACGCGGAGGCGGCAGCAGCGCTGTAGTTCTCGAAGTCGACGAGCGAATGCGCGAGTCTCCATGAGACCTGGGCTGTCTTGCCGCCATCGATGCTGCCGGTGGTGACCGGCTTGTCGTTCTGGACCTGCCGGTGGTAGCCGCCGGTCAGCTCGAACTGCAGCTTCTTGTTGAGCAGCTTCGAGGTGTAGCGGGCGACCACGTCGGTGGCGTCATCCTGCAGGTTGTAGTTGGTCGCCGAGGCCGCCGCGTTGGCCGAGTTGAAGCCGGTCGACGTCGAGGGGACGTGCAGGACCGAGAGGGCTACGCTGTTGTTCTCATTGAAGAGGTAGGTGAGCTTGCCGACCAACTGGTAGGCGTTCACTTTGTTGGTGATCTTGGTCTCGGTGCCGGGAATCGGGTTGGCGATCGCCAGGCCATCGGCGTCACGGGCCGCTTGACCGGGATTGGCGGGGTCTTCCTGCACCGCCTGCTGGTAACGCGAGTAGGTGTTGCGGGTCAGCTGCGGCGCGAAGCCGGCGTAGAACCAGAGCCGGTCCTTCATGATCGGGCCACCGACCTCGAAGCCGAAGTCGGCCCGGTAGGTGCCGTCCTTGGGGAGGAGCTTGCGGGCCAGGGCCTCGGAGTCACGGCCGATGGCCTTGCCGTCGGCCTGGAGCGCGCCGGGGGTCAGGCTGGCGAAGACCGAGCCGTGGAACTCGTTGGAGCCCGACTTGGTGACCACCGAGACGATGCCGCCGGTGGAGAAGCCGTACTCCGGCATGAAGGAGCCGGTCTTGATGTCGATCTCCTGGACGAAGTTGGTGAGGATCTGCTGTCCAAGCGTGCCGTAGGCGGCGTCGCCGACGTTCATGCCGTCGATGAGGTAGCCGTTCTCGGGGGAGGAGGCGCCGGCGAAGGAGATGCCGTAGGCGTCGAACTGGGCGGTCGGTGCGGTGA
>JANPOM010000170.1:0-1434 GCA_031427995.1 Anaeromyxobacter sp. | reverse complement strand
GCAGCGGCTGGAGGAGCAGGGGCCGGAGGGGCGGCTGCGCCTGACCCTCTTCCGGCGCGACGAGCTGCTCGAGGTCGAGGTGCCGCTCACCGAGCCGCCCGAGGACACCCTTTGGCTCGAGCCGCTGGCCGAGGCGACCCTGGAGCAGAAGGCTGCCTTCACGGCCTGGTGCGGGGCCGAGTGGCCGGCGGACCCGTCCTTCGCCAGGAACGAGGCGACATGAACTTCGACCCGAACACCTACGCAGAGCGCCGGGCCCGTGTCTTCGAGGAGCTGGAGCGGCGCGGCGGCGGCGTCATGCTGGTGCCCTCCGCCGGTGAGAAGTTCCGCAACAGCAGCAACGAGCACCTCTTCCGGCAGGACTCCGACTTCCACTACTTGACCGGCCTCGAGGAGCCCGACTCCTGCGCGCTGCTCTCGGCCCGCCCCGGCGAGCGGAAGTTCCTGCTCTTCGTCCGGCCGCGCGACAAGGAGAAGGAGATCTGGAACGGGCGGCGCGCCGGCGTGGAGGGGGCCAAGGAGGTGCTGGGGGCCGATGCGGCCTTCACGGTGGCCGACCTCGATGCCGAGCTGCCGCGCTGGCTCGACGGCGCGGCGACGCTCTGGTACCGGCTCGGCGGCGACGCCGCTTGGGACCAGCGGGTCATCGGGTTGATAACGGGGTTGCGCGGGCAGGGGCGGGCGGGGAAGCGGCCGCCGGCGACGCTGGCCGACCCGGGAGCGGTGATCCACGAACTGCGGCTGCTGAAGCGGCCGGACGAGCTGGCGCTGCTGCGCAAGGCGGCCGACCTGACAGCCGAGGGGCACTTCGCGGCGATGCGCGACGGGATCCTGGGGCGGCGCGAGTTCCAGGTGCAGGCCGAGATCGAGTACGCCTTTCGCCGGCGCGGCGCGGCCGGCCCCGGTTACGGGACCATCGTGGCGGCGGGGGTCAACTCGACCATCCTCCACTACCGGGCCGGCGACGCGGTGCTGCGCGATGGGGAGGTCTGCCTCGTCGACGCAGGGGGCGAGTACGGGCTCTACACCGCCGACGTGACGCGCACCTTCCCGGTTTCGGGCACCTTCAGCGGCGCGCAGCGCGACCTTTACCAGGCCTGCCTCGCGGCGCAGAAGACGGCCATCGCAGCGGTGAGGCCGGGCGCCACCATCGATGGGATTCACGCCGTGACGGTGCGGGCGCTGACCGAGGGGCTGGTCGGGCTGGGGCTCCTGCCGGGGCCGGTGGAGGCGCGGGTGGCCGAGGGGGACGCGCTCGTGAAGCTCACGCCGGGCTCGCCAGAGGAGAAGAGCGCGCCCAAGGGCTACCGGAAGTACTACATGCACCGGACCAGCCACTGGCTCGGCATGGACGTGCACGACGTGGGCGACTACGCGGTGGACGGGGCGAGCCGCCCGCTGGTGCCGGGGATGGTGCTGACCGTGGAGCCGGGG
>JANPOM010000169.1:0-1730 GCA_031427995.1 Anaeromyxobacter sp. | reverse complement strand
AAGCGCAAGGCCGAGCCGAAGCGCAAGGCCGAGCCGAAGCGCAAGGCCGAGCCGAAGGAGCGCCGCACCCTGGTGGAGACTACGTACTGGCGGTGTGTCTCGCGGGCGCCCTTCAGGGCGCCCAGGCTGTGGCCAGGACTTCGCGCCCCACCTCTCAGAGGGCGCTCACGCCGTGGCTCCCGCCACGGGATCGACCGGCGTGTAAACCGCCACCGGCTCCCGTGCACCGAAGTACCGCCCCATGACGCGCTCCCCGAACACCCGCCGCGCCGCCAGCCTGTTGTGGGCCTTGCAGACGACACGAAGGTTGGCCTCCGTCTCCGCTCCCCACTCCGCCCACGGCACCACGTGGTCGAGCTGGAGCCGGTGCGTCGAGCCGCAGGTGCCGCCCCGATCGAGCGGCCAGCTGCAGCGGCCGGCGTCGCGCGACCAGACAGCCCGCTTGACGGCGACCGGAATCGCTTCGCGGTGGCCGGCGCGGCGGTGCGGCGGGGGCTCGGTCAGGATCGGTTCCAGATCCAGGGATGCGGTCGGGATCGGCTGCGCGGCCTGAGTCGGAGGTGTGGCCTGGGCTTCGGTCAGGGCCAAGGCGACGGTCTTCCGTGGCAGCTTCACCTGCCCGCGAGCCTTTGCCTGCCTCTCCAGCAGCAGGTCGACCGCCGCGTCGATGACCTGCTCCATCGTCGCGCCTGGGATGGCGTGGCCGAGTTTGGCCTGGGCCGTCTCGAGCTTCTTCAGGAGCTGCCGCGAGACGGTGATGTGGAGCCGGCGCAGGTCGGCGGTGAGCGGTTCGGTCTCGTCACGCGGAGTGTGTGGCCTTTCGTCTCCCCCATTCGCAACTTCTGACGTCAGAAGTTGCGTAAGAGGGACCACATCCGGGTGCGATTGCTGCCCGGTAGCCAGGGCGAGCGGCGGCTGGGCGCGGGGCTGCTGCGGCTCGGCCGGCGCCGAGCGCGACTCGACCTTCGTCACCACCACCCTGGTCGCAGGCACCTTGCGCGGCTGAAGCTCGGCCACCAGCTCCTGCGCTTCCCGGGCCGAGAGGCCGAAGAAGCGCGGCGCCACCTGTGCCTGGTTCTCCTCGGTGAGCACCTTGGCCAGCTCGGCGGTCGTGGAGAGACAGAGCTGGCCGTCGCCGAGGGGCGCGACGAGGTGGGGGAAGCGCTGGAGCAACCGGGCGCCGTTCATCCGGTAGAAAACGGCGCTGTTGGAGAGCTTCAGCTCGACATGCAGGAACGCGAAGAGGCTGGCGTGCCCGAGCGCCTCCCAGCCGCGCCGCTGGTCGAAGTCGGCCAGCGCGATGAGAAAATCCGCCATGGCGGCCTGTTCCGTGCGGAGGAGGAGCTTGAGCGCGTCGCGGAGCTGCCGTGCTTCCAGGAGTGCGAGGGAGGGGGTGGCCGCTCCGTGAGTCGAAGCCGCGGCCGAGGAAGGGGGCGGTTGCGCGTGGTTGAGCATTCACGCAGCGTCTCATGAGGGTCTGACATTCCTGGACCTCCTGACCGGCATGGGACCCAACAGGGACAGGGTTTCTGCGTGATCGCATGCTCCGGCCTCCATCGCCGGTCATCCAGCCAGCCCGGCGCAGCGCCCGGCGCCGTCCGCGCCCACGGCACCGTCCCAACGCCCTTCGGCCGACGCCCGGCGCCGTCCGCGCCCACGGCACCGTCCCAACGCCCTTCGGCCGACGCCCGACGCCGTCCGCGCCCAAGGCTCCCTCCCACCGCCATCCG
>JANPOM010000168.1:0-1805 GCA_031427995.1 Anaeromyxobacter sp. | reverse complement strand
GGAGTAGAGGAGGTCGTCGGGGAGCAGGCTCACGGCGCCACCCCTCCGTCCCTTGACCGTGGCGCGCTCACCCGCACCTGCCGCGGCCGCCCAGGGCCCGGAAGATCAGCGCCGGCTCGACCCGGTAGTCGAGCGGCACGGCGCGGAGCGCGGCGAGCGGATCGCCGGCGGCGGCCGGGGTGGAGGTGCCGGCCGAGGGCTGGCGGGCCGGGCCGGCGCCCAGCGAGGCGCAGCCGGCGGCGGTGAGCGGCGCGAGGGCGGCGAGCCAGAGGAACTGTCGTCGAGAGGGGTCCGGCGCGCTGGGGTTGGACATGGCCGGATGCTAACGCGGCCGGCCCGGGGCTGCTACGAGGAGACGCCGCCGCGCCGGAGCTGCGCCGGGTAGATGCTGCGCCGGCCCGAGACCACCCAGGCGATCACACAGACCACCACCACGTGCGGAAAAGCCCCGGCGCCGAGCAGCTCCAGCGCCATGATGGAGAGGGCCAGCGGCGTGTTGGAGGCGGCGGCGAAGACGGCCGCCATGCCGACCCCGGCCGCCAGCTCCAGCGGCAGCCCCAGCAGTCTCCCCATCAGGTTGCCGAGCGTGGCGCCCACGAAGAAGAGCGGCGTCACCTCGCCACCCAGGAAGCCGAAGCTGATGGTGACGGCGGTGAAGAGCAGCTTCCAGGCGAAGGCCGAGGCTGGCAGCGCCGGGTCGGTGAAGGCTCGCACCATGGTGGGAACGCCGAGCCCGAGGTAGTCGGAGCTGCCGGCCAGCTTCCAGAGCAGCAGCACCGCCACGCCGCCGAGGAAGAGCCGCAGCGGCGCCGACGGGATCCGCCGCTCGGCCTCACGCCTCAGTCCGTGGGTCGCCTCGATGAAGAGGGCCGCCGCCGCCGCCATGGCCACGGCGAAGACCACCCACCGGCCGAGCAGCGGCAGGTCGAGCGCCACCACCGGTGCCGATGGATAGGAGGTGTGGACGATGCCGAGCCCCCGGGTGACCATGTCGCCCACCAGCGACGCCACCAGCGCCGGGACCAGCGCCCCGTACTCGAGCCGGCCCAGCACCACGAACTCCAACCCGAAGATGGCGCCGGCGATGGGCGTGCCAAAGACCGAGCCGAAGCCGCCGGCCACCCCGGCCGCCAGCAGCTGCCGGCGCAGCGGGCCGGAGAGCCGGAGCCGGTGCGAGAGCCAGTCGGTGAGGCTGGCCCCCATCTGCACGGCGGTGCCTTCGCGCCCGGCGCTGCCGCCGAAGAGGTGCGTCAGCACCGTACCGCCGAGGACCAGCGGCGCCATGCGCACCGGGATCTCCGGGCCGTCGTCGTGGATGGTGTCGATGACCAGGCTGTAGCCGGCCCTGACCGCCTGGCCGTAGCGTTGCTGGATCCAGCCGAGCCCGAGCCCGGCCAGCGGGAGCGCGTAGATGATCACCTCGTGGCCGGTGCGGTACCCGGTGGCCAGCTCCAGCAGCCAGAGGAAGAGGGCCGAGCCGGCGCCGCAGACCGCTCCCACCACGGCGCCGGCCGGGAGCCAGCGGAGCAGCGCGACGAGGTGCTCGAGCCGCTCGCCGAAGTGGAACCCTGGCGCGGACGCAGTCTCGGGCGGCGGCGGGATTGACGGAAGGTGCGGTTCGGCGGGGGCGGTCACGGTCTGGCGGGTGGCTCGAGGCCCGGCGGGCGCCGCGGCGGTAGCGACGCTAGCACGCGGTCCACCGTATCGCCGGCTTCGCGCTCCTGCGTGAGATGCGACGCGACTGCGTTGGCGCGCGACCGCTAGCGCCCCGCGTCAACCGAGTCGGAACCATGGATTGGCGGACC
>JANPOM010000167.1:0-24461 GCA_031427995.1 Anaeromyxobacter sp. | reverse complement strand
CCTCGGCCTGGGGTGGAGGTTCTAGCCCCATGACCAAGGACCCTGATCGCTTCTGGAATCCCTACCTGGCCGGCGTGGCCCTCGGGCTGGTGCTGCTCGCCACCTACCTGCTCACCGGGAAGGGGCTGGGCGCCTCCGGGGCGAGCTTCCGCCTCGGGGTTGCCGCCATCCAGGCCGTGGCGCCGGCGCACGTCGCGGAGGTGCCGCTGATGGCCGGCACCACCGAAGACGGCTCGCCGCTCAAGTACTGGCTGGTCTTCCAGGTGGTGGGCGCGGTGCTGGGCGGCTTCCTCGGCGCGCTCACCAGCGGCCGGCTGCGCCGCGAGACGCTCAAGGGGCCGACCTTTCCGTCCGGCGCCAGGTGGGCGATGGCCCTCGGCGGCGGGGCGGTCATGGGTGCGGGCGCCCAACTGGCCCGGGGCTGCGCCTCGGGGCAGGCCCTCTCCGGAGGGGCCCTGATGTCGGCCGGTTCCTGGGCCTTCTTCCTCTCCTTCTTCGTGGGCGGCTACGCGCTGGCCGCCCTGGTGCGGAGGCAATGGCTATGATCTTCCCGACTGACCTGCTTTCGCAGGACGCCCTCACCCCGGTCTCGCTGCTCGGGGCGGTGGTCATCGGTGTCGCCTTCGGCTTCGTGCTGGAGCGGGCCGGTTTCGGCCGGGCCCAGAAGCTGGTGGCCCAGTTCTACCTGACCGACATGGCGGTCTTCCGCGTCATGTTCACCGCCGTGGTCACCGCGGCGGTCGGCTCGTCGCTGCTGGCCGCCGTCGGCCTGCTGGATCTCAAGGCGGTCACCATCAACTACCCGACCTTCCTCTGGCCCATGGTGGCCGGCGGCCTGCTGGTCGGCGCCGGCTTCGTCATCTCGGGCTATTGCCCCGGCACCTCGGTGGTGGCGGCCGCCTCGGGCAAGCTCGACGGCCTGCTCACCGTGGCCGGCGTGGTGCTCGGCATGATCGGCTACGCCGAGATCCAGCCGGCGCTCGCCGCCTTCCACGAGAGCGGGAAGCTGGGCGGCGTCTTCCTCTACAAGCTGGTCCACCTGCCGCCCCTCGCGCTCGCCGCGGTCATCGCGGTTGCCGCCATCGGCTGCTTCATCGGCGCCGGCAAGATCGAGCGGCGAGTCAACGCGGCGCGCCTGGCCAGGACCGCGCCCCCCGCCTCCACCCGCAAGCCCTGAGCACCACCCACCGGAGCCTCACGCCATGTTCAAGAGAGCCGTCATCGCCAGCGTCGCCGCGGTAGCCTTCCTCCTCGCCACCGCACCTTCGGCCCGGGCCGACGAGAAGTTCCTCGGCAAGGTGACCAGGGTCGAGATGGCCGGAGGAGACGCCAAGGTCGCCACCGCGGTGCTGCGGGACGACGCCGGTAATTCGGTGGTGATCACCGTCGAGGACAAGCTCACGCTCGACAAGCTCGCCGACAAGCGCATCAGCGTTGGCGACGAGATCAAGAGCAAGTACGCCGTGAAGGCCGGCAAGAACGTCTCCACCTTCTTCAAGAAGCCGGGCGGTTGCTAGCGTCCGCCACCGCTGGCTGGCCTCGCCGTCTGGCGCCGGCTCCGCGGTCGGTGGTACGAGGATCCCACCAGCAACAGCGCGGCTCATCCCTGGTGGGGAGAATCAATGCAGTCGAGCATCCTGACGGTGGTCTTCCTCCCGGTGGCCCTGGGCATCATCATGCTCGGCCTCGGGCTCTCCCTGACCACCGAGGACTTCAGGCGGGTGCTCCTCTATCCCAAGGCCGTGGTGCTCGGCCTGGCCTGCCAGATGCTGCTGCTCCCGGCGGTCTGCTTCGGCCTGGCCAAGGCCTTCGCGCTGCCACCTGAACTGGCCGTCGGCCTGATGCTGCTGGCCGCCTCGCCCGGCGGCGCGACCGCCAACCTCTTCAGCCACCTGGCCCACGCCGACGTGGCCCTCAACATCACCCTCACCGCCGTCAACAGCGTGCTCTCGCTCTTCACCCTGCCCTTCATCGTCAACTTCGCGCTGGTGGCCTTCATGGGCGAGGGCAAGACCATCCCCTTGCAGGTGGACAAGGTGCTGCAGGTCTTCGCCATCGTGCTCATCCCGGTCTCCATCGGCATGCTGCTCCACGCCCGGTCGCCCCACCTCGCCGCGAAGATGAACAGGCCGGTCCGCGTCATGTCGGCGCTGCTGCTGGTGCTGGTCATCGCCGCCACCGTGCTCAAGGAGCGCGCCAACATCGTCGAGTTCTTCCGGCAGGTCGGCCTGGCCGCCCTGGCCTTCAACCTGGTGAGCCTGGCGGTAGGCTACCTGGCCCCGCGCCTGCTGCGGTTGCCGAAGCGGCAGGCGGTGGCCATCGGCATGGAGATCGGCATCCACAACGGAACGCTGGCCATCGCCATCGCCTCGAGCCCGCTCCTGCTCAACAACTCGACCATGGCCATCCCGCCGGCCATCTACAGCCTCATCATGTTCTTCACCGCCGCCGCCTTCGGCTGGGTGGTCAGCCGCGGCAAGACCGACCCCGCCATGGCCTGACCCGGCGCGCGGGGCCCTGCCCCCCGGTAGGCCTCTCCCGCCATGACCACCGCCCGCCACCGCCACCCGCCGGTCCACCCGGCGCTGCTGCTGGTGATGGCGCAGCTGATCTGGGCCGGCAACTTCGTGCTCGGCCGCGCCGTGAGCGCCAGCATCCCGCCGGTGGCCCTCTCCTTCTGGCGCTGGGCGCTGGCGCTGCTGGTCCTCCTGCCGTTCACCTTTCGCGAGGTCCGCGCCGCCTGGCCACTCATCCGCCGCTCGCTCCCGGTGCTGGTGCCGCTCGGCATCCTCGGCGTCGGCAACTTCAGCACGCTGGTCTACGTCGGGCTCGGGCAGACCACCGCCACCAACGCGGCGCTCCTCAACTCGGCCTGCCCGGCCTTCATCCTCATCATCGGGCCGCTGCTGGGCGGCCGCCGGCCCGGGCTCCGGCAGGTGGCCGGCATCGCCCTCTCGCTCACCGGCGTCCTGGTCATCGTCACCGGAGGGGATCCCCAGGCACTGCTCGGCCTCAGCGTCAACCGCGGCGACGCCTGGGTGCTGGCCGCGGTGCTCTCATGGGCCTTCTACACGGTGCTGCTGGGCCGCAGGCCGGCCGGGCTGCGCCCCCTGGCGCTGCTCACCGTGCTAGTGGTGATCGGCCTGGCCTGGATCACGCCGTTCTACGCCTTCGAGGCCTGGCGCGGCGCACGGGTGAGCTGGGACGGCCCGACGCTGGCGAGCCTCGGCTACGTCGGCGTGCTGGCGGCGGTGGTGGCTTACGTGGCCTGGAACCAGGGCGTGGCCGAGCTGGGCGCGGACCGCTCCAGCGCCTTCCTCCACCTGCTGCCGGCCTTCGCGGCGGTGCTGGCGGCGCTCCTGCTCGGCGAGGCGTTCCACGCCCACCACGCGGCCGGGATCGGCCTGGTGTTGCTCGGCGTCCGGGTGGCGGGTGGCGGCCGGCCTGCCCCCAGCCCGGACGGCGCGTCGCGCCAGGCCGGCGAGTCCGCGGCCCCATGACCGCTGGTGAATTCGCTGACGCGCCGCGGCATGCAGTTTTTTCGCGAAACGCTTGCGAGGGGGTGTGGCCCTCTGCCATCCTGAATTTCCCTTTTCACTTCGACCTCCCGGGATCCCTGACCCCTCGATGGCAATGCTCGACGTTCGCGGCATCATCCTGCACTTCCGAGGCGTTGCCGCCCTCTCGGACGTGAGCTTCAAGGTCGAGCCGAAGACCATCCACGCCATCATCGGCCCGAACGGGGCTGGCAAGACCAGCCTCCTCAACTGCATCTCCGGCGTCTACAAGCCGCAGCACGGGACCATCCACTTCGACGGCCTCGACATCTCCAGGATGACCCCGTCGGCCCGAACCAAGCTCGGCATCGCCCGCACCTTCCAGAACATCGCCCTCTTCAAGGGCATGACGGTGCTCGACAACCTCCTCATCGGCCGCCACGTCCACCAGAAGACCGGCGTCCTGGGTGGCGGCATCTACTGGGGCTTCGGGCAGCGCGAGGAGATCGAGCACCGCGCCATGGTGGAGGACATCATCGACTTCCTCGAGATCCAGCACATCCGCAAGAAGGTGGTGGGCACGCTCCCCTACGGCCTGCAGAAGCGGGTGGAGCTGGCCCGCGCCCTGGCGCTGGCGCCACGCCTCCTCCTCCTCGACGAGCCCATGGCCGGCATGAACGCCGAGGAGAAAGAGGACATGGCGAGGTTCGTGGTCGAGACCGCCGAGGAGCGCGGCACCACCATCGTCATGATCGAGCACGACATGGGCGTGGTGATGGACCTCTCCAACCGGGTCACGGTCCTCAACTTCGGCGAGAAGATCGCCGACGGCCCACCCGAGGAGGTCCAGGGCAGCAAGCAGGTGCAGGAAGCCTACCTCGGCGAACCGGCCGAACTCTCCGCCTGACCTTCGACGGGACCACCGTGAGCTCACTCGACCGCCTCGGCCAGGACGACACTTTCCCCAAGCTGCTGGTCCGCAATGCCCGGACCATGCCGGACAAGGTGGCGCTGCGCGAGAAGGAGTTCGGCATCTGGCAGTCGTTCACCTGGCGCGACTACCACGACCAGGTCCGCGACTTCTCGCTGGGGCTGGTGGCGCTCGGCCTGCAGCCCGGCGAGAACGTGGCCGTCATCGGCGAGAACCGGCCGGAGTGGGTCATGAGCGAGATCGCCGCCCAGGCCTGCGGCGCCGCCTCGGTGGGTCTCTACCAGGACTCCAACCTCTCCGACGTGGCCTTCGTCATCGACCACTGCGACGCCTCGGTGGTGGTGGCCGAGGACCAGGAGCAGGTCGACAAGATCCTCGACCTGCTGGAGAAGCTGCCCAAGGTCCGCTGGGTGGTCTTCACCGACCCGCGCGGCCTGCGCAAGTACCAGCACCCGAAGCTGGTCGCCTTCACCGACGTCCAGGCCCGCGGCCGCGAGCTGGCCACCGGGCAGCCCGGGCTCTGGGAGGCCAACGTGGCCCGCGGCAAGGTCGAGGACCTGGCCATCATCTCCTACACCTCTGGAACCACCGGCTTCCCCAAGGGGGCCATGCTCTCCTTCCGCAACCTGCTGGGCATGGCCATGAACCTCCATGCGGTGGACGAGAAGCGCCCCACCGACGAGTTCGTCAGCTTCCTGCCGCTGGCCTGGATCGGCGAGCAGATGATGTCGCTCTCCAGCGCGCTGGCCATCGGCTTCACCGTCAACTTCCCCGAGGAGACCGAGACCACCGCCGAGAACATCCGCGAGATCGGCCCGCACGTCATGTTCGCGCCGCCCCGCTTCTGGGAGTCGATGACCTCCACCGTGCAGGTGAAGATCATGGACACCACGCCCTTCAAGCGGTTCATGTTCAACCTCTGCATGCCCATCGGCCGCAAGGTGGCCGATCTGCGCTTCGAGAAGAAGCCGGTGCCCTTCCACCTGAAGGTGCTTTACCGGCTCGCCTACTGGGGGCTCTTCCGCGCCCTGCGAGACCGGCTCGGCTTCACCTACATCCGCAGCGCCTCGACCGGCGGCGCCGCGCTCGGCCCCGACGTCTTCGGCTTCTTCCACGCCATGGGAGTGCGGCTCAAGCAGATCTACGGGCAGACCGAGATCTCCGGCATCAGCTGCATCCACCGCGATGACGACATCCAGTCGCACACGGTGGGCATCGCCATCCCCGAGACCGAGGTCCGCATCTCCGAGGCCGGCGAGATCCTCTCGCGCAGCCCCTCGGTCTTCCTCGGCTACTACAAGAATCAGGAGGCCACCGCCAAGACGGTGGTGGACGGCTGGCTCCACTCCGGCGACGCCGGCTACCTGGCGCCCGACGGCCAGCTGGTGGTGATCGACCGGCTCAAGGACGTCATGAAGCTGGCCGACGGCACCCAGTTCTCGCCCCAGTTCATCGAGAACCGGCTCAAGTTCTCCCCATACGTGAAGGAGGCGGTGGTGATTGGCCACGACCGGCCCTTCCTGACCGCCATGCTCTGCATCGACATGGGCGTGGTGGGCAAGTGGGCCGAGAAGAGCCGCCTCTCCTACACCACCTACACCGACCTCTCCGCCAAGCCGCAGGTCTACGACCTGCTGCAGCGCGAGGTGGACCTGGTGAACGAGAAGCTGCCCGACGCGGCCCGCATCGCCAAGTTCGTGCTGCTCTACAAGGAGCTCGACGCCGACGACGAGGAGCTGACCCGCACCCGCAAGGTGCGGCGCGGCTTCGTGGAGGAGCGCTACAAGGAGGTCATCGCCGCCCTGTACGGCGACGCTCTCGAGGTCCCCATCGACACCACCATCAAGTTCCAGGACGGCAAGACCACCCGCATCCGCACCACCCTGCTGGTGCGCAAGCTCAAGATGGGCAAGGCGGCCTGATGGAGTTCTTCCTCCAGCTGGTGGTGAGCGGCCTGGTGATCGGCTCGATCTACGCGCTGGTCGGGCTCGGCTTCGTCATCATCTACAAGTCCTCCTCGATCCTGAACTTCGCGCAGGGCGAGTTCCTCATGCTCGGCGCCTACGTCTGCGTGGCCATCGTCGGGACCCACAAGGTCCCTTTCGTGGCCGCCTTCCTGCTCACGCTGGCCTTCTCCGCCCTGCTGGGCGTGCTCATGGAGCGGCTGCTGCTGCGCCCCATGATCGGCGAGCCGGTCATCTCGGTGATCATGCTGACGCTGGGGCTCTCCTCGGTCCTGAAGGCCGTGGTGCAGGGGATCTGGGGGACCGACATCCGGCCCTACCCGGAGATCTTCCCAACCACGCCGGTGATGGTGGGGCCCTTGCCGGTCTCGCAGGGCTACCTCTACAGCGTGGCCTGCGTGATGGTGCTGCTGACCCTCTTCTCGGTCTTCTTCAAGTACTCGCGGGCCGGCATCGCCATGCGGGCAACCGCCTTCTCCCAGCAGGTGGCCCTCTCCATGGGCATCTCGGTGAAGGGGATCTTCGCCCTGGCCTGGTCGATCGCGGCGGTGGTCTCGACGGTGGGCGGGATACTGCTGGGCGGCATCCGCGGCGGCGTCGACGGCGCCTTCGCGCTCTTCGGCTTGAAGGTCATCCCGGTGGTGATCCTGGGCGGGCTCGACAGCGTGCTCGGCGTCATCGTGGGGGGATTGGTGATGGGCGTGCTGGAGAACCTCTCCGGCGGCTACCTCGACTCGCTGATGGGCGGCGGCGTCAAGGAGGTGGCCCCCTTCATCGCGCTGGTGGCCATCCTATCGGTGAAGCCATACGGGTTGTTCGGCAAGGTCAAGATCGAACGGGTTTGACGGGAGCGACATGCGCTGCGGAGATTTCAGGGAGACGTACGCCGAGGACATGGCCCTCTTCGAGACGGCCTTCGCCCGGCGCATGATGATCGCCTTTCTGGTCGCCATGGTGGCGCTGCCCTGGTTCACCAGCGCCTTCTGGCTCGACATCGCGCTGCGGGTGCTCATCGCCGTGGTCGCCGCCACCGGCCTCAACATCCTCACCGGCTTCACCGGCCAGATCTCGCTCGGCAACGCCGCCTTCATGGCGGTCGGCGCCTACGCCACCGCCGTCCTGGCCGGCCGCTACCATCTACCCTTCCCGCTGGTGATCCCGGCCGCCGGCCTGATCACCGCGCTGGTGGGGATGGTCTTCGGCATCCCCTCGCTGCGCCTGAAGGGGCTCTACCTGGCGGTGGCCACGCTGGCCGCCCACTTCGTCATCGAGTTCGGCATCTCCCACTGGGAGTCGGTCACCGGCGGCGTCAACGGCATCAGCGTCCCGGCGCCCCGGGCCGGCCCGCTGGTGGTGGCCAACGACAAGCAGCTCTACTTCCTGGCGCTGCCGGTGGCGGCCAGCCTGCTGCTCTTCGCCCGCAACCTCTTCCGCACCAAGGTCGGCAAGGCCTTCGTCGCCATCCGCGACCAGGACATCTCCTCCGAGGTCATGGGGGTCAACGTCTTCCGCTACAAGCTGATCGCCTTCGCCGTCTCCAGCTTCTACGTGGGCGTGGCCGGCTCGCTGCTCGCCTACCAGTCGCGCATCATCAGCCCGGAGAACTTCCCCATCAGCCTGGCCATCGACCAACTCGGCATGATCATCATCGGCGGGCTGGGCAGCATCCTCGGCTCGGTCTTCGGCGCCGTCTTCATCACGCTGCTGCCCGAACTGCTGCGCCTCGTCACCACCGCCCTGGCCACCACCTTCCCGGACCTCACCACGCTCTTCGCCTCGGTCAAGATGGGCGTCTTCGGTCTGGCCATAGTCCTCTTCCTGATCTTCGAGCCCGACGGCATGTCGGCTCGCTGGCGCCACATCAAGACCTACTGGAAGCTCTACCCGTTCTCGTACTGAAGCAGCAGCACGCAGGCGCAGCCCAATCACCCGACACGGAGGTTTCCCGATGCACCTCATGCGAAGCGCGATGCGATTGGCGATGGCGGTGGCGGTGTTGGCCACCGGACAGGCGGTGGCCCAGGAGGTCAAGGTCGGCGGCATCTTCGACCTGACCGGCATCACCTCGGACGTGGGCAAGCCCTACGCCCAGGGGGTCCGCGACTACGTGGCGCTGACCAACGCCGCGGGCGGCATCAACGGCAAGAAGATCAAGCTCATCGACGTGGACTACGCCTACAAGATCCCCGAGGCCGTCTCCGCCTACAAGCGCATGAAGGAGGAGCAGGTGGTCCTCATCAACGGCTGGGGCACCGGCGACACCCTGGCGCTCAAGAACTTCATCAACGATGACAAGATCCCCTACTTCTCAGGCTCCTTCGCCGGCGACCTGACCGACCCGGCCAAGACCCCGTACAACTTCTTCGTGGGCCCGAGCTACTCCGACCAGCTCCGCGCCTGGCTCAGCTGGGTCAAGGAGGACTGGAAGGACAAGACCCGCGGCCCCAAGGTGGCCTTCTTCTACGGCGACAACGCCTACGGCAAGGCGCCGCTGGCGGCCGGCCGCGCCTTCGCCAAGGAGAACGGCATCGAGGTGGTGGACGAGGAGATCCTCCCCCCCGGTTTCCAGGACGCCAATAGCCAACTCCTCAACATGAAGCAGAAGGGGGCCGACTACGCCTACATCAACGTGACCACCACCGGCGTCTCCCTGGTGCTGAAGGGGGCCAAGGCCCTCGGCCTGACCACCAAGTGGGGCTCCAACCCCTATGGCTTCTCCGAGCAGCTCCCGGCGGTCGCCAAGGAGACGGCCGAGGGCGTCACCGGCGTCATGCCGCACGTCCCTTACGGCACCGCCGTGCCGGGCATGAAGGCGCTCGAGGACTTCCACAAGGCCAACCACCCGGCCGACACGCACGACGCCATGTACGTGCGCGGCTGGGCCTCGGCCACCGTCTGGGTGGAGGCGCTCAAGCGCGCCGACAAGGCCGGCAAGCTCACCGGCGAGGGCGTCAAGGCCGCGCTCGAGACCTTCAAGGACTTCGACATGGGCGGCCTGACCAGCCCGGTCACCTGGACCAGCACCGACCACCGCCCCTCCACCACCACCGCGGTCTTCATGGTCAAGGACGGCAAGCTGGTCAAGGTGAAGGACTACACGTTCCCCCGCAAGGCCGAGTGGCTCGGCCTCTAGCGGTTTCGTGAACCCGGAGGGGCGGGCCACACGGCTCGCCCCTCCCTTCCGCTGACCCGAGCCCGCATGCTCCACCTGAAGAACGTCGAGGTCATCTACGACGACGTCATCCTCGTCTTGAAGGGGCTCTCCCTCCACGTCCCGGAGGGGAAGATCGTGGCCCTGCTCGGCTCCAACGGGGCCGGCAAGAGCACCACGCTCAAGGCCATTTCCGGCCTGCTCCACACCGAGGAGGGCGAGGTCACCGACGGCACCATCGAGTTCCAGGGGGAGCGCATCGACGGCGTGCCCCCCGAGCAGATCGTCCGCCGCGGCATCTTCCAGGTCATGGAGGGGCGCCGCGTCTTCGAGGATCTGACGGTGGAGGAGAACATCATCATGGGCGGGTACACCCGCAACGACCGGGCCGGCCTGAAGCGCGACACCGAGATGGTCTACACCTACTTTCCGATGCTCCACGAGCGCCGCAAGCGGCTGGCCGGCTACCTCTCGGGGGGCGAGCAGCAGATGCTGGCCATCAGCCGCGCCCTCATGGCGCGACCCAAGCTGATCCTGCTCGACGAGCCGAGCCTGGGCCTGGCGCCGCTGCTGGTGAAGGAGATCTTCGGGATCGTCAAGCGCATCAACGCCGAGGAGAAGACCACCTTCCTGCTGGTCGAGCAGAACGCCAACCTGGCCCTCTCCATCGCCCACTACGGCTACGTCATGGAGAACGGCCGCATCGTCCTCGACGGCGACGCCGAGAAGCTCCGCTCCAACGAGGACGTCAAGGAGTTCTACATGGGTGGCGGCGCCGGCAAGAGCTACAAGAACCTGAAGTTCTACAAGCGCCGCAAGCGCTGGCTGAGCTAGCTCCCGTTCGCGAGGAGGACCCCACCATGGCGACGCTGCGACCTGGCTCGATCCTCGATCCGGAGCTGGAGTGCCTCTCCCCGGAGGCCTGGCGGGCCCACCTCGGCCGGCAGCTGGCGGCCACCGTGGCCACCGCCTGGAACTCGGCTCCCCACACCCGCCTCGCCCTGGAGCTGGCCGGCCTCTCCCCCGCCGACATCCGCGGCCTCGATGACCTGCCGCGCCTCCCCATCTTGCGCAAGGACGCCCTGCCAGCCTTGCAGGCCGCCGACCCGCCCTTTGGCGGCCTGGCCACTTTCGCCCCCGGCGCGCTGGCCCGGCTCTACATGTCGCCGGGCCCCATCTACGATCCGCAGGGGCAGGACGGTGACTTCTGGCGCTTCCGCCACGGCATGGCCGCGGCCGGCTTCCGGGGCGGCGACGTGGTGCTCAACTCGGCCAGCTACCACATGACGCCGCTCGGCTTCATGCTCGACGGGGCGGCGCGGGCGCTCGACTGCGCCGTCATCCCCGGCGGCGTGGGGCAGACCGAGCTGCAGCTCAAGGCCGCCTCGCACTTCAAGGCCACCGCCTACACCGGCACGCCCAGCTTCCTCTTCCAGCTCCTCACCCGGGCCCGCGAGACCAACATCCCGCTCTTCATCGAGGTGGCCTTCGCCATCGCCGAGATGCTCCCCGAGAGCCTGCGCGCCGACATCGAGGCCTTCGGGGTGCGCTGCCGGCAGGGCTACGGCACCGCCGACCTCGGCTGCCTCTCCTACGAGTGCGTCGAGCTGGGCGGCTGGCACCTCCACCCCGACGCCCTGGTCGAGGTGCTAGACCTCGAGACCGGCCGCGCAGCCGCCCCGGGCCAGCCTGGCGAGGTGGTGGCCACCATCTTCGACCAGGCCTACCCGCTGCTCCGCTTCGCCACCGGAGACATCGGCGCGCTGGCCCCGGCCGGGCGCTGCGCCTGTGGCCGGGTGGCGCCCAAGCTGGCAGGCCTGCTCGGCCGGGTCGGCGACGCCGTCAAGGTGAAGGGGATGTTCGTGCGCGGCGGGCAGGTGGAGGCGGTGCTGAAGCGCTTCCCCGAGACCGGCCGCTTCCGCGCCGTGGTGACCCGCGACCAGCACGTCGACCAGCTCGGCTACCAGGTCGAGGTGGATCGCCCCGGCGACGCGGCCCTTGCCGCCACCCTCGCCGAGGCGCTGCGCGAAGAGCTGAAGGTTCGCGGTGAGGTCACCTTGCTGGCCCGCGGCACGCTCCCCGAGGGGAGCAAGAAGATGGACGACCGCCGGGTCTGGAAGTAGCCCCAGGGCCCGCCCATGTCAGCGCGCCGCCGCCCCCGCGAAGTGGATGAGCGCCTCGAGGACGTTGGTGCTGGTGAAGATGCCCGCCAGCTGGTCCTTGTCGTCGACCACCAGCACGCCGTTCAGCTTCTTGTCGTGGAGCAGCTGCGCAGCCTCGGCCAGCGCGGTGGCGGGGCGGACCGTGTAAGGCTGGGCGTTCATGGCCGTCCTGACCTTGGTCTTGTCGAGCAGGCCATGCAGCTCCCACTGGTCGAGGGAGGTGGCCTTGCCCGGCGTGTAGGCGGCCAGCATCCGCTCGGTGACCAGGCCGACCAGCTTCCCCTTCTTCATGACCGGGAGGCGGCGGATCGACTTCTCCTTGAGCAGGTGGATGGCCTCGATGACCGAGGCGTCCTCATCGATGGTGATGGGGTTTGGCGTCATCCAGCCACCGACCGTCAGCTTCGCTTCCGCCATGTCAGGACCTCGGGAACCGGGTTGAAGAGAGCGAGCACCGGAATGGTGGCACGCTGGGAGTCAACCGGCAAGACGAAGGCTCGCGGCCTTTCGGCCACCCCTGCCAAGTGTGATGATCGGTGAGCAACCACACCACGCCCAAGCCGGGGACGCTCTCGGCCATCCTCGACGACCTGGCTCGGGCCCCCCCCGCCGAGGGAGGCTCGGCATGGGCCTCGACCCTGGTGCCAGGCCACGCCATCGGCCGCTTCAGGCTGGTTCGAGAGCTTGCCCGCGAGCCCTTCAGCCTCCTCTTCGAGGCCCGAGACGAGCTGCTGGACCGCCGCATCGCGCTCAAGGTCCTGCGCGCCGGCGCCACCACCTCGAGCTCGGCCCAGCGGGTGCGCCACGAGGCCGAGACCATCGCCGACCTGTCCCACCCCAACCTGGCGGCCCTCTTCGACGCCGGCCGCTGCCCCGAGGGTCCTTACCTGGTCTACGAACTGCTGGAGGGCTCCCGGCTCTCGGAGCGGCTCGGCGCCGACCCGGTGGAGCCGGCCGAGGCGGTTCGCGTCGTGCTCTCGGTGGCCCGGGCCCTGGCGGTGGCCCACGCCCGCGGCGTGGCCCACCACGACCTGACCCCGGATCGGGTCTTCCTCTGCAACGACGGCGCGGTCAAGGTGCTCGACCTCGGCGTGGCCCACACCTTCGGCCGGCCGCGGCTCGACGGCGGCGCCCCCGGCTTCGTGGCGCCGGAGCAGTGGCGCGGCGCCCCCGAAGACGAGCGGACCGACGTCTACGCGCTCGGGGTCCTGCTCTACCGGCTGCTGACCGGCCAGCTCCCCTTCCCCGACGACGTGAGCCACTCGGCCGCGAGCGACCGGCCCGCACCCGCCGTCGATGTCCCTGAGTGGCCCGGGCTCGGCGCGCTGGTGGGGCGGATGCTGGCCAAGGACCCGGTCGATCGCCCGCGTGACGGCGCCGGGGTGGTCGAGGCGCTCGAGCTGGTGCTGGCCGGCAGCAGCGGCTCCAGCTCGGGGAGCAGCTCCTCGGTCCGCATCCGCCGCCGGCCCCGCCTGGCCCGCTGGCCCGCGAGGGTGCTGGCGAGTCTCCTGCTGCTGGCCCTCCTCGCCCTTGGCGCCATGCTGCTGCGTGGGCGCGGAGCGCCGGGCCACGCCATCCCCTCGGTGGCCGTGCTCCCCTTCTCAGACCTGAGCGAAGCCCAGGACCAGGAGTACTTCTCCGACGGGCTCGCCGAGGAGATCATCAACTCCCTGGCCCAGCTCAACGGGCTGCGGGTGACCGGACGCCGCTCGGCCTTCTCGGCCCGTGCCCGCATGGACGACTTGCGGGCGCTGGGGCGCGAGTTGGGCGTGGCCAACGTGCTGGTGGGGAGTGTCCGCAAGGACGCCACCCGGGTCCGGGTCACCGCGCAGCTGGTGCGAAGCGAGGACGGCCGCCACCTCTGGTCGAAGACCTTCGAGCGCGAGCTGACCGGTGTCTTCTCGGTGCAGGACGAGATCGCCAGCGCGGTGGCGGCGGCGCTCGAGGTCGAGCTGCTGCGTGGGCAACGCCCCAGCAGCCGGGAGTACCGGACCGCCAATCCGGAGGTCTACAGCCAGTACCTGCAGGGGAGGCGCTTCATGCAGCGCGACACCACCCAGGGCTCGCGCCTGGCCGCCGCCGCCTTCCAGCGTGCCCTCGACCTCGATCCCGACTACGCGCCGGCCCTGGCGGGAATCTCCTACGCCCACTTCTACGGCTTCGGCAACGTGGGTGACTCGCCCGCCGACCTGGAGGCCGCCAAGGCCCGCGCCGAGGCGTCGGCCAATCGGGCCGTCGACCTGGCGCCGGGGCTGGCGGAAGCCTACGCGGCCCGGGCCTTCTTCCGGGTCAATCTTCACCATGACTGGGCGGGTGGGCGGGCCGACATGGAGAAGGCGCTCGAGCTCAGCCCTGGCCATCCGGAGATGATGTGGCGCTTCGCGCGCTACGTACTCGGGCCGACCGGCCGCGTCGAGGAGGCCATCACCCTGGCGCAGCGGGCCAGCCAGCTCGACCCGACCTCCTACGCGCCGTGGTCCACGCTGGCGGGGCTCTACATCGCGCTGGAGCGCCTGGAGCTGGCGCGGAGCGCGTCGCTCCGATCCCTGGAACTCGAGGCCGAGCAGGACACGGCGCCCGTCTACCTCGCCAGCGCCGAGCTGCTGGAGCACAAGCCGGAGGCGGCCCTCGCCGCCGCGCGCCGCAGCGTGGAGAAGGTCTATCACCTGCAGTTCGCGGCGGCGGCGTACCATGACCTGGCCCGGCCACGGGACTCCCAGGCCGCGCTCGACACCATGCTCGCCAGCCATGCCGCCGACGCGCCCTTCCAGATCGCCTGTGTCTACGCCTGGCGCGGCGAGGCCGATCGGGCCTTCGAGTGGCTCGACCGGGCGCTGGCGCAGCGCGACGGCGGCCTCAGCGACCTCAAGCTCGAGCCGCTCCTCCGTGGCCTGCGCGGCGACCCTCGCTACAAGGCGCTGGAGCGGCGGATCGGGCTCCCCAGCGACTGAACCAAGTGAGCCGGCGTGAGCCGGCTCAGGCCAGCACCGGCAGTGGCACCGGCTTGGCGCGCTCGCCGCGGCTGACGTCGTGGGCGAAGATCTCGATGCGGCTCACCACGCCGGGCGGATACTCGTTGCCGTCGCTCTCCACCGCGACCACCGGCATGCCGCGGGCCCGGGCCCAGGGCGCGTAGGTCGCCTCGATGAGCCGGCCGGGCAGGCAGGCGAACGGAGCGATGATGGCGACGCCGTGGTAGCCCTCGTCCATGGCCACGGCCGCGGAGCCGGGCGACAGGGTCGCCTCGCTCTCCAGCTCGCAGGAGGCGAACTCCTCGGCCCGGGCCATGATCCGGTCCATGCCGTGGGGTGCCTCGGGCACCATGCCGCTCAGCCCCAGCCCCCTCTTTACCTTGCCCTCCACCCAGGCCTTCCAGAGCATCTCGATGCGCAGCACCCCCATGGCGCGCAGCTCCCTGGAGAAGAGCCGGCGCCAGGCCGGCAGCGCCGCCAGCGACTTCTTCATGCGGCGCATCTGGTCCCAGTCGAGGTAGTGGACCCACTCGGTGAGACCGGTGATCTTGGCCACCACGCCGGCGTCGGCGAGCCGGTCGACGAGCGGGCCGACCGAGTACTCGTCGCGCCGCACGAAGATCTCGCCGACCACCAGCGCCTTCCTGGCCTCGGCGAGCGGCTTCTTGAGGGGGATGCGGCCTAGCCGCGCGCCCCACTCCGGCAGCCGGGCCAGCACCGCCGGACCGCCCCGCCGAGCCTCCAGCAGCGCCTCCTGCACCACCGCTTCGAGCTCGGCCCTGGCCGCCGGACGATCGACGGCCAGCGCCGAGAGCGTCCCATCGATGTCGCGGAGGTAGTCGCCCACGGCGATCATCCGCCAGAGCTCGCGGTTGAAGTCGGGTCCGAGCTCGGCGTAGGAGTTGTCCGAGTTGAGCGACAGCATCACCACGTTGCGGAAGCCGAGTTCCTGCACCAGCCCCTGGTAGAAGATGGCGTACTGGCCGGTGCGGCAGGGGCCGGTGGTGATGGGCATGAACATGAGGTGCACCACCTCCTGCCCCTCGTCCTTGGGCTGCTTGGCCAGGTAGTCGAGGAAGGCCCCCAGCACCAGCAGCGCCGGGATGCACTCCTTGCCGCTGGCCACGGCGCGCGCCCGCGGCGCCGTCCCCTGGTCGGCGGGGGGCAGCAGCACCGACTCGATGCCGTTGTGCCTGGCCACCTCGCTGACCAGCGCGGTGGTGACCCGGCCCATGGAGGGCCAGACCAGCCGGACCCGCTTGTCCTTCATGCCGCGCCGCTCACCGGTGCGGCGGTTGACCACCACCGCCTCGCGGTTCTCCATCCGCACGTCCCAGTCGCGCTCGGGCGGCGCCGGAGGCGGACACCTGGGCGCCTTGCGCCAGGCCTCGGCCACGTCGAGGAAGGCCTCGATGCGGGTGTCGACGCCGGCGTCGGCGGTGTGGCTGTCGAGCTCAAGCGTCAGGAACGGCTTGGAGTCGTGGATCCAGCGGTTGAAGTGGAGGATGAACGAGTCGGGCGCGCAGGAGAAGTTGGTGACGTAGCAGGCGAAGAGGTTGGGCCGCTGCTTCACCATGACCGCGCCCTTCAGGTCCTGCTGCCCGTAGTACCAGTACATGTTGGGCGGGATGGCCTCGTCGGCCAGCGGCAGGAAGTCGAAGGGGATGACGCTCCAGCCGCGCGTGACGAACTTGCGGGGGATGCCCATGTTGGCGGTGGGCGCGAAGGCGTTGTAGGGCCGGCCGAAGAGGACGATGGCGGGCCGGCCGGCGGCCTCGGCCTCGGCCAGCGCCTGGCGGCCCAGCCGCCGCCCCTCGCGGTAGCAGGCGGTCTGGCGCTCGACGGCCAGCGACCAGGCGGCGCGCCCGGCCTCGCGGGTCTGGCCCACCTGCTCGGCCACGTCCTGCATGACCTCGCGCCCGGCCTCGAAGCCCTTGCCGAGGTCGAGGATGGGCCGCAGCAGCCTGGCCTCCTCGAGCCCGAAGGCGGTGCGGAGCGTGTAGGGCAGCCCCTGCATGATGGGGCAGAGGCAGGCGTGCACGTCCTTCTCGTAGCTCGGCATGGCCTTGAGGTGCGGCAGGAAGACGAAGTCGGGCTGCACCGCCTGCTCCATGAGCGCGCCCATCTGGCCGTGGGCCAGCTCGGCGGGGAAGCAGAAGGAGGACTCGCAGCGGGCCATGCCCTTCTGCGACACCTGCGGCGTGAGCTGGACGCGGACACCGAGCGCCGCGAAGAAGTTGGAGTAGAGCGGCCAGAGCGAGTGGACCGAGAGGGCCTCGGGGACGCCCACCACCGGGCCTCCGCGCGGCAGCAGGTCGGCCTGGGCCGCGTAGGTCTCGAAGTAGAGCTTGCGCCGCACCTCGACCCAGTCCTTCACCTCGCCGGCAGGGAGCGTGACCTTGCGACGGAGGTTGGCGAATTTGTTGCAGCGACCGCCGAAGTGGTGGCGGGTCTCCCCCACCTTCATGATGCGGATGGGGCAGAGGTTGTCGCAGGCGCGGCAGCGGTACTCCTTCTCCGAGGAGATGCTCCGCGTCGAGAGCTCGAGCAGCTTGAGGGGCGCGGCCTTGAGGCTGCCGTCTTCGAGCCGGTTGAGCCCCATCAGCGCCACGCCGTAGGCGCCCATCAGCTCCGGGTCGGGAGGTACCACCACCGGCTTGTTGAGGAGCTGGGCGAAGGCCAGCGGCATGGCCGGGTTCTTGGCCACGCCGCCCTGCAGCACGATGCGGTTGCCGATGGTGCGGCTGCCGACCACGCGGTTCAGGTAGTTGGAGACGATGGAGAGGGTCAGGCCGGCGACGATGTCGCTGCGGGTGGCTCCCTGGGAGATGGCCTTGCGGATGTCGGAGTTGATGAAGGCCGAGCAGTGCTCGCCGAACTTGAGCGGCGCGGTCGCCTGCAGCGCGATGGGGCCGATCTCCTCGGCGCGGGCGATGTCGAGATCGCCGGCGGCCGACTCCTCCAGGAACGAGCCGGTCCCGGCGCTGCAGGCCTCGTTCATGGCGTAGTCGACGGGGACGTGGTTGCGGAGCGAGACGTACTTCGCGTCCTGCCCGCCGATCTCGAAGATGGTGTCGATGGCCGGGTCCAGCGCCGTGGTGCCGGCGGTGTGGGCCATGATCTCGTTGTAGATGGCGCCGGTGCCGCAGAAGACACCCAGCAGCTCGCGCGACGAGCCGGTGGTGGCGGCCAGGATGATCTCGACCGCGTCCTCGCCGCCGAGCTGGGCGTCGAGCTGCCCGATCACCTCGGCCAGGCACTTGCGCAGCGACGCCACCGGATCACCCAGGGTGCGGCCGTAATGGCTGGCGACCATCTCGCGGGTGGTGGCGTCGACCAGCGCCACCTTGGTGGTGGTGGAGCCACCGTCGATGCCGAGCACGTAGCGCGCGCCGGCGCGGGTCTTGCCGCGGCGCGAGGGGTGGAAGGTCACCAGCCCGGCCGCCTCTTTGAGCGGCCGGGTGCGGGCGTAGGCGACTTCGCCGTCGCCGGTCAGCGCCTCGGCGGCCGGCAGCGGGGTGCCCCGCTCCTGAGCCAGCAGCGCCGCCCCGTAGGCCTCCAGGTAGGGGGCCTGCACCGGCACCACCAGCTCGGCGTGGGGAAGTCCCTCACGGACCGCGGCGACCAGGTGCGGGTTGCGGGCCGAACCGCCCACCAGGAGCACGGTGCCGGTCTCGACGCGGGCCTTGGCGAGGAACTCGAGCACCTTGCCGGCCATCACGTGGGTGAGGCTGAGGACGATGTCGTGGCGATCGGCCTCGCCCTTGTTGAGCTTGTGGGTGCAGTCGCTCTTCATGAAGACCGAGCAGCGCGAGGAGAGCCGGTGGACGCAGGCCTTTTCGACCTCGGCGCTGTGGACCACCTCGAGCGGCAGGTCCATGCGGCGGAGCTGCTGGGCGAAGAACTCCCCGGTGCCGCTGGCGCACTTGTTCCCTGCGTAGGTGCCGACGATGCGGCCGGCGTCGAGCCGGTAGACCACCAGGTCCTCACCGCCCACCGAGACCACCGCGCTCACGTCGAGACCGAGCGCGACCAGGGCCCGCTCCAGCGCCTCGGGGGCGATGGCCAGCTCCAGCCGGAACTGCCTCCGGCCTTCGCCGCCGGTGACCACGGTCGGGGTGCCGCCGGGGATCGACCGGGAGGCCAGCATCGACCGTGCCGTGCCCACCACGTCACCGTCGTGAGCCCGGACCTCCGACCAGCTCTCGGCTCCACCCGTGACCAGGCAGGCCTTCACGCTCGTCGAACCGACGTCGAGCCCCAATCCAGACGCTTCGGCCATCCAGAACAACTCCCCGCTGAGTGAAGGCGGGAGGATACCTCAGGGCGGGGTCAGTCGGAGGATTCCTTTGTGCAAACGAACGCTTGCAGCCGTTTCACCCATCGTCTCCAGGCGCGCAACCCAGCGCCCGTACTGGGGTCGCCCCCAAGCGACCGTGCAGCCCCCACCAGGTCTGGATTAAATGGGGGGCGCGCTCGCCCCGGGGCGGCTGGAGAGAAGACACCATGGATGGCAAGGCCGATCTCGATCTCCAGGAGACGCAGGAGTGGCTGGACGCCCTCGACGGCGTGCTGGTGAGGGAGGGGCCCGAGCGGGCCCACCACCTCATCGAGCAGCTCATTGAGCGGGCCCGGCGTGACGGCACCGGGCTCCCCTTTTCCGCCCAGACCCCATACGTCAACACCATCCCGGTGGCACGCCAGCCGGCCCTCCCCGGCGACTTCGCCATCGAGCAGCGCATCCGCCACTACATCCGCTGGAACGCCATGGCCATGGTGGTGCGGGCCAACCGCGACACCAACGTGGGCGGCCACATCGCCAGCTTCTCCTCGGCGGCCATGCTCTACGACATCGGCTACAACCATTTCTGGCGCTCCTGGAGCAAGGAGCGCGGTGGCGACCTGCTCTTCATCCAGGGCCACTCCGCCCCCGGCATCTACGCCCGCGCCTTCCTGCTCGGGCTGGTCACCGAGAAGCAGCTCTGCAACTTCAGGCAGGAGGTCTCCGGCGAGGGGCTCTCCTCCTATCCGCACCCATGGTTGATGCCGGCCTTCTGGCAGTTCCCCACCGTCTCGATGGGGCTGGGTCCGCTCATGGCCATCTACCAGGCCCGCTTCATGAAGTACTTGAAGGATCGGGGTCTGGCCGACACCACCGGTCGCAAGGTCTGGGCCCTGCTCGGCGACGGCGAGATGGACGAGCCGGAGTCGCGCGGCGCCATCGGCATGGCCGGGCGGGAACGGCTCGACAACCTCATCTTCGTGGTCAACTGCAACCTGCAGCGGCTCGACGGGCCGGTGCGCGGCAACGGCAAGATCATCCAGGAACTGGAGAGCGAGTTCCGCGGCGCCGGCTGGAACGTCATCAAGGTGATCTGGGGCCGCTACTGGGACGCGCTGCTGGCCCGGGACACCGAAGGCCACCTGCAGCGGCGCATGATGGCGGTCGTGGACGGCGAGTACCAGGTCTACAAGGCGCGCGACGGCGCCTACGTCCGCGAGCACTTCTTCAACACGCCCGAGCTGAAGGCCATGGTGGCCGACATGTCGGACCAGGACATCTGGAACCTCAACCGTGGCGGCCACGATCCCTTCAAGGTCTTCGCCGCCTACCAGGCCGCCAGCCAGCACCACGCCGGTCAGCAACAGGGGCAGCCGACCGTGATCCTCGCCAAGACCATCAAGGGTTACGGCATGGGCGAGTCGGGAGAGGCCCAGAACACCACCCACCAGCAGAAGAAGCTCTCGGTCGAGTCGATCCGCAGCTTCCGCGACCGCTTCCAGCTGCCGGTCCCGGACGACCAGCTCGAGCAGCTCCCCTTCCTCAAGTTCGAGGAGGGCTCCAAGGAGCTCGAGTACCTGCTGGCCCGCCGCACCGCGCTGGGCGGTGGCCGCCCACGGCGCCGCCAGAAGAGCGAACCGCTGCCGGTGCCGCCGCTCTCGGCCTTCGCCAAGCTGCTCGAAGGGACCGGCGACCGCGCCATCTCCACCACCATGGCCTTCGTGCAGCTGCTGCAGACGCTCGTGAAGGACGCCGCCATCGGCCGGCGCGTCGTCCCCATCGTCCCGGACGAGTCGCGCACCTTCGGCATGGAGGGGATGTTTCGGCAGCTCGGCATCTGGAGCCAGGTGGGACAGCTATACACGCCGCAGGACGCCGACCAGCTCATGTTCTACCGGGAAGACAAGCAGGGGCAGATCCTCCAGGAGGGGATCAACGAGGCCGGCGCCATGTGCGACTGGATGGCCGCCGCCACCGCCTATTCGACCCACGCCACCCCGACCATCCCCTTCTTCATCTTCTACTCGATGTTCGGCTTCCAGCGGATCGGCGATCTGGCCTGGGCCGCCGGCGACATGCGGGCCCGTGGCTTCCTGCTCGGCGCCACCTCCGGCCGCACCACGCTCAACGGCGAGGGGCTGCAGCACCAGGACGGGCACAGCCACGTCTTCTCCTCGGTGATCCCCAACTGCCGTTCCTTCGATCCGGCCTACGGCTACGAGGTGGCGGTGATCATCCAGGACGGGCTCAGGCGCATGTACGCCGAACAGGAGGACGTCTACTACTACTTGACGCTTCTCAACGAGAACTACCCGCAGCCGGCCCTGCCGGAGGGCGCCGCCGAGGGGATCTTGAAGGGGCTGCACCGGGTCCGCGCCGGGCAGGGTGGCAAGAAGGCGCCCAGGGTGCAGCTGCTCGGCTCCGGCGCCATCCTCGGCGAGGTGCTGGCCGCGGCCGAACTGCTCGAGCAGGACTGGGGCGTGGCCGCGGACGCCTGGAGCGCCACCTCCTTCACCGAGCTGGCCCGCGACGGCATGAGCTGCGAGCGGGCCGCCCGGCTCAACCCCGGCGCGCCGGCCCGGCCGAGCTGGGTCGAGACCTGCCTCGGGCCGACCAGTGGCCCGGTGGTGGCCGCCACCGACTACGTCCGCACCTTCGCCGAGCAGATCCGCCCCTGGGTGGCGCGCCGGTATCTGGTGCTCGGGACCGACGGCTACGGACGCTCCGACACGCGAGAGAAGCTGCGCCGCTTCTTCGAGGTCGATCGCCACCATCTGGTGGTGGCGGCGCTCACCGCGCTGGCCCGCGACGGCGTGGTCCCGGCTGGCCGGGCCGCCGAGGCGCTGGCCAGGTACGGCATCAACCCCTCCACCCCCGACCCCTGGACGATCTAGTGCCCCTCATCGAGGTCAGGGTTCCAGACATCGGCGACGTCAAGGACGCCGGCGTGACCGAACTGCTGGTCAAGCCGGGCGACGCCATCAGCGCCAACCAGCCGCTCCTCACGCTCGAGTCGGACAAGGCCACCTTCGACGTCCCCTCCCCCTCCCCCGGCACGGTGCGCGAGGTGAAAGTGAAGGCGGGCGACCGGGTGAAGCAGGGGTCGCTCATCATCACCCTGGAGCAGCCGGGCACCGACGCGAAGCCAGCCGCGGTGCCGGCGGCCGCCGCCGCGCCCGTCCAGGCCCCTCCCGCTGCCGCAGCCTCGAAGGTGCCCGCTGCCCCGGCCCCGTCGGCTGCCCCGGCCCTTTCCGCTGCCCCGGCCCCGTCGGCTGCCCCGGCCCTTTCCGCTGCCGCAGCCTCGGTCGCGACCGCCATCCCGGCCTCGGCGCGGGCTTCCCGCGGCGCGGTCCATGCCTCCCCTTCCGTCCGTCGCTTCGCCCGTGAACTGGGCGCCGACCTCGGCGGCGTCACCGGCACCGGGCCGCACGGCCGGATCCTGCACCAGGACGTGCAGCAGTTCGTCAAGGCGGCGCTCACCGGCACCGCCCCGCGGAGCGGTGGCCTCCTCGACCTGCTCCCCTGGCCCAGCATCGACTTCGCCGCCTTCGGACCCATCGACCCGAAGCCGCTCTCGCGCATCCGCAAGCTGGCCGGAGCGAACCTGGCCCGCAACTGGGCGATGATCCCGCACGTCACGCAGGTGGACGAGGCCGACGTCACCGACCTCGAGGCCTTCAGGGTCCAGCTCAACCTGGAGCAGGGCGAGGACCGGGCCAAGGTGACGCTGCTCTCCTTCCTCATGAAGGCCAGCGTGGTTGCGCTGCGCCAGTTCCCTGATTTCAACGCCTCCCTGGACGGCGACACGCTGGTGTTGAAGAGGTACTTCCACCTCGGCTTCGCCGCCGATACGCCCAACGGCCTGGTGGTGCCGGTGGTGCGCGACGTCGACAAGAAGGGCGTGCTCGACCTTGCTCGGGAGGTGGCCGGGCTGGCCGCCCGGGCCCGGGCCGGGAAGCTCTCGCCGGCCGACATGCAGGGGGGCTGCTTCACCATCTCAAGCCTCGGCGGCATCGGCGGCACCGCCTTCACCCCCATCATCAACGCGCCGGAGGTGGCCATCCTCGGGGTCTCGCGCTCCGCCATGCGCCCGCAGTGGAGCGGGACCGAGTTCCGGCCGCGGCGAATCCTGCCGCTCTCGCTCTCCTACGACCACCGGGTCATCGACGGCGCTTCCGGGGCCCGCTTCACCAGCTTCCTGGCCACGGTGCTGGCGGACGTGCGGCGCCTGCTCCTCTGACCACGGGGGCCCGGGCTGCGGTAACCTCGCTGCGCATGCCCACCCGATCTCCCCGCCTCCTGCGCCTCGCCCTGGTCGGCTTCGGCAACGTCGGCCGCCGCTTCGTCGAGCTGCTGGGCGGCCCCTACGGCCGGATCCTGCGCCGGGCCGGGGTCGAGGTGCGGGTCACCGCCATCGCCACCGGCCGTCACGGCCTCGCCGTCGACCCTGACGGCCTGCCGCTGGCCCGCGCGCTCAAGCTGGCCCGCGCCGGTCGCCCGCTCACGCCGCTCCACCGCGGCGCGCTGGTCGCTTCGGCCCGGGCGCTCGTCGAGACCGCCCCCTACGACGTGCTGGTGGAGCTCTCGCCGCTCGAGCCGCACACCGGTGAGCCGGCCACGGCCCACATCGCCGCGGCGCTGACGCGCAAGCGCCACGCCATCACCGCCAACAAGGGGCCGGTGGCCCACGCCTTGCGCCGCCTCCGGACCCTGGCCCGCCGGCACGGCGTCCGCTTCCTCCACGAGGGAGCGGTCATGGACGGCTTCCCCGTCTTCAACCTGGCCGAGCGCTGCCTGCGCGGCGCCACGGTGCGCGGCTTCCGGGGCGTGCTCAACGCCACCACCACCCGGATCCTCTCGCGCATGGAGGCGGGCGTCCCCTTCGACGTGGCCCTGGCCGAGGCCCAGGCGGCCGGCGTGGCCGAGGCCGACCCGGCCTTCGACCTCGACGGCTGGGACGCGGCCGTGAAGGCCTGCGCCCTGGCCAACGCGCTCATGGGGGCCTCGCTGCGCCCCGCCGACGTGGAGCGGGTCAGCGTCAGCGAGGTGACCGCCCAGTCGGTCGCCAGGGCGGCGCTGGAGGGGAAGCGCTGGCGGCTGGTGGCCCGCGCCGGGCGCGACGGCCGAAAGGTCACCGCGCGCGTCGCCCCCGAGGAGCTGCCGCTCGGCGACCTGCTGGTCTCGTCCGGCGCCGACGCCGTGCTGGTGCTCGACACCGACCTGATGGGCGAGGTAGGCCTCTGGGAAGGCGCCGGTGGCGTGGACCAGACGGCCTACGCGCTGCTCTCGGACCTGCTCGAGATCGCGGGGAGCCTGCCACGGTAGGCGGTCCAGCGCCATCTCCGGAGCACTAGCTGGCCTGGCTGCGCTTTGGCATCGCCGCCGTGGCGATGCTGCCCTGGCTCCGCAAGCCGCCGGACGAAGCGCCGCTGAGCGGCGACATCCGGCTGCTGCTGTTCCTCGAATCCTTCCTGGGCAACTTCCTGTTCTCGATCTGCATGC
>JANPOM010000166.1:0-10351 GCA_031427995.1 Anaeromyxobacter sp. | reverse complement strand
GCGCGACTCTCGCAGCCCCAATGTCTCCGGACCAGGCGGACGGGCCTCAGGAGAGAGGGCGCGCCTTTGGGCGCGGGGAGCGCGGAGGGGGGCCGTGCCCCCGGCGGGAAGGACCACCTTCCGGAAGGTGTCGCAGTGGACCAGCGCCGCCGCCGGCTACTTCGGGGCGCAGGCGACCGTGCCGGTCAGGGCGTACTTCTCGGCTGGATCGAGCTTGAGGGCCTGAAGGTACTGCTTTAGCGCGGCGGCGCAGTCTCCCCGGGCGGCGTGGACGTCGCCGATGAGGGCGAAGGCCGAGCCCAGGGGCGCCTTCTCCAGCGCCTTGTTGGCGCTCACCAGCGCCTTGTCATACTGCTTGATCTTGAGCTGCTTGCGGCCGAGGTTGACGTCGCGCCGGGCCACGTCGCGGATGTCGTCGCCGGGCATGGTGCCCTTGGGTGGGTTGAGCAGCAGCTCCATGCCGGCGGCGTCAAGCTCGCCGAGCATCACCTTGATGCGCCCCTTCACGATGTCGCAGTAGTTGATCTGACGGTACATCTCGACGGTCGCCAGCCGGAACTTGCCGTCGGCGATCCCGACCATGGGGTGGAGCCTGATCCCGAGCGCCCCGTAGACCTTGTCGCCCTCGTCGATGAGGACCGGCATGGCGATGCCGGTCTTGCTCACCAGCTCCAGCACGTCGGCTGCCGCCTCGCTGGAGGAGACCAGCCCGACCCAGTGGACCGACTTGCCGGCCAGCTCCTTCTCGCAGATGGCCAGCATCTTGAGGGCGTCGAGCGACCGCTCCTGCCCGGTGCGGAAGAAGACCAGGATGTTGGCCTTGGCCTTGGCGGAGAGCAGCCGCTGCTTGCCCCCGGTGATGGTCCGCAGCTCCACGTTCTCGACCAGGGTTCCGGCCTCGGCGTGAGCGTGGGCGGCGAACGGGGCCGCCAGGACCAGCGCGGCTGAGACCAGGGCGAGGCGAAGGGGAGCGTACATGGCGTGGCGAATGTTCGCACCCCAAGGGACGTCATGGTTGGAAAAAGCGATGATCACTTCCCTACGCAGGCCTTCTTGCCCTCGAGGGCGTGCTTCTCGGCCGGGTCGAGCTTGAGGGCCTGGTCGAACTGCTTCACGGCCGCCGCGCAGTTTCCCCTGGCGGCGGCGATCTCGCCGAGCAGGGCGAAGGCGCCGGGGCTGGGCGCCACGGCCAGGGCCTTGTTGGCGCTGGCGGTCGCCTTGTCGTACTGCTTGATCTTGAGCTGCTTGCGGCCGAGGTTGACGTCCCGGTTGGAGACGTCCTTGGGGTTCTCGCCCGGCATGGTGTTCTTGGGCGGCTCCAGGACCTTGTCGAGCGCCGCCTGGTCGAGCTCGCCGAGCATGAAGCGGATGCGGGCGGCGATCACCTCGCAATAGTCGATCTGCCGGTACTGCTCGAAGGCGGCCACCCTGGCCTTGGCGTCGAGCAGGAAGATGACCGGGTGGAGCCGCACCCCGAGCTTCTCGTAGAGGGCGTCGTTGACGTCGAAGAGCAGCGGCATCTTCACGCCGCTGGCGGTGGCCAGGGCCTTGGCCTCCTCGGGGGTGGTGTCGGGCGGGACCACGCCGATGAAGCGGACCGGCTTGCCGGCCAGGTCCTTCTCACAGCGGGCCATCGCCTTGAGGGCCTCGACCGACCGGTCCTGCCCGGCCCGCACGAAGATCAGCACGCTCACCCTTGCCCTCGGGTCGATGAGCCGGACCTTCTCGCCGCTCGCCGCGCCCAGCTCCACCTGGCTGACCTGGGTGCCGACCGCGGCGTGGGCGTGGGCCACGAAGGGCGCCGCGGCCAGTCCGGCCAGGGCGGCGAGGAAGGTGACGGCGAGGCTTCGGCGCATGGGTTTCCTCACGATGGAGTTCCTTGGTTCCTAGCGAAGCGAGGGGGCGCAGCCCTTCAGCCCCTTGGTGGCGACGGGCTCGGTGGGGTCGATCTTCAAGGCCTTCTCGAAGAGGGGCCTGGCGCTCTCGCAGTCGCCGCCGGCGGCGGCCAGCTCGCCCTGCAGCGCCCAGGCCGGCGCCGATGGGGCGATGGCCAGGCTGCGCTCGACCGCCTCGAGGGCCTTGGCGGCGTTCTTCCGGATCCAGAGCTTGCGTGCCAGGTTGAGGTAGCGCCGCGCCTCGTCCTGGGGGGAGCCGCCGGTGGCCTTCTCCGGCTCCAGCACCCGGGCCATCTCGGCCTCGGTCGCCTCGCCCAGCATGACGCGGATGCGGCCGCGGATGATCTCGCCGAAGTTGATCTGGCGGAAGGGTTCATAGGCGGCCAGCAGTTGGCGCTGGTTGGCCATGCCGACCACCGGGTGGAGTCTCACGCCGAGCGCGCCGTAGAGGGCGTCCTTGACGTCGATCAGCACCGGGCCGCTGAAGCCGGCTTCGCGCACCGTGTCCCGCACCGCCTCCTCGGGCCAGCTGTCCGAGACCACCGCCACCATCCGGACCGGCTTGGCGGCGAACTCCTGCTGCAGCAGGGCCAGCGTCTTCAGGGCCACCACCGAGCGCTCCTGCTCCGGCCGGAAGAAGACGAAGAGGCTGACGACGGAGCCGCGCGCCAGCAGCTCGGTGGCTCCACCGCCCAGCCGGGGGAGGCGGGGGTTCTCCAGCGGCTCGCCGATGGCGAGGTGGGAGAAGGCGACGGCCGCGACGGGCAGGCCGACACCGGCCAGTGCCCCGGCGGTCAACCAGGTAAAGAGCCGGCGCGCCGTCGACAAGGTGGCCTACTTCGGCGCGGAGCTGGTGAGCGTCTTGTTGTTGTAGGACTTGGTCTCGTGGCAGGTCTTGGCGCAGGACCCGCCGTTCGGCAGCCGCGTGTAGTTGATCTTCAGCATCCACCGCTTGGGGCCGTAGGGAACCCCTTCGCGGATGTGGTGGTCCTGCTTGGAGGCGTGGACCTCGTGGCAGGCGCGGCAGGTCCGACCGCGCTCCTTGTGCACGTGGACGTAGTGCAGGTTGCGCGAGCCGTCGCGGAAGCCGGTCAGCGTGGTGGTCTCCGGGACCGAGACCACCTTGTCGTTGTGGCAGCCATAGCAGAGGGCGTAGGCCTTGTTCTCGTACGGCGCGTAGAAGGCCTCCGGGTAGGGAGCCACCAGCAGCCGGAAGTTGCTGCCGCCGTGGGTGCGGTGGCAGGCCGAGCAGTCCTTGGCCTTGACCGGCTCGTGCCAGACCTTGTTGTCGGAGAGCCACGACTTGAAGTTGGTCATGGGCTTGCCGTCGCCCGCCAGCATGCCGTCCTTGGAGTGGCAGTTGACGCAGAGGTCGAAGGGCAGCTGGATCAGCAGCTTCTCGATGTTGGCGGCGTGTGGGTTGTGGCAGTTGGAGCACTTCTCGCCGGTGGTGATGGCGTCGTGCCGGACCTTGGCGTTGACGATCTGGTCCTTGATGCCCTTGTGGCAACTGGTGCACATCTCGACCATCTCGGTGCCCAGCAGCTTTCGCTCGGTGGAGTTGTGCGGGTTGTGGCAGTTGGTGCAGGCCTCCACCGCCGGGACGTGCTTGTACTTGCGGGCCATGATGGCCTGGAACTCCTCGTGGCAGGAGTAGCAGGTCTCGTTGATGCCGGCCGAGATAGGCCCCGGGTTGGCGCGCTCGTTCCGATCGTGGCAGATGGAGCAGTCACCCGCCTCGTACGGCCCGTGAGACCACTTCACGTTTGGTCCGGGCGGCAGCGGAGCCACCGCGAAGCCCCGGCGCGTCGCCTTCTTGTTCACCTCGGTCTTGAGCGGCGCGGCCGAAGCCGCCCCCGCGAGGAGGACCGCCGCCAGCAGCAAGAGCCGGGAAGTTCGCATGGGCCGCATCTTCATCGAGTCCATTCCGGGGGGGCGGTACACCCGTTCCACCCTCGCCCCCTCCCTGTTTGTCCGCGTGGCGCGAATTCTACGACGTGAGGCGTCGAGTACCTTGACGAAAAGCAATCGGTATCCAGAAAACCACCGGATGTCCTCGGGAAACTCCTGGCGAGGCCCAGGGTGGTTGAAACTGGTTTGAACACCTACGGCCATTCCTAGAGCAGGAGCTTCCGCTTCTTGGCGTTGTGCGGGTTGTGGCAGGTGACGCAGGTACCCTTCCCGGCCGGGTGCGACTTGCCCTTGCCGATCTTGACCGGTGCCTTGCCGGCGAACTCGTCGTGGCAAGAGAGGCAGGTCTCGCTGGTGGCCTTGGCGGCGCCCGGGTCCTTGGCGTCGGCCCGCTCGTGGCAGGTGTCGCAGGCGCCCTGCTCGTAGGGCCCGTGGACCACGGTGGCCTGATCCTTGGGGAGCGGCGCCAACCGGTTCACCTCGGCTGCGCGGGGGGCCGCGGTCAGCATCAGCAGGGCGAGGGCGACGGGGATGACGGCGAGGAGGCGCATGTCGAGTTGCTCCGTTTCCGGGCACGGGGCGAGTCCCCGGTGTCCGAGATCGTCCGTCTTGGCCCGGCTGGGGCGAATCGTCAAGAAACCTCGGCGTGGCGACTCGCCGCGCCCGGGTCGCCGGGCCCCTTCCCCATGGGGCGAAAACTTTACAGGACCGGGTTCTGCGGCAAGGTCGGGCACTGGGCGATAGCGCCCGGAAGCGGCCGGAAGCTCGGCTGCCCTCCGGGCCGGGAGCGGCGGGTGGCGCGGGGTCAAAACCGGCGGACGGCGGTGAAGCATCCAGGCCAGACGGTACGCCGTCTCCGGCGCGCCGTCGCGCTCCTGCTCCCTACCGTCATCACCCTCGCCGCCATCGCCGGCGCCGGCTGGGCCACCTGGCGCCATGGCCTGCGCGGCGACCTGCTCCGCATCCGCGAGATCCGCTACACCGGACTCACCCAGGTCAGCGCGGCGGCGCTGGCCGAGCTCTCGCCGGTCCGGCCCGGCGACCACCTCCTGCTCTCCGACACCGAGGCCATGGCCCGGGCCCTGAGCCGCAATCCCTGGCTGGACACCGTCGAGATCCACCGCCGGCTCCCCCCCGCGCTCGAGGTGGTGGTGACCGAGCGGCAGGCAGCGGCGCTGGTCGATCTCGGCGGCCTCTACCTGGTCGACGCGACCGGGCAGGTCTTCAAGCGGGCCGCGCCGGGCGACGGTCTCGACCTGCCCATCGTGACCGGGCTGGAGCGCGAGGCCTTCGAGGCCCGCCGCGACGGCGCCGGCGAACAGCTCCGGCTGCGGAGCGCGCTCGGGCTGCTGGGGCGCTGGCGGGAGGCGGGGCTGGACCGGCGCGCCGCCGTCTCCGAGCTTCACCTCGACCCGGTGCTGGGGACGACCATTTACGCGGGTGACGCGGGGATCGAGATCCGGCTTGGGCAGGGAGACCTGCCGCGCAAGCTGGAGCGGCTCGACGTGCTGCTGGCAAGGCTGGAGACGGACGGAGTGCAGGGCGAGGTGATCCACCTCGACAACCGGCGCCACCCGGACTGGGTGGCGGTTCGGGTCAAGGGGCGGATGGGCGTGGTGGATGCGCGGGGTCCGAGAGGGCCCTGACGAAACGAACCGGCGTGGGCGCGGCGCGCCTTCCGCCAGGAGGAAGCACCCATGGCAAAGAGCGGAGACGTCCTGGTCGGACTGGACATCGGCACGACCAAGATCTGCGCCATCGTCGGTGAGATCACCGACGAGGGCATCGACATCATCGGCATCGGCACCCACCCCTCGAAGGGGCTGCGCAAGGGCGTGGTCGTCAACATCGACGCCACCGTCGCCTCCATCAAGCGGGCCATCGAGGAGGCCGAGCACATGGCCGGGTGCGAGATCTCCACCGTCTACACCGGCATCGCCGGCGGTCACATCAAGGCCTTCCCCTCGCACGGCGTGGTGTCGGTGAAGGACAAGGAGGTCCGGCCCCAGGACGTCGACCGGGTCATCGAGCAGGCCAAGGCGGTGGCCATCCCGCTCGACCGCGAGGTCATCCACGTCCTTCCCCAGGAGTTCATCGTCGACGACCAGGACGGGGTGAAGGACCCCATCGGCATGAGCGGCGTGCGACTCGAGGCCAGGGCGCTCATCGTCACCGGCGCCGTCTCCTCGGCCCAGAACATCGTCAAGTGCGCCCAGCGCACCGGACTCAACGTCGCCGACATCGTGCTGCAGCCACTGGCCTCCTCGTTGGCCACGCTCTGCGAGGACGAGAAGGAGCTGGGGGTCTGCCTCGTCGACATCGGCGGCGGCACCACCGACATCGCCATCTTCCACGACGGCGCCATCCGCCACACCGCGGTCATCTCGCTGGGCGGCAACCACCTCACCAACGACGTGGCCATCGGGCTGCGCACCCCGACCCACGAGGCCGAGCGGATCAAGAAGCAGTACGGCCACGCCAACGCCAAGAAGGTGGACGGCGGCGAGACCATCGAGGTCCCCAGCGTCGGCGGCGGCGCCCCGCGCATCCTCTCGCGCCACATCCTCGCTGAGATCATCGAGCCGCGCGTCGAGGAGATCTTCATGCTGGTCCAGCACGAGATCCAGAAGGCCGGCATGGAAGAGCTGCTGGCCTCCGGGGTGGTCATCACGGGCGGCTCGACGCTGCTGGAAGGGATGGCCGAGATGGCCGAGGAGGTGCTGGGGATGCCGGTGCGTCGCGGCATGCCGCGCCACATCGGCGGGCTGGTGGACGTCGTCAAGAGCCCCATGTACGCCACCGCGGTCGGCCTGGTGATCTACGGCGCCAAGCAGCGGCTCGGCAGCCCGTACTTCAAGATCCGGGAGGAGAACGTCTACCGGAAGGTGAAGGACCGGATGAAGCAGTGGCTCGGTGAGATCTTCTAGCCCGCGGGAGACCGGCACATGATCGAGTACAGGGACGGGGCTGACGAGTCGTACGGGGCGAAGATCAAGGTCATCGGCGTGGGCGGTGGCGGCGGCAACGCCATCAACACCATGGTGGCGGGGCGGCTGGAAGGGGTGGAGTTCATCGCCGCCAACACCGACCTGCAGGCGCTCACCGCCAACAGGGCGCAGGTAAAGTTGCAGCTCGGCAAGACCGCCTCGCGCGGGCTGGGTGCCGGCGCCCGGCCCGAGGTGGGGCGGGACGCGGCCCTGGAGAGCGTCGAGGAGGTGAAGGCGGCCCTGGCCGGCGCCGACATGGTCTTCGTGGCGGCCGGCATGGGCGGCGGAACCGGCACCGGCGCCGCTCCGGTGGTGGCCGAAATCGCCAGGAACACCGGCGCCCTCACGGTGGGCGTGGTCACCAAGCCCTTCAACTTCGAGGGCAAGAAGCGCCGTCTCCACGCCGAGAAGGGGCTGGAGGAGCTGCGGGCCGCCGTGGACACACTCATCGTCATCCCCAATCAGCGGCTGCTCTCGGTGGCCGGCGAGAACATGTCGATGGCCGACGCCTTCAAGCGGGCCGACGAGGTGCTGCTCAACGCGGTGCAGGGCATCTCCGACCTGATCACCGTCCACGGCATCGTCAACGTCGACTTCGCCGACGTGCGCACCATCATGGCGGCGCAGGGCATGGCCCTGATGGGGACCGGCCGCGCGGCCGGGCCGCGCCGCGCCGTGGAGGCCATGCAGGCGGCCATCAGCTCGCCGCTGCTCGAGGACATCACCCTCGACGGCGCCACCGGCCTGCTCGTCAACATCACCGGCGGCTCGGGGTTGACGCTCCACGAGGTGGACGAGGCCATCTCCATGGCCCACGCCGCCGCCGACGAGGACGCCAACATCATCTTCGGATCGGTGATCGACGAGCGGCTCGGCGACGAGGTGAAGATCACCGTCATCGCCACCGGCTTCGACCGGGCCCGCGAACAGCGCCCGGTGCAGCGGGCCGCGCAGCTCTCCGTGCAGCTCTCCGTGCCGCTCACCGTGGCGGCCCGCGCCGTGCCGCCACCCCTGCCGGCACCACCCCGTCCGGTCCCCGCGCCGGCCACCATCCGGGTTGGCCGGGGAACCTACCAGCCCAGCAATGACGACCAGTTCGACATCCCGACCTTCCTCAGGAAGAACGGCGGGCGCGAGGAGCGGTAGCCCGCACCCGTGGTCACAGGCGCCCCGGCCGGGTCACGGGTCGGTGCGCTCCCGCGTCAGAAAGCGAAGCCGACGCCGAGCTTTAGGCCGGCCCAGCCCAGCTCGCCGCGCACCGAGACCGAGTTCCCGAGCATGAGCTGCCCGCCCACCGCCAGCTCCGGGTAGAGCCCGCCGTAGCTGCCGTGGCGGTCGCCCAGCTTCCAGTTCGGCGAGTAGGAGTACTGGGCGATGCTGAAGCCGAGCGCCGCCTTCGGGTAGATGGCGATCTGCGGCGTGATCCAGAAGTTCCAGATCAGGCCTGCGTGCAGGTTGAACACGCTGACGTCGTAGTAATCGGGGCCGGAGTAGTAGTGGTTCCAGTAGCTCAGGTAGTCGACGCCGAGGTCGAGGTCGAGGCTGTCGCGCACCTTGAAGCCGGGATCGTGGATCAGCCCCCGCGGCACCAGCGGCGTCTGGAAGCTGGCGCCGATGCCGACGGCGCTCCCCCAGCCGAGGATGCCCCAGGCGCTCAGCGAGCTGCCGCCGGCCGGCGCTGCATCCGCGGCCAGGGCGGGCGTGGCGGTGAGGAGGGCGGCGGCGAGTGCTGCGGTGAGGATGCGGCGCATGTGAGGACTCCAGGCGAGTGGTCTGCCGGGTGGTACCCCGGATGGACCGCTTTCTACCACCATCCCGGGCGCGGTGGATCGGCCCACCGGCCGCGAGGCGCGGCTCAGCCCCGCGCCAGCCGGGCGCCCAGCAGCCGCAGTGAGCGAGCGTACCGGTAGTTGATGCCCATGTGGCCGTCCTCGAACTCCTCGTGGACCACCGCGATGCCACCGGCTCGCAGCGACTCGGCGACCTGCCGGGCGCCCCAGCGGAGGTTGAACTCGTCGCGTGTCCCGCAGTCGAGGAAGATGGTGGTGAGGCCCCGGAAGGCGTCGAGCGAGCGAGGCACGAACTGGACCGGGTCCTGCTCCAGCCAGCGGGCCCAGACCTCAGGGCGCAGCCGGCCGCTCGGCAACTCGAACGGCAGGGCCGCGCCGAGTGGAGCGGCCGGGTCCGGCGAGTAGGCGGCGCTCATGGCGATGATCCCGAGGACCGGGTGGTCGCTCCCGCCGAGCTTGGTCTCGCGCGCCCGCTTCGCCGCGGCGGCCAGCCACGCCGCCGGGTCGCCGCCTGCCGCCAGCAGGGCAGCGGCCGCCTTGGGGAGATCCAGCCCGTAGCACCAGTCGAAGCCGGCGTCGCCGGCGTGGCAGGCGAGGTGCGCGAAGACCTCGGGCCGGTCGCGCCCCATGCGCAGGGCGCCGTAGCCGCCCGAACTCTTGCCGACCAGGGCCCGCGCCTCCCGCCGCGGCAGGGTGCCGAGCCCGCGCTCCACGAAGCCGACCACGTCGTCGGCGAGGTAGTCCTGGTAGCGGCCGATGGCGGTCGAGTTGATCCACTGGCTGCCGCCCAGCGCCGTCCAGCCGTCTACGAAGACCCCCACCAGCGGCGGCACCTCGGCGGCCGACACCAGCGCGTCGAGCCGCTCCGGCACGGTCGGGCTCCAGGGCGAGACGTTGAGCCAGCTGCGTCCGCTCCCGGTGAAGCCGTGGAGGAAGTAGACGGCAGGCAGGCCAGCCCCATCGGAGCGGCCCGGGGGCAGGTACACGAAGAGCGGGCGGCGGGCCGGATCGCCGAGCGGGTTGCCGACGAGGGCGGGCGAGTCGAGCTCGAGCTCGAGGAGGCGTCCGTTCATGCCACGCATGATGGCATGAACCGATGTCGGATCGATTCGCCGCCCCGGGGCCAGGCCACGCCGGCCAGCACCACCGCGCTCACCAGGGCGACGAGGGCGGCGGCGCAGAGGCGCAGACGGCGCGCCATGGCCGCGCCTCCAGGCAAGTGACCCGACCCAGGCTTACTGACTACTGCGAGCGCCGATCCTCTCGCTGCGGCGGGCGGCCTCGTCGAGTCATCAAGCCTGAGTCGGGGCACTAGAAGCCCTGAGCCGCTTGAGGACCAGCAGGCCTGCTCGAACCCGGTTCAACGCAGCCGGACCTGGCGGCGGTGGTCGAGCAGCTCCTTGCCGGCCATCGCTGCCAGGACCAGCCCGCCAATGCCGAGTGCGATGACGAGGAAGTAGACCCCGAGCGCATTGACCCCGGCCTCGGGCAGGCCGGCGCCCGGGCTGGTGACCGCCCCGATCCCCGCGAGGATCGCCACGCTGCCGGCGAGCGAAGCCACCGCCCCCAGCGAGAGCCAGATGATGTGCCGCGGAAGCCTGTTCGGACTGGACATGGCCACACCTCTTCGGCGCGCCTGGTCTCCGGTTGGATGACGGGACCTGGCGCCGTCCCCTAATCATGCCCGGTCACCAGCCGACCGGTCCATGTCATCTGGAGCGGGGCACGTGAGCCCCGCGCCAGAGCGCGCACCTCCGACGCCGTCAGC
>JANPOM010000165.1:0-1849 GCA_031427995.1 Anaeromyxobacter sp. | reverse complement strand
TCCGCTTCCGCTGCTCCGCTAGGAGGAGGCAGATTCGTCTTTGGAGTGGCGTGAGAGCCATGTCTTCAGATTCCCAGCACGACGGAAGACTTCGCGTCCGGAGCGTTCCTGGATGGCGTCGAGGACCCGCAGCCGCTCCGGGTCGGTCCGGGGGTAGTAGTCCGGCCGAAGCGACCAGAGGCTCTCGACTCGGCACTCGTCTACGAGCGCGTCCACGGCGCGGGCAAACTCCTGAGCGGAGAGCTCCGTGGTGGATTCGACCGCGGCCATGCTGAAAACATAGCATGGCCATTTTGGCCCTGCCGTGTGATGCGGCGCTCCGGCTGATGGAATCGCCTCATGGCCTTGGCTCCCGCCACCCTGAAGCCGCTGACTTGAGCCCGCCTCGCAGTAGCGCGCGGCGAGGCTAACGGTGCCCGAGACCTGATGAGGGGGCCCGCCTTGCCCAGTCGAGTATGGCGTTGCCCAGCGCGGAGTGGAGTGGAAGGCCTTCCGACTTCGCCCGCAGTTGGAGCGTGCTGCCCGGCGGGGAGACTCGACGCGGGACGTACCTGTTGGTGTCTTCAGTCAGGACGGACCACCACCTCTCTGTCTAGCTACCTTGACAGATTGGCCGGGCAGGAATACCTTCGCATTCATGCGGGCGAGAGAGATGCTGACCATCCTGCGCCGGCTTGGGGCCACCGAGCCCAGCCTCGAGCCCTGCCTGGGCAAGGACTGGCTCAAGAAGATCATCCGGGAAGGGAATTAGGAGGCGCACCATGAAGTCCAGGAGCTATACCGTCCGCTACGAGAAGGACCCGTCGGGTTGGTGGATCGTCACCGTGCCCGAGGTCCAGGGGTGCCTGACGCAGGGCCGCAGCCTGGCCGAGGGGCGGAGGCGAATCCGCGAGGCGCTGGCCCTCTTCGTCGATGAGGCTGCTGCCGCTCGCGCGGAACTGGTGGACGACATCCGCCTGCCAGCCCGGACCAGCGCCGTGGTCCGCAAGGTCGCCTCGGCTCGTGGTCAACTCGACCGGGTTCAGGCCGAGGCGATGAAGGCCACGGCCGCCGCCGCCACCCTACTTACCCGGAAGTTCGGACTTTCAGTGCGCGATGCCGCTGAGCTGCTCGGGGTCTCCTACCAGCGGATCCAGCAGCTCGCTGGGGCACGACGATAGCCGTGTCATCACGGTACGTTCCTGTAGCCCGACCCGGCTGGGCGAGGTGCGATTCGACGGCGGCGATGTCCCCCGCCTCGCGTCCACCGGTTCGCGCGCCACGCGGGCGCGGAACCTGCCAGCCTCATCCCCCGCAACTGCGAGTGGATCCCACTGAGCGCCGCGGGTGGATCAGATCGAGGCCGCCGCCGAAGGGATGGCCCACGAACATGGTACTGCACGGTTACAGCGGCTGAGGTTACCGAATCGAGCCCACGGCGGTGAGCCCGCCCTGGCACCCGCTTCCGAGACGAGGTCGTCGATGCGTGCTGGCTCCATCCTCTTCCTGGTCCTCCTGCTCCCACTGGCCACGGCCTGCCCGCCCCCAAGCCCGTTCATCTGGCCCGACCAGTATCGGGCCTGGCTCTAGCCAACGGTTCTGGAGTACGTGGTTGGCCACCGGCAGGACGAAGCTGATTCGCACGCGGGCACCCTGGGAGCGCGCCTCGACCGCGCGCGCCGACTCTCGTGACTTGAACCCCGGGAGGGTGTCAACCGGGTGGTGGCCTGCCGCAGGCGCTGGTGCGCGCCCACGCCAGCCATCAGGCGTGACTCACCGACTTCCAGCCCTTCGGCCCAGCAGTGAACCGGAACTTCCTCGCGGCGGAGTGCTTGACGGCGGTGTCCTCGAGCCTGGCCTGGGGATAGTG
>JANPOM010000164.1:0-2466 GCA_031427995.1 Anaeromyxobacter sp. | reverse complement strand
GGTCCATCTGCTGGGGGTCGTCCGCGCTCTCCCAGCGCGACACGGTCTCCGAGCGGACCCCAATGGTCTGGGAGAAGTTCTTCGAGCTGTGACCGAGGTACTTCCGGAGAAACCTGATCTCCTGGGGGAGGAGCCGTTCCGGCTTCGACGCCACCACGTTGGCGATAAGGGTGTGAAGGCCCTCGACATCAGGCGTCACCCATTCGGTCTCGCCGCACTCCCTGCAGCGCCGCACTTCGAGGTTCTGCAGGGTGACGGTATCCAGTCCGCACTCCGCGTAGCGGTGGTTCTCCCTCCTCACCTCGACTGGACCATTTCCACACGCAATGCAGTTCATGGGAGCCTCACTTCCTCCAAGCGGTAATCACGACGAGTTGCGTCTCCGACCGGAACTTCACGACGACGCCCATCATGTCTGTGTGGATCCGGTACTTCCATTCGCCCGTCTTGATGTCCTGCTCCGGAGGATCCATGTAGCGCCAGCAGCGAAGCACGTTGACCGCGTCTACCGTCGTCATCTGGTCGTTGGAGAGTTCCCTCTTGGCGTGGGCCGTCCAGCCGACCTCCCACCCGTTCTTGAGGATCTCCAACAGGCACCGTCGGACGGCCCCGGCGGAGAGTGGCTTCGATACATCATCTGATGATTTGGAGTCAATATCTGCCATGGGCTGCTCTCATGTCGGTCGCCGGGAGAAGGGCCTGCGTAGACCTAAACCGATGTTCAGTCTAACCGCCCCCCTGACACCGGGCGCGGCCGTCACCTGGCCACGACGTCCCCGCCTCGCGTCCCCCTACCCGCGCTCCCACCCGGGTCCCGTGCGGCCTCACGCCCCGGGTGATCGCCTTGCCGGTACGGGTGATCGGAATCGGCCGGAATGGCTGATCGGCATGCCTGGAGCCCGCATCCAGAACTCCGGCCCTACCGTGTGATCCGCCGCTCAGGCTGGTAGAATCGCCGCATGGCCCTGGCTCACGCCACCTTGAAGCCCCTGGCTCGCAAGTACCTCTGGTGGAAGACCCCGGACGAGGCGGTCGCCTACCCGGAGCGACTGATCGCGCAGGTCATGAACATCGGCGACTTCGCAGACATCGCCGCGATCGCGGCAGAGGTCGGAGACGACGCCTTGCGTGAGGTGCTCCAGCGCGGGGAGGCCGGGCAGTTCAGCGCTCGCTCCTGGGCCTACTGGCACTATCGGCTCGGCCTCGCCAAGGTGGGCGAGGTTCCACCGCTCCCGGTGCGGCGCTTCACGTGAAGAGGTCCTTCACGCCCCGCCTGGAGATCCTCCCACCGGAGCAGCGCCAGCTCTGGCCAGCGCTCGGTCCCACCACGCGACTCGGCCTGGTTCTCTACGGCGGGACCGCCATCGCACTGCGGCTCGGGCACAGACCTTCGGTGGACTTCGACTTCTTCACGGAGGCCCCGCTCGACCGCGGCGCGATCCGGTCGGCGCTACCGTTCCTGGCCCGGGCGACGGTCGTTCAGGACCAGCGAGAAGCCTGGAGCCTGCTGGTGCCTGGCTCCGGCGGGGAGCACTCGCACGTCAAGGTCTCCTTCTTCGGGACCATCGGCTTCGGCCGTGTCGGTGAGCCCGAGGCCACAGAGGACGGGATCCTGCTGGTCGCGTCACTGGCCGACCTGATGGCGACCAAGTTGAAGGTGGTCTTGCAGCGCGCAGAGGCCAAGGACTACCGGGACGTGGTGAGCATGGTCCGGGCAGGAGCGAACCTGGCCAGCGGGCTCGGCGCCGCCCGCACCTTGTTCGGCGAGAGCTTCCAGCCGAGCGAGAGCCTGAAGGCGCTGGTCTTCTTCGAGGACGGCGACCTGGACAGCCTGTCGGGGGACGAGAAGGCGACGCTGGTGGAGGCGGTGGCTGCGGTTCGCTCGCTGCCCGAGGTGGCGATCCTTTCGCCACAGCTACGCGGCGGCCCCTGATGTTGCGGGTCGTCTTCGACCTGGCCTGGACGCCGCGCAGTCTCACCGCTCTGCCGTCGAAGCGGGCGGTGACCTCGAGCTCACCGCCCAGTGCCTCGACGTAGCGGCGGAGCGTCGAGAGCAGGTGGTCGTCCCGGCGTTCGACGCGCGACAACTCGGGCTGGTGCATCTTCGTGGCGGCCGCGAGCTCTTCCTGTGTCTTTCCGGCGAATTGCCGAACCTCGCGGAGGTTCATTTCAAGAATCTCGGCCCCTACGTCCTTGTCGATTTCGTGGTTGGCCACCGGCAGGACGAAGCTGATTCGCACGCGGGAACCCGGGGAGCGCGCCTCGACCGCGCGCGCCGACTCTCGTGACTTGAACCCCGGGAGCGTGTCAACCGGGCTGGGCCTGGCCGCAGGCGCTGGTGCGCGCCCACGCCAGCCATCAGGCGTGACTCACCGACTTCCAGCCCTTCGGCCCAGCAGTGAACCGGAACTTCCTCGCGGCGGAGTGCTTGACGGCGGTGTCCTCGAGCCTGGCCTGGGGATAGTG
>JANPOM010000163.1:0-1386 GCA_031427995.1 Anaeromyxobacter sp. | reverse complement strand
GCTCGCCTTCCCGGTGAAGAGGAACTCCAGGGCCGGCCCCATCAGGTTGACGTAGGCGGCGGTGGCGCTGGCCAGCACCACCATGCAGAGCAGGGCCGCGGCGAAGAGCCAGCGGTGCGGCCAGCCGAAGGCGAGCAGGCGAAGGTACGTTTTCAAGATCCGGCCAGTCTAGCGGGGACCGGCCGCGGGGGCGATCCGTTCGGGGTCGATTCAAGCGAAAGAAGCCCTTGATTTCAGGCTATTCTCTACCAGCCGGGTCCTCTTTGTTTCTTTGTCACGAATCCCTTGAGTCGAGCCCCACAAAGAGAGAGATTCCCGGGTTCCAGGTGGGGAGCGGCATGCGGCTCGGCGGGTTCGTCATCCATTGCAACGCGGCCGGAGCTATCGCTCCCTGCCTTGACTCGTTGGCCGCGGTCTGCGACCGGCTGGTCACGGTCGATACCGGCTCTTCGGATGGCACCGCGGCGCTCGCCGAGGCCAAGGGGTTCACCGTCCTCCATCGCCCCTGGGAGGGCTATGGCGCCGCACGCGTCGAGGCCGTGAAGGCCCTCGCCGACTGCGACTGGATCCTCTTCCTCGACTCCGACGAGTGGCTCGGCCCGGAGGCAATCGAGGCCATCCTCCGCTTCAAGGAGTCGCCGCCCAAGGTCCCGTGCGTCGCCCTTCCGCGGCGCAACTGGGCGGAGCTCGACGGCCAGCGCTTCGTCTACCAGCACGAGCATCCGGTCCGGCTGGCCCGGCGCGACCAGGCCCGCTTCAACCGGCACATGATCGTCCACGAGGCGGTCCCGCCCGGCCCGACCATGTCGCTGGACGCCGTCATCGAGCACCTCCTGGTCACCAGCCTGGAGGGCATACGGGACAAGATGGGCCGCTACGCCCTGCTATGGGCCCTGCGCCAGAATCTCGAGGGCCAGCGCGACCACTCGCCGACGCTGGCCTGGACCCTCCACATGGTCCGCGACCTGCTGCTGCGCGGCGCCGCCTTCTCCGGCCGGCGCGAGGCCTTCCAGATCGCCCTGATCTTCGCCGACTACCACGCCTGGAAGTACGGGCTGCTCCGCAAGGTCCGCGCCGGGGGCTACGCCAACTTGATGACGCTGCTGCGCCAGGACCGGCTGGAGGAGCTGTTCCAGGTCATCCCCGTGACCGTGGAGCGTGAGCTGACTACCTGGGCGGCCTGGTTCTCCGAGGGAGCGCTGTAGTGCCCCGACCCAGGCGAGATGCCTACTGCGAGAGCCGATCCTCTCGCTGCGGCGGGCGGCCTCGTCGGTCCGCTGCTCAGCGTAGCGCTGCTACGCTTCCGCTGCTCCCTCCTCTGGCGCCAGCCTCGCTTCGGTCTCGGCTCTCTCGTCACGTCATCTCGCCTGGGTCGGAGCACTTGGT
>JANPOM010000162.1:0-3038 GCA_031427995.1 Anaeromyxobacter sp. | reverse complement strand
GCTCGCCTTCCCGGTGAAGAGGAACTCCAGGGCCGGCCCCATCAGGTTGACGTAGGCGGCGGTGGCGCTGGCCAGCACCACCATGCAGAGCAGGGCCGCGGCGAAGAGCCAGCGGTGCGGCCAGCCGAAGGCGAGCAGGCGGAGGTACGTTTTCACGGGAGCGCCATTCTAACCGGGAGTCGAAGGCGAGGCGATAGCTGCCGTGCGCCAGCGCACTGGATCGGCCCGCCCACGCGAATGCGCGAAGCGGGCCAGCCTGGTGAGCAGCCAGAGGGCCGGCTGGTAGCGGCGTGGCCGGACCCGACGCAGCGCCCCCCGCCGCCACGCCCCCGGCTCGACAGGTGGCACCGGCGCCAGCAGGTCGGCCACCGCGCAGCTCTCGGTGCGCAGGGTTCGCAGCTCCGGGTGTGCCTCCCAGAGCAGTGGGTCGGCCTCGCCGTAGCGCCGGAACATGGCCAGGAAGCTCCCGAGGCTACCCGCGGTGGAGCGATAGCCGAAGTCGTGCCGGACCAGCGCCCGCGTCGCCAGGCCGATCGGTCCGTGGGGCCGGAGTCGGAGGCAGAAGTCGACGTCCTCTCCCGCCGCCATTGGGAAGCGCTCGTCGAAGCGGACGCCCTCGAGCGCGGTGGCACGCACCGCCAGGTTGCAGCTGGCGGCATAGGCCAGCTCCTGGTGCCCCGGAAGGAGCCAGCGGCCGTTCAGCGAGCCGGCGAAGTCGTGGTACCGATCGAGCAGCGTGGTCCCGAGTGAGCGGGTGACCCCGCCAGCGGCGGCATGGCGGCCTTCGGCGAGGAAGTCGGCCATGGCCATGGCCCACCCAGGCGCCGGCACGCAGTCGACGTCGGTGAAGAGGACCACCTCGGCGCCCAGCTCCAGCGCCCGATCGATACCGCGGCTTCGCGCCGCAGCTGGCCCCCCGTTGGCGGGAAGCCGCAGCAGCTCCACCCGCCCGGGCAACGCCGGAAACGCCAACGGGCTGCCGTCGTCGACCACCAGCACCCGCGATGGCTCGGCACCAGCCAGCAGCGCCGCCACGCAGCGGGCCAGCTGTTCTGGCTGCCCGGCGCGGGAGAGATAGGCGGGGATGACGGCGATCAAGGCGGGCTCGAAGGGGTGAGGCCGCACTCTACCCGTGAACCGGCTGGAAGGACGGCGTGACACGCGCCGCCCGCCCTGGGACCGGGTCGCAACATCCCTCCGGGTGATCGCAACCGTACGCGACTGTGGGACGATTTTTCGTTGAGTCCATGTCACAAGCGCTTGATTGGCGCCCCTCTACCTGAGAGATTGCCTCCCTCACTTGGAGCAGAAATGCGGCTGGGCGGCTTCGTCATCCATTCCAACGCGATGAACGCCATCGAGCCCTGTCTCGACTCCCTCGCCGCGACCTGCGACCGGCTCATCACCGTCGACACCGGCTCGACCGACGGGACGGCGGCCATGGCGGCCGGCAAGGGCTTCACGGTGCTGCGCCGGCCCTGGGAGGGGTATGGCGCGGCCCGCGCCGAGGCGGTCCGCGCCCTCGATGACTGCGACTGGGTCCTGTTCCTCGACTCCGATGAGTGGCTCCAGCCGGCGGCCGTCGAGGCGATCCACCGCTTCAAGGAGTCGCCCCCCGGCGTCCCCTGCGTGGCGCTCCCCCGGCGCAACTGGGCGGAGCTCCATGGCCGGCGCTTCGTCTACCAGCACGAGCACCCGGTGCGGCTGGCGCGCCGGGAGCAGGCCCGCTTCGATCGGCGCATGATCGTGCACGAGACGGTGCCGCCCGGGCCGACCGTCTCGCTCGATGCGGTGATCGAGCACCGCTACGTCACCAGCATCGATGACCTGCGCGCCAAGGTGGGCCGCTACGCGCTCCTCTGGGCCCTGCGACAACACCACGAAGCCAAGCCCTTGCGCTCGCCCTCGCTCCAGTGGTCCCTGCACATGGTCCGCGACCTGGTGCTGCGCGGCGCGGCCTTCACCAACCGTGCCGAGGTCTTCCAGATCGCGGCGGTCTTCGCCGACTACCACGCCTGGAAGTACGCGCTGCTCCGCGAGCTGCGCGCCGGCGGGTACGCCAACCTGGCCACGCTCCTGCGCCAGGATCGGCTCGAGGAGCTGTTCCGGGCCCTGCCCGAGTCGCTCCAGCCCGAGCGGAAGCCCTGGACCGGCAGCTTCTCGAGGCGGACGCTCTGAGCTCGTCCACCTCGGCCTCCACGGTTGGCCGGTCCCTGGTGCCGCACTGGTTTCCGGCGCTCCTGTCTCCCCGCCGCCGGCCATGCGCATCACGCTGATCGCCATCACCCACCAGCGGCCCGACGCCCTCGCCCTCCTGCTGCGTGGACTGGCCCGCCAGACGCGCCCCGCCGACCAGGTGATCGTCAGCGAGGATGGCGACTCGCCAGCCACCCGCTCCTGCCTGGAACGGGCCGGTACCGGCTTCCCGTCGCGGCTGGTCCACCTGACCCAACCCCACCAGGGCGCGCGGATGTCGCGGGTGCGCAACCGGGGGCTGGCGGCCGCCAGCGGCGACTACGTCATCTTCATCGACGGCGACCAGATCCCGTCCCGTCACTTCGTGGCCGATCACGCCGCCTTCGCCCGCCCCGGCCACTTCACCCAGGGATCACGGGTGCTGGCCGGGCCGCACGCCACCGCCCGGCTCCTCGCTGGCGGCTCACTCGACCTCCCGCTCTTCGCGCCGGACCTCGACCGGCGCCGCCACCTGCTGCGCGCGCCGCTGCTCTGGCCGCTCTTCGCAAGGCCCAACCAGTCGGAGCGGGCCTTGAAGAGTTGCAACCTGGCCTTCTGGCGCGAGGACCTGCTGCGGCTTAACGGCTTCGAGGAGAAGATGGTCGGCTGGGGGCTCGAGGATCTCGACCTCTGCGCCCGCGCCTACCACCTCGGCCTCTGGCGGCGGAACCTGCGCCTGGGAGCCGGGGTCATACACCTCTGGCACGGGCCGCCGGGCCTGCTCGCCGACGAGAACCAGAACTGGCCGCTCTACCGGGAGACGCTCGCCACCCGCCGCGTCCGCGCCGTCGAGGGGCTCGACC
>JANPOM010000161.1:0-3086 GCA_031427995.1 Anaeromyxobacter sp. | reverse complement strand
AAGGGCTCGGTGATGCGGATGGGAGACGAGACCGAGGTGCCACCGGTGGCGGTGGTCCCGACCGGCTCGCTGGGGCTGGACCTGGCCCTCGGCGTGGGCGGCCTCCCGCGCGGCCGGGTGGTCGAGATCTTCGGGCCGGAGTCGTCGGGCAAGACCACGCTGGCGCTCCACGTCATCGCCGAGGTGCAGAAGCAGGGCGGGGTGGCGGCCTTCATCGACGCGGAGCACGCCCTCGACGTCACCTATGCGCGCCGGCTCGGCATCAACCTCGCCGACCTGTTGGTGTCACAGCCCGACACCGGTGAGCAGGCGTTGGAGATCGTCGAGCAACTGGTCCGCTCCGGCGGGGTTGACCTGGTGGTTGTAGACTCGGTGGCGGCGCTGGTGCCCAAGGCGGAGATCGAGGGGGAGATGGGCGACCCGCACATGGGGCTGCAGGCGCGGCTCATGAGCCAGGCGCTGCGCAAGCTGACCGGGGTGGTGTCGCGCAACCAGGCGCTGGTGATCTTCATCAACCAGATCCGGATGAAGATCGGCGTGGTCTTCGGCAACCCCGAGACCACCACCGGCGGCCACGCCCTCAAGTTCTACGCCTCGGTGCGGCTCGACATCCGGCGCATCGGGCAGGTGAAGGAGGGCGACAAGGTGGTGGGCAACCGGACCCGGGTCAAGGTGGTGAAGAACAAGGTGGCGCCGCCTTTCCGCGAGGCCGAGTTCGACATCCGCTACGGAGTCGGCGTCGATCGATTCGCCGAGGCCATCGACCTCGCCACCGAGCGGGGCATCCTGGAGAAGTCGGGGACCTACTACTCGTTCGACGGCGAGCGGATCGGCCAGGGGCGGGAGCGGGCGGCCGAGTGGCTGCGGGCCGACCCGGCGGCCTTCGCGCGGGTGGCGGAACGGCTCAAGGCGGCCCAGGCCGAGGCCAGCAAGGTGCCCGCGGCGGCGCCCGACGAGGAGGCGGCCTGAGAGCGCCACCCGCCTGGCTTGATCCCTGCTGCGGCGCACGCTGGCTGCCTCCGCCGGGCGGACTCCTCCGTCCGCTGCTCGGCGGGCCACCAGCCCGCCTGTGCTGCTCCGTCGTCGTGCGACCCGGCTCGCCAACGCCAGCCTGTGCCTCGCGACGGGACCAAGCCAAGCGAGGGGCGCTATGAGAAGGGAGCGCGGCGAAGCCTACCGCAGCGCCCGGAGGAGCAGGTCGAGCGACTCGAAGGCCGCGGCACGGCGGACCCGGTCCCGGTCGCCGCGGTAGATCCGGGCCACCGCCTCGGTGCCGCGCGGGCCGGCCAGGGCCAGGTGGACGGTGCCGATGGGCTTCTCCGCCGTGCCCCCGCCCGGCCCGGCGATCCCGGTGAGGCCGAGCCCCCAGGTGGCGCCCGCGGCGCGCCGAACCCCCTCGGCCAGGGCGCGGGCCACCGGTTCGGAGACGGCGCCGTGCGCGGCCAGCAGCCCATCGTCCACCCCCAGCAGGCTGGTCTTGACCTGGTTGGCGTAGGCCACCACGCCCAGGTCGAGCACCGCCGAGGCGCCCGGCACGGCGGTGAGCAGGGAGGCGAGCAGCCCGCCGGTGCAGCTCTCGGCCAGCGCCACCTTCTCGCGCCGCGAGGTGAGGCGCGCCACCACCAGCGCCGCTAGCTCCTCCTTGCCGCTCCCCCAGACCGCCTCGCCGAAGAGCTCCCGCACCCGGGCCTCGATGGCGGCGGCCCGTGGCTCGGCGTCTGGGCCGGTGACCGTCCACTTGAGGTGGACCTCTGGAAAATGGGCGCGGTAGCCGAAGCGGACCTGGTGGTTGGCCGGGTCGTCCATCACCGGGCGCATGGCCTGGTCGGCGGCCGACTCGCCGACGCCGATCAGCTTCAGCACCCGGGTGGCCGGCGCCGCGCCGAGCCGGGCGGCGACCCAGGGCAGCACCACCTCCTCGGCCAGTCCGCGGTACTCGCCCGGCACGCCCGGCAGGCAGGTGAGCGCGGCGCGGCCGACCTGGACGGTGAAGCCCGGGGCGGTGCCCCAGCGGTTGGGGTGGACGGTGGCGCCGCGCGGGAAGCGGGCCTGCTTGGCGTTGTTGGGCGTCATGACCCGCCCCATGCGCTGGAGCCGCTCGGCGATGGCGGCCAGCGATGGGGCGTGCGGCTCGAGCGGCACGCCCATGACGCGGGCCACGCACTCGGCGGTCAGGTCGTCCTCGGTCGGACCGAGCCCGCCGCTCATGATCACCAGTTCGGCGCGGCTGGTGGTCTCGCGCAGCGCCGCCTCCAGCACCTCGCGGTCGTCGCCCACCAGCGTCTTGCGCCCCACCATGACGCCGGCGTCCCAGAGCCGGTCCATCAGCCAGGGCGAGTTGGTGTCGACCACCTGCCCGGTGAGCAGCTCGTCGCCGGTGGCCAGCAGCTCGACGGCCAGGCTCACGTGAAGATCCCGGGGAAGAAGTGGAGCAGGAGCCGCAGCCAGACCCAGGTGTAGGCGCCGGCCACCACGTCGTCGAGCACCACGCCGAGACCGGTCTTCCAGCGGTCGGCGACCGAGGCCGGCCAGGGCTTGACGATGTCGAGGAAACGGAAGGCGAAGAAGGCGAAGAGGGCGGTCTGCCAGGTGAAGGGGAGGAAGGCCAGGGCCACCAGGTAGCCGAGCACCTCGTCGATGACGATGGGGCTGGCGTCGACCGCCTGCCAGTGGGCCCCGGCGCGCGAGGCGGCGTAGGTGGCCAGCGCGAAGAAGGCGAGCAGGAAGGCGCTGGCGGGGAGCGGCTCGAGCCGGGCCACGACCCATGCGAGCGGGATGGCGCCGAGCGTGCCGACGGTGCCAGGGGCGAGAGGGGAGAAGCCACACGGACCCCAAGCGGCCAGCAGGGTCCAACCGCCAGGCCTGCCGCGGGGGTCGGGGAGGGGCACTAAATGTACTCGTCCCTTTCGGGCTTTTCGTCCTTCTCTTCCTCGACGTCGTCGAGTTCGAGGGCCTCGTCGGCCTCCAGCTCGGCGCGGACGTCGGGCGGCAGGTCGGCCGGGGCGGGAGGGTGCGGCCGGACCAAGAGGGTCTCGGCCAGCCCGATGGCGATGTAGGCCAGCATGAAGACCACCAGCACGAAGGAG
>JANPOM010000160.1:0-4912 GCA_031427995.1 Anaeromyxobacter sp. | reverse complement strand
CACTGCGAGCGCCGATCCTCTCGCTGCGGCAGGCGGCCACGTCGGTCCGCTGCTCAGAGTAGCGCTGCTACGCTTCCGCTGCTCCCTCCTCGGGCGCCAGCCTCGCTTCGGTCTCGGCGCTCTCGTCGGGTCATCATGCCTGGGTCGGGGCACTAGCCGTGCCCGACTTCTCGACCATGCCCGATCTCTCCCCGCTCACCATCGCCGCGCTCACTGGCGTGGCCTTCGTGGCCGGGTTGATCGACGCCATCGCCGGCGGCGGCGGCCTCCTGACGGTGCCGGCGCTGCTGGCGGCCGGGCTGCCGCCCCACCTCGCGCTCGGCACCAACAAAGGGCAGTCGGTCTTCGGCTCCGGCGCCGCCATGGTGAAGTTCTGGCGCAGCGGCCTGATCGACCCGGAGCGCGCCCGCGTCGGCTTCCCGCTCGGCCTGCTCGGCTCGGCTCTTGGCGCCGCGCTGGTGCTGGCGATCCCGGCCGCCAACCTGAGGCCGATGGTGCTGGTGCTGCTGGCCGCCGCCGCCCTCTTCATCGGCCTGCGGCGATCACCTCGCCCGACCGCCTCTGCCGTCCCCCACTCGCCGGCCGGCCTCACCGCACCCGCCTCCGCCGCACCCGCCTTGGCCCGCCCGGTGGTGACCGGCGCCATCGCCTTGACCATCGGCGCCTACGACGGCTTCTTCGGCCCGGGCACCGGCACCTTCCTGATCGTCGCCTTCGTGGCACTGCTCGGCGACGGCCTGGCCCGCGCCTCGGCCGGCGCCAAGGTGGTCAACTTCGCCTCCAACCTGGCGGCGCTCGGGCTCTTCGCCTGGCGCGGCCTGGTGGCCTGGCCGGTGGCGATCCCCATGGCGGCCGGCCAGCTCTGCGGCGGCTGGCTCGGCGCTCACCTGGCGGTTCGGCGCGGCGACGCGCTGGTGCGGCGGGTGGCGGTGCTTTCGGCGCTGGCATTGGCCGTCAAGCTGGCCCTCGATCTCCGCTAGCTGGGGCCGGGGGCGGATCGCCGCAGCGGGCCGGATCGATTCCCTCCCGGCGGCCAGCGCTGGTATCGTGCCGCCCTCCACCTAGCCGGGGAGCACCACGCCTCATGTCTCGGACCGTCACCGCCCAGGAAGCCGTCACCGTCATCCGGTCCGGGGACCGGGTCTTCATCCACAGCATCGCGGCCGCGCCGCAGCGGCTAATCGCCGCCATGACGGCGCGTTCCGAGGAGCTGCGGGTGGTCGAGGTGGTCCACCTCCACACCCTGGGCGCCGCGCCGTACGCGGCCCCGGAGATGGCGAAGAGCTTCCGGGTCAACGCCCTCTTCGTCGCCGACAACACGCGCCAGGCCGTCAGCGAGGGGCGCGCCGACTACCTGCCGGTCTTCCTCTCCGAGGTGCCCCAGCTCTTCCGCACCGGCGTGCTGCCGCTCGACGTGGCCCTGATCCAGGTCTCCCCTCCCGACCGCCACGGCTTCTGCTCGCTCGGGGTCTCGGTCGACGTGACTCGCGCCGCGGTGCAGGTGGCCAAGACCGTCATCGCCCAGGTCAACCCCAACATGCCGCGGACCCACGGCGACGGCATCCTCCACCAGGACGACATCGACTTCCTGGTCCCGGTCGACGATCCCATCTTCGAGGCCCCGCCCCACCAGTTCACCGGGGTGGAGCAGGCCATCGGCCTCCACTGCGCCGAGCTGGTCGAGGACGGTGCCTGCCTGCAGATCGGCATCGGCGCCATCCCCGACGCCACGCTGATCGGGCTGCGCGATCACCGCCGGCTCGGAGTGCACACCGAGATGCTCACCGACGGCGTGGTCGACCTCGTCGAGCGCGGGGTCATCACCGGAGAGGCCAAGCAGGTCTACCCGGGCAAGGTGGTGTCCGGCTTCGCGCTGGGCAGCCGCAAGCTCTACGACTTCCTCGACGACAACCCGCAAGTGGCGATGCTCGACATCGCCTACATCAACGACACGGCCGTGATCCGGCGCAACTCCAAGGTCACCGCCATCAACAGCGCCATCGAGGTCGACCTGACCGGCCAGGTCTGCGCCGACTCGATCGGCGACCGGCTCTACTCCGGCGTCGGCGGCCAGATGGACTTCATGCGCGGCGCGGCCCTCTCCGAGGGAGGCAAGCCCATCATCGCGCTCCCCTCCACGACGTCGAAGGGGGAGGCGCGCATCGTCTCCTACCTGAAGCCGGGCGCCGGCGTGGTCTCGACCCGGGCCCACGTCCACTACGTGGTGACCGAGCACGGCATCGCCGACCTGTGGGGCAAGAACCTGCGGCAGCGGGCCGCGGCGCTCATCGCCATCGCCCACCCGTCTCACCGCGACAACCTCACCGCCGAGGCGCGGCGCCGCTTCGGGACGTGGTAGCGGCGCCGCGCATCCGCTGGGGCGTCCTCCGGCTCCTGCTGGTGGGCGCGACGCTGGCCACCCTGGCGGTCACGGTGGCGCGTCGCCCCGACTGGATCCTCGACGCGCTGCTGGCGGCCCGCGATGGCGGCCTGGCGGGCCGGCTCGCCTACGGGCTGCTCTACCTGGTGGCCGGCTTGCTCATGCTCCCGGCCGGACCCCTCACCGTGGCCGCTGGCCACGCCTTCGGCCCGCTGGTCGGCGTGCTGGTGGCGGCGCCGGCAACCTGCCTCGCCTCCTGCCTCCCGTTCTTGCTGGGGCGGACGGTGCTGCGCGGCCCGGTGAGCCGGCGGCTGGCGCGCTTCGACGAGTGGCCGCTGCTGGCCGAGGCGATCCGGCGCAGCGGCTTCCAGGTGGTGGCGTTGCTGCGTGCCACGCCGCTGGTCCCCTTCCCGGTCCTCAACTACTTCGTAGGCGCCACGCCACTGCGGCTGCGCGACTTCGCGGCCGGCTCCTTGGTGGGGATGCTGCCGGGGACGGTGATCTACGCCTGGTTCGGCTCGCTCCTCCCCGATCCGCGCCAGGCGGTGCAGGGGGTCCGCTTCGACTCCTGGGGACTGCTGCTCGGGCTTGGGCTGCTGACGCTCGCGGTGGGGCTGCTGGCGAGGCGGGCGCTGCGCCGGGCGCTCGCCGAGGCGCGGGCCGCCGCTACCTGGCCTTGGCCGGACCCTTCTCAACCGTCCCAGGCCAGTCGGAGAGCGACCTGAAGTCGTAGACCGCGGTGAAGCCCTGCTTGACCAGCTCGGCCGCGGCGATGCCGCTGCGCCGACCGCTCCGGCAGTAGAGCAGGACCGGCCTGGCCTTGGCCCCCAGCTCGGCGCTGCGGCTCCCCACCTGGTCATACGGGATGTTGATGGCCCCCGGAACGTGCCCGCTCTCGAACTCCTGCGCGGTGCGGACGTCGAGGACGGTGACGCCACGGGCCTGGAGCTGCTGGGCGGTGGCGCCGTTGACGAGCCCGGGCGGCGGCAGCGGCCTGGTGTCCGGGGCGGCAAAGACGAGGAGCGCGGTGACGAGTGGGGCGAGGAGCAGCATGGTCTCTCCTGGTGGCCCGTGAGCGGCCGGGGTGTGAGCTTCTGGCGAATATGAGGCCGGCCCAATCCAGCGCAAAGCCTCACTTGCCTGGTCACGAAGCCAGGCCGGGTAGCCTCTCGGGGGTGTGACCCCGCCCGGGATCATAGGGTTCACCTCCGCGCCGCGCCATGGAGTCTCGGTGACCCTTCGAACCGCCCTGCCCTTCGCCGCCTTCTTCGCCCCGCGCCATCGGTCCTTCGAGCTGGCCTGAGCCCGCCGCTACCAGCGCGCCGTGCGGTCCTCGAGCAGGCAGGCCAGCCCGCTCACCTGGAGCGGCCGGCCACCTGGGCCGGGGAGCGTGCCGGAGAGCTCGCCGGCCAGCTGCGTGGTCGAGAGCGTGACCAGCAGCAGGCCCCGCGAGTCTCGATGGGCGGCCGCGGGCCGGAAGGTGAGGTCGACCGAGCCGTCCGGCGAGAGCAGGCGGCAGGGGGCGATGGAGGTGCCGGGATCGATCTCGACCACCACCGGCGGCAGCGCCACCGGCCCGGCGCCTATCAAGAGCACGTCGTCGGCGCCGTCGTCGTTGTTGGCGCCCGGCAGGCCGTCGACGAGGTGAAGCGCCACCGGCCGGCCGTCGGCCAGCCGCCCGGCCGCCGTGGCCTTGCGCCAGCCGACCTCGCGCGGGAAGAGCCCGGCGCCGTACTCGACCACGGCGAGGCCGCCCTCGACCGACACCGTCCGGCCGCGCACCTCGAGCCGCCCCTCCATGGCGAGCGGCCCGGTCAGCTGGGTGGCCCGCAGCCCATCCTCGGGCAGCCCGGCCACCAGCGCGAAGGGCTCCGGCGCGCCGTGGGTATCGAGCATGACGTCGAGCTGCAGCGACTCCCCGAGGTCGGCTGTGAGGCGAAACCGATCGGCTCGCCGCTCCAGGCCGAGCGCCACGCCGGGCGCGGTGAAGCTGGCGCGGGCCCCGGCGCCGGGCCGCTCGCCGACCCGGACATTGAGGCCGGTGACGCCCGCGGCGTCGCGGTCGAAGAGCACCTCGCCGCTGACCCGCTCGGCGATCCAGGCCGATCCTCCCGCCAGCGTGCCGCCGTCGAGGATCTCGATGAAGAGCAGGTGCCCGGGCAGCGCCAGCAGCACCCGCTGCCAGCGCTTGACCCGCGCCGCGTGGCGCAGCGAGGCCATCATGCCTTCGGGGGCCAGCCGCGAGAGCTCGACGCGCCCGAGCGAGCCGGCGTAGCGGCCGAGGCGCGGCTCGCCGGTGGGGCCGAGCGCGTCGGCGGGAGCCCGTGGAAGTGGAGGCGGGGCGGAGGTCACGTGGCCACCAGTCTAGGGCCGGGCGGCGTGGCCCGGCCTGCTAGTGCCCCGACCCAGGCATGATGACCCGACGAGAGCGCCGAGACCGAAGCGAGGCTGGCGCCCGAGGAGGGAGCAGCGGAAGCGTAGCAGCGCTACTCTGAGCAGCGGACCGACGAGGCCGCCTGCCGCAGCGAGAGG
>JANPOM010000159.1:0-2315 GCA_031427995.1 Anaeromyxobacter sp. | reverse complement strand
GGACCACGTCTCCGTGGCTGAGTCCCGCGGCAGCGGCGGTTGCTTCGCCCCAGCTCACGCTGGTCGTGTCGAGCAGCGCCAGACGGCCCTTCATCACCCGCTCCGCGGCGTCGGCGGCGGGGAGGCGGTATTCGATGGTCTCGTCGAAGCGCCTGAACAGGGCCCGGTCCAGGAGGGCCGGGTGGTTGGTGGCGGCCAGGATGAGGCTGTCGGAGGCGTCCTGCTCCAGGAACTGCAGGAAGGAGTTGAGCACGCGGCGAATCTCGCCGACGTCATTCTTCGAGGCCCGGTCGGAGCCGATGGCGTCGAACTCGTCGAACAGGTACACCGCGCGACCCTGCGCCACCGCGTCGAAGACCAGCCGCAGCTTGGCGGCCGTCTCGCCCATGAACTTGGTGATGAGCGCATGGAGCTGGATGGTGAACAGCGGGAGGCCGAGCTCGCCGGCCAGCACGCTGGCGGTCATGGTCTTGCCGGTCCCCGGCGGCCCCACCAGGAGCAGCTTCCGAAGCGGCGTGAAGCCATGCTCCTGGATACGAGCGCGCTCCCGCTGCTCGACGAGGACTCGCTCGATGCGCCGCTGAACCTCGGAATCGAGCGCCATCTCGGAGAGGCGGGTCTTCGAGTACCCGACCGTGAGGAGGCCGGCCAGTTCGCCTCGCGGCTGGGCGAGCGGTACGAGCTTCGATTCGGACGGGTACTCGCGAGCAGAGCGCGACCGCAGTTCGTCCACCAGCAGCCTGAGTTCCTGGGCCAACTTGGTGTGCCCGGTGCGCGCCTCCTGGGCGGCCATCTGCATGGCAACGGCATAGAACCGGGTCTCGTCGCCCTCCGCGTGGCTCTTGATGAGCGCCTTGACCTGGTCTGCGGTTGCCATGATTCTGTCCTCGGTCAGTCAGTACCCTGCGTGTCTGACCTCGCCGCGGGTTGTACAGCGATCATGCCCGTCTTGGAGGTCCAAAGCACCTTTCGGACCCCTCCCGCCTCGCGCCCGCCCACCCGCGCTCCAGCCCGGGGCCCGGGCGTCGCGCCCGCGCGGTCGCGCCCGCGAGACGCCGCCCCTACCCCTCCGCGGTCGGCCGGTACTCCGGCACCAGCTCGCGCAGGCCGCCTCGCACCACCTCGGCCGGCTCCCCGGCGAGCCCGAGCAGGCGATCGACCCCCTTCACGACCCGGTCCCACTCGTAGGGGCGGAACCTGCCGCGCTCAGCCGGCCCGGTCGTTGATGGCCTTCTCGAGCCGCTGCAGGCGCGCCATGATGTCTTCGAACAGGGGCGGCTGGCCCTCGAACATTCCGCTGGCGACCATCTGCTCGAAGTCGCTTCGCAGGCCCACGGCCATCGCTGGATCCGGAGTGAGCCTGAGCCGCCCGTCGATGCAATCTTCGTAGCTGGCGTGCGTGTTCCGGTAGTACACGCTCTTGAACCTCACCACGTCGGCCAGGAGCGCGCGGTCCGACAGGGCTCGCTGTCCAATGTCATGGTCGGCCAGCATCGCGAGGTCGTACCAGTGCCGCGAGAGCCGGTCCTTGCCTGCCTTCAACTCATTCCTCATACACTCCACGTGAATGAGAGTTGCCTTCTCCCAGAACGTCCGTTCGGGTCGAAGGACGGTGACGCCGGCCACGGGAAACTCGAGGTCATCGGCCTGGCCACTCATGTAGGCCCGTAGGGTCCGCGGCTCGCTCGGCTCGAGGCTGTTTCGACCGCCGAACTCGACGAGTACACTTCGCTCCAGGTACCCCGCCGACGGAGGCAGCGCGGACTCGTAGCGGACCCGGAGCTTCTCGGCGCCATCCTCGAGCTCGATGTGGCACGTTCCCTGGAACTGTCGTTTCAGCTCCGTGGCCAACTGGGGCTCCAGCACCTCGCGGACGTGCCGGACCATGGCGGCTGAGAGTGCCTTACCGTACTTCTTCCGGGAGCTGCCGGACGCTGTCCCGGAGAAGGGGTCGAACGGAGCCACCAGCCCACGACAGTCGATGGTGATGTCGAGGTCTTCGGAGAATCTGGCGATGGCTCCGTAGACCTTGGACAGGGCCGTGCCTCCCTTGAATGCCATGGCCCTGCGCCCACGGAGCGCAAAGAGGCTTTCGAGCGTCCAGCAGACCCATACGTCCTTCTCAAGGACCAGGGCGGTCCGTCCCAGCCTGGAAGCCAGTGCCTGGAGGATGTCGGCGCGATCCTCGCGACCGAGGTCAAGGAAGCGCTGGGCCATGCGAGCGGGTCCGTGCGTGGCGGCGGAATGCCGCTGCCATCCAAGCGGGCTGGGATGCGGCAGCGGCTTCCAGCGCCCGGAACTCCTCGGCCGGAAGC
>JANPOM010000158.1:0-2952 GCA_031427995.1 Anaeromyxobacter sp. | reverse complement strand
GCTGGAACCGCGCCCCCTTTTCTGCTACGTGGCCTGACCATGTCACGCATCTACAAGTCGCTCCCGCCCAAGGGGACCCCGGTCGGCATCGCCTTCTCCGGCGGCCTCGACACCCGCTGCGCCGTGGCCTGGATGTCCGAGCAGGGCATGGCGGTCCACTGCTACACCGCCGACCTGGCCCAGCCCGACGAGTCGAACCCGGCCGACATCCCGCCCATCGCCATGCAGCACGGCGCGGTGCGGGCCAGGCTCATCGACTGCCGCGAGGCGATGGTGCGCGAGGGACTGCTGGCCATCCAGTGCGGCGCCTTCCACCTCTCCAGCGGCAGCAAGAAGTACTTCAACACCACGCCGCTGGGGCGCGCCGTCACCACCACCGCCATCGTCCGCGCCATGCGCGAGGACGGCGTCAACGTCTTCGGCGACGGCTCGACCCACAAGGGGAACGACATCCAGCGGTTCTACCGCTACGGGATCCTCGTCAACCCGGCGCTCAAGATCTACAAGCCCTGGCTCGATCAGGCCTTCGTGACCGCCTTCGGCGGCCGCAAGGAGATGAGCGAGTACCTGGAGCGGCGCAAGCTCCCCTACAAGATGGGGACCGAGAAGGCCTACTCCACCGACGCCAACGTACTGGGGGCCACCCACGAGGCCAAGGATCTCGAGCGGCTCGACACCTCCATGAAGATCGTCGCGCCCATCATGGGCGTGGCCCACTGGAAGTCCGAGCTGGAGGTGAAGGCCGAGGAGGTGGCCATCAGCTTCGAGCAGGGGCTGCCGGTCGAGCTCAACGGTCAGCGCTTCGCCTCGCCCTACGCGCTCTTCCTCGAGGCCAACCGCATCGGCGGCCGCCACGGCCTGGGCATGAGCGACCAGATCGAGAACCGGGTCATCGACGCCAAGAGCCGCGGCATCTACGAGGCGCCCGGCATGGCGCTGCTCCACCTCGCCTACGAGCGGCTGCTCTCCGCCATCCACAACGAGAACACCCTCGACCTCTACTTCACGCTGGGCCGCAAGCTGGGGCGGCTGCTTTACGAGGGCAAGTGGTACGACCCAGAGGCGCTCATGCTGCGCGACGCCCTGACCCGCTGGGTGGCCCCGGCCGTAACCGGCACGGTGACGGTCGAGTTGCGGCGCGGCGACGACTGGTCCTTCCTGAAGACCGTGGCTCAGTACATGAGCTACGACCCGGAGAAGCTCTCCATGGAGCGGGTTGCCGAGCCGGCCTTCACGCCGGAGGACCGCATCGGGGCGCTCGAACTGCAGAACCTCTCGGTGGGCGACAACCGGGCCCTGCTCATCCACCACCTCGACTCGCTGCGCCGGCTCGGCGCCGGAGCGGGCGGACCGAGCCTGGCGGCGCTGCTCGGGTCGGGCGACGACGAGAAGAATTAGGGCCCTCCTCTCCTCCTCCCGGCTCAGAGCCGCCCGCAGGGGCGCCTGAACGGGCAGCGCTTGCAGCGCTCCCGGTCCTCGGTCTGCGGGAAGTCCTCGATCCGGGCCACGTTCTTCTCCCGGTCGACCAGCGCCCCCCGCATCTCGGCGATCGAGCCGCGCATCAGCGTCCGGCAGGCCTCCAGCGTCGCCTCGTCGGCCGCCACGCTGGTCAGCTCGACAGGGCGGCCCTCCTCGCCGACCAGGTAGACCAGGCCGCCCACCACGCCGTCCGGCTTCAGGTCCCACTTCTGCCGCGCGTAGAGCGCGTAGCTTGCCACCTGGGTCTGATCCACGCCCCGCTCCTTGCCGGTCTTCCAGTCGAGCAGGTGGACCCGCCCCTCGGCGTCGCGGTATGCGAAGTCGACCGCCACCCAGATCTTGGTCCCCTCGAAGAACCAGTGGTCGAGCTCGTCGACGCCGAGCCAGCGGTCGCGCGGGGTTCGCCGGATCTCCTCCAGCACCTCCGACTGGAAGAAGGCGCGCAGCGAGCCGTCGATGACGTTCTCGTAGAGCCGCTTCCAGTCCGCGTCGGCCACCGGCTCGCCGTATTCGTGCTCCGTCAGCCCCACGATGCGCGAGGACTCCCGCCAGTAGCTCTTCTCCCGCGAGGCGGCGAACTGGGCCCGGGCCTTGGCGCGGGTGGTCTCCTGGAGCCGCTCCAGCGGCCAGAGGTCGCCGGAGGCGCGGGCCCGGGTCAAGAGCTGCTTGATGGCGTCGTGGACCAGCGAGCCGGCCCACTGCCAGCGCGAGGAGAGCTTCTTCAGGACGTAGAGCTCGCGCACCGGTGAGCTGGCCGGCGCCTTCCAGCCGCCCCAGCTGCCGTAGTAGGTGTTGAAGTAGGCCCGGCGGCAATCCCGGAACTTGTCGTGCCTCGACTTGGACCAGCTGAAGTCGTTCTGGAGATCGGCCATGGGCGGAGGGAGAGAATAGCGCCGCCACGGGCCGGGCGGGCGTCACGTTTGGCCCAAATCGACCTCTCCTCCAGGAGCGGCGAAAGAACCGGCCGCCCCGATCGTAGGATGCCCCAACCCCAGTGACCGCACCTCTCCGCCAAGCGCTGGCCCTCGCGGCCCTGCTCCTCGGCCCCGGGCTGGCCGCCGCCGCCACGCCCGGCCAGCCGGTCCGGGCCTCCCGCGCCGCTGGCGCCATCACCGTCGACGGAAAGCTCGACGAGGAGAGCTGGAGCGCCGCCCAGCCCTTCGACGGCTTCCAGCAGCTCTTCCCGGAGGAGGGGAAGCCGGCCAGCGAGCGGACCGAGGTCCGGGTCCTCTACGACGACCGGGCCGTTTACGTCGGCGTCCGCTGCGACGACCACCTCGCCTCGGCGCTGGCCCACCCGCTCGGGCGCCGCGACAGCCCGCCCTTCTCCGACTCGGTGGCGGTGATCTTCGACTCCAACCGCGATCGGCGCACCGCCTACTACTTCGAGCTGACCGCCGCCGGTGTGCAGTCCGACGCCCTGCTCTTCGGCGATGACGAGTCGAACGGCGACTGGGACGCGGTCTGGGACGG
>JANPOM010000157.1:0-13362 GCA_031427995.1 Anaeromyxobacter sp. | reverse complement strand
GTGTAGACCTCTCGCATCCGGGCGCTCTTGCCCACCAGGTTGTGGAAGGAGTAGATGCCCTCCACCTCGCGCCGGAGGGACGCCGCTTGCTCCTTCAGCCGCTTCCGCTCCAGGGCGCGGGCGACCACCAGGCTGGCGTCGTCAGGGTCGAACGGCTTCTGCAGATAGTCGTAGGCCCCCTGCTTCATCGCCTCGACCGCGTCGCCCACCGTGGCGTAGGCGGTCATCATGATCACCTCGGTCTCCGGCGCGCGGGCCTTCACGGCGCGCAGCACCTCGAACCCATCGGCCCCTGGCATGCGGAGATCGGTCACCACCACGTCGAAGGGCTGGGCGGCGACCAGCGAGATGGCCCGGCCGCCGTCGGCGGCGGTGGTTAGCTCATAGCCGTCGCCGAGGATGCGCGCGAAGAGCTTGAGGATGTTCTCCTTGTCGTCCACGACCAGGATCCGGGCGCGTTCCATGGCGGGCACTCCTAGACCTTACCCGGCGGCGAGGCCGGAAGGTGGATGGTGAAGCGAGCGCCCCCCGCCGGCGGCGAGTCGGCATGGAGCGTGCCCCCGTGGGCCTGTACGATCCCGAGCGAGACCGCCAGCCCGAGCCCGGTGCCGGTGGGTTTGGTGGTGAAGAACGGCTCGAAGAGCCTCTGGCTGGCCTCGGCGGGGAGGCCTGCCCCGGAATCCGAGACCATGATCTCCGCCCCCCCGGCCCGCTCCTGGGCGATGCCGACCAGGACCCTTCCGCCGGGTCCGGCCGCCTCGGCGCCGTTCTTGATGAGGTTGAGCAGGACCTGCCGCAGCTTCTGCGGATGCCCCTCGACCCGGGCCGCGCCGTTCACCTCGACGATGGCGCCGCCCAGCCCGCCCGAGGCGGCAAGCCGCGCCTCGGCCTCATCACACAGCTCCTTGAGATCGACCGGCTCCGGGGCGGTCGCCAGCGGACGCGACAGGTCGAGGAGCCCTTCCACGATCTCCCGCGCCCTCAGCGATTCGTCCTCGATGATCCGCAGGTCCTCGGCCAGCTGCCCCTCGGCCTTGCGCTGCAGCAGGTTGGCGTAGCCGAGGATGACCGCCAGCGGGTTGTTGATCTCGTGCGCCACTCCCGCGGCCAGCCGCCCGATCCCGGCCAGCTTTTCGCTCTGCACCAGCCGCTCCTGGTGGTCCTTGAGCGACCCGGTCATGGCGTTGAACTGCCTCGCCAGGGCGCCGAACTCGTCCGGGCTGTCGATGTCGATCCGGGCCTCGAGGTCGCCGGCCCCCAGCCGGGCGGCGCCTTCGCTGAGCTGCGCCATGGGCCGCGCCACCGAGCGGTAGATGGAGAGACCGATCCCGCCGGCCAGCAGCGGCGCCCCGGCCAGGAAGAAGAGGGTCCACCGGAAGGCGGCCTGCTGCACGGCCCGGACCTGGCTCTGGATGTCACCGATGGCGGTCTCGAAGCGGTCGACGAGCCGGTCGCTCATCCACTGGATCTGCGTGACCTGGACTTGCGCCTGGCCGTGCTCCTCCATGACGTCGGCGGCCTGGCGCCTCAACACGGCCGGGACGATCCGCTGACGGAAGATCCGGTCGAGCTCGGCGGTGGCCCTCTCGATTTCCACGACCCAGGCCAGCTCGTCCGGCTCGTGGACGCGCTGCTTCACCGCCGCCGTCAGCTCGACGACCCGTCGCTCGGCCTCCGTGTAGAAGGGGAGGTGCGAGTCGTTCCCGAGGATGATGGTGTGGGCCTGGTGCGCGTACTGGTCCCGGACCGCGCTCGCCAGCGTGAGCGCCAGACGGACCCCCTCCTCCCGCTCCTTCATCTCGGTGAGGCCGCCCTGGATGTCGCGCAGGCTCGAGAGCGCGAAGTAGGAGGAGACCGCGAAGATCGAGAGCAGCCCCGCGAAGGCGAGGATCAGGCGCCGAGCCGTTCCAGATGGAGTGCGCATTCCAGGTCCTCGATTCAAGAGCAATGGTTGGGCCACTTGAAAACGGACCACCTTCAGGCGGGTTCGACCGTCGGCAACCTGGCCCAGCGTAACTGAAACGGTCACATCGTGACCGGCCGAGCCGGCCTTCCGTTGGTGAGGCCGCCCGGGAGGGCGCTGGGCCGCCAGCCAATCCGGGACAACTGGCCCCGTTCGGGCTCTCACCGCCAGCTGTCCGGCTGGCACGCCCGGTGCTTTGGTGGGACCCTGCCATGATGAAATATCTCCTCCGAGCCACCCCTGCACTGCTCCTCGCCGCGACCGTCCAGGCCCTGCCGCTCGCTCCTCTCGCCGCTCCAATGAAGGACGACCCGGTCCTCATCGAGCTGATCCGTGAGAGCCTGGCCCGGCGGCCCGAGCTCCGTCAGGCCGAGGCGCTGGCCAACGCCGAGCGCGAGCGAGTGCCCCAGGCCGGTGCCTTCCAGGACCCGGTGCTGTCGCTCGGAATCCAGAACGACGGCTTCAACGGGATCATGGTCGGGAAGATGGAGACCAGCTACTGGCAGGTGATGGTCACCCAGCCGCTCTCCTGGCCTGGAAAGCTCGGGCTTCGCTCGGACGTCGCCTCCGCTGGCGTGCGGCTGGCGGAGGCTTCTGTCGCCCGGGCCCGGCTGACCGCCGAGGCCGACGTCCGGCGCGCCTACCTCGACCTGCTCCTGGTCCGCGACCGGCTCCCGCTCCTCGCCAAGCTCGAGGCGCTCTGGATGAAGGCCGAAGGCCTGGCGCGGACCCGCTACCAGACCAGCGAGGGATCGCAGTCGGACATCCTCCGCGCCCAGCTCGAGCGAAACCGCCTTAGGCAACGGCGCTGGGCCATCGAGGCCGACGAGCGGACCAGGCTGCAGGCCGTCAACCGGGTGCGCGCACGGCCGCTCGACGCGCCATTCCCGACCACGGCTTCCGTCACCTCCCTGGACCTCCCGGGGCTGCCGGGCATCGAGGCCGCCCTGGCCGACGCCGAGCGGCGTAGCCCCGAGCTGATGCTGGCGCGTCTGCAGGTCGAGCGCGCCACCCGGCAGGTGGCGCTGGCGCGCCGCGAGCGTTACCCGGACCTCGCCGTGAACGCCGCCATCATGCCGCGTGGCGGCCTCGAGCCCATGTGGGCGGCCGGGGTCTCGATGAGCCTGCCGATCTTCTCGGGCTCGAAGCAGTCGCGGGCCGTGGCCGAGAGCGAGGCCCGGGCGGCGGCCAGCGACGGTGGCGCCGAGACCATCCTCCAGGTCCTCCACCTGCGCGTCCAGGAGCGCCTCGCCCAGCTGGCCAGCCTCCTCGAAGCGGCGCTTCTCTACAAGGAAGGCCTCATCATCCAGTCGCAGGCCACGGTCGACAGCACCATGAGCCAGTACCGGGTCGGCCGCGTCACCTTCGCCTCCGTACTCGAGGCCATCACTGGCGTGATCAGCGACGAGGACGGCTACCTGCAGACCATCGCGGCGGCGCAACGCGTCGCCATCGCGGCCGCCGAGGTGAGTCTCGATCCAGCCGGCGGCGCCGCCGGCGGCATGTCGAGCGGCTCGGTGCCCGGTGCAGGCGCGGCGGGCGGCGGCTCGGCGGCTTCGGGCGGGGCTGCCGCCGCTTCGGCCACCGGTGACGCCGGCTCGTCCTCCTCTTCAATGAACAAGATGTGACCCTGGAGCTTCCATGACCACCGAGACCACCACCGAGACCACCACGCTGCCGCGTCCGCGGCGCCGCCTCGCCTTCGCCCTGGTGGCGCTGGCGAGCATGGCGCTGGGGAGCGCCGGCACCTGGCTCCTCGCCCGGCGCGGCGGGGGGGGCCACGACCACGCCGCGGAAGCGGCGAAGACCCAGTACCAGTGCCCCATGCACCCGACCATCGTGCAGGATCACCCTGGCGACTGCCCCATCTGCGGCATGAAGCTGGTCAAGGTCGCCGCCTCGGGGGACGACGAGGCCAACCCCTCGGGAGCGCGGAAGGTCGCCTTCTACCGCAATCCGATGGACCCGAAGCAGACGTCGCCCACGCCGAGCAAGGACAACATGGGGATGGACTATCTCCCTGTCTACCAGGACGAGCTCGACGGGAAGGGGGCCCTCGAGGGGCTCGCGACCGTCAAGATCGATCCCGAGCGGCAGCAGCTCATCGGGCTCAGGATCGTGGCAGCCTCGACCGGCTCCATCGGCGGCGCCTGGCGCACCTCGGGGCGCGTGGCCGTCGACGAGACCCGCATCCACCACCTCAACGTGAAGTTCGGCGGCTTCGTCGAGCACGTCCACGCCGACTTCATCGGCCGGCTGGTCAGGCGCGGCGAGCCGCTCTTCTCCATCTACAGCCCCGAGCTGCTGGCGGCCGAGGAGGAGTTGATCCTGGCGCTCGGCACGCGCGACGCGCTGGCCAGCGCCAAGGGGCTGGCGGACAACGGCAACGACCTGGTGGCCGCCTCCCGCCGCAAGCTCGAGCTCTGGGACGTCCCGCGCGCCGACATCGAGCGCCTCGAGCAGACCCGCAAGGCCGAGCGCACCCTGATGATCCGCTCCCCGGCGGACGGCGTGGTCGTGAAGAAGGACGTGGTCCCGGGCATGAAGGTCGAGGCCGGAGGCATGCCCTACGAGATCTGGGATCTCTCCTCGGTCTGGATGCTGGCCGACGTCTACGAGACCGAGCTCTCCCACGTGAAGGTGGGGGCGCCGGCCACCCTGACCCTGAAGGCCGTGCCCGGGAAGGAGTACCAGGGACGGGTCGCCTTCATCGACCCCTTCCTCGACCCCAAGACCCGCACCGCCAAGGTGCGCATCGCCTTCGCCAACCCCCGTGGCGAGCTCAAGCCCGAGATGTTCGGCGAGGTGATCCTGAAGTCGCCGCCGCGCCTGGCGCTCCTCATCCCCTCCGACGCGGTCATCGACTCCGGTACGAAGCAGGTGGTCTTCATCGCGCTCGGCGCCGGGAAGTTCCAGCCGCGCGAGGTTCGGCTGGGGGTGAACGACGGTACCCAGGTCGAGGTGCTGGCGGGGCTCGCCCAGGGCGAAAAGGTGGTCACCCGCGCCAACTTCCTCGTCGACTCCGAGTCGCGCTTGAAGGCCTCGCTCCAGGCGCTGAGCGGGGGGAAGTAGCCCCATGATCAAGGCGATCATCCGCTTCAGCGCCGAGAACAAGTACCTGGTCGTCGCCGCCACCCTGGTGGCCCTGATGGGCGCCTGGTGGTCGATGCGCAACATCCCTCTCGACGCCCTGCCCGACCTCTCCGACACCCAGGTGATCGTCTACTCCAAGTGGGACCGGAGCCCGGACATCATCGAGGACCAGGTGACCTACCCCATCACCTCGGCGCTGCTGGGAGCGCCGAGGGTCAAGGCCATCCGGGGCTTCTCCGACTTCGGCTTCAGCTACGTCTACGTCATCTTTGAGGACGGCACCGACATGTACTGGGCGCGCTCCCGCGTGCTCGAGTACCTCTCCAAGATCCAGCAGCAGCTGCCGGCCGGGGTCACCACCGAACTCGGCCCAGACGCCACCAGCGTTGGCTGGGTCTTCCAGTACGCGCTGGTGGACCGGACTGGTACCCACTCCTCGGACCAGCTGCGCTCCTTCCAGGACTGGAACCTGCGCTACGCCGTCCAGAGCGTCCCCGGCGTCTCTGAGGTGGCCACCGTCGGCGGCCAGGTCCGCCAGTACCAGATCACCGTCAACCCGAACTCGCTGGCCGCCTACAAGCTGCCGCTGGAGGCCGTCATCAACGCCGTGCGGCGCGGCAACAACGACGTGGGCGGGCGGCTGGTCGAGCTCTCTGGCCGGGAGTACATGGTGCGCGGTCGCGGCTATGTGAAGAGCATCCAGGACCTGGAGAGCCTGGTCCTCAAGGCCGAGGGCGGGACCCCGGTCACCGTGAAGGACGTGGCCACGGTGGCGCTCGGCCCCGAGATGCGGCGTGGCATCGCCGACTTAGACGGGGAAGGCGACGTGGTCGGCGGCATCGTGGTGATGCGCCACGGAGAGAACGCCCTCAATGTCATCAATCGCGTCAAGGCCAAGCTCGAGGAGATCAAGCCCTCGCTGCCCAAGGGCGTCGAGGTGGTGACCACCTACGACCGCTCCGTGCTCATCGGCCAGGCCATCGAGACGGTGAAGTGGAAGCTCATCGAGGAGATGATCGTGGTCTCCATCATCATCCTGGTCTTCCTCTGGCACATCCCCAGCGCCATCATCCCCATCGTCACCATCCCGGTGAGCGTGGCCCTGGCCTTCATCCCCATGTACTTCATGGGGCTGAACGCCAACCTCATGTCGCTGGCCGGCATCGCCATCTCCATCGGCGTGCTGGTGGACGGGGCCATCGTGGAGGTGGAGAACGCCTACAACAAGATTCACCACTGGGACGCCGGGGGCCGGAAGGAGGACTTCCACAAGGTCCGCCTGGAGGCCCTGCTGGAGGTCGGGCCGAGCGTCTTCTTCGCGCTGCTGGTCATCGCCGTGGCCTTCATCCCGGTCTTCACGCTGCTGGACCAGGAGGGGCGGCTCTTCCGGCCGCTCGCCTATTCCAAGAACCTGGCCATGGCCATCGCCGCCTTCCTGGCCATCACGCTCGACCCGGCCATGCGGATGATGTTCGCCCGCATCGATCCCTTCATGTTCCGCCCGCGCTGGCTGGCCTGGAGCGTCAACCAGGTCCTCGTCGGCAAGTACCACTCCGAGGAGAAGCACCCCATCAGCGCCATCCTCCACAAGATCTACGAGCCGCCCTGCCGCTTCGTGCTGCGCCACCCGCGCTCCGTCATCGCCGCCAGCCTCCTGCTGGTCGCCACCACCATCCCCGTCTACATGCAGCTCGGCTCGGAGTTCATGCCGCCACTGCGCGAGGGGACCATCCTCTACATGCCCTCGGCGGTGCAGCCCGGCATGTCGGTTGCCGAAGCCCAGAAGGCCCTCCAGGTCCAGGACAAGATCATCATGACCTTCCCGGAGGTGGAGCGCGTCTTCGGCAAGGCCGGCCGCGCCGGCACCTCGACCGACCCGGCCCCCTTCACGATGATGGAGACCACCATCATCTTGAAGCCGGAGAGCCAGTGGAGGGTCAAGGAGCGTTGGTACTCCTCCTGGGCGCCGCAGTGGGGCCAGGCCGTGCTGCGCTCCTTCTGGCGCGACCGCATCACCGAGGACGACCTCAAGAACGAGATGGACGCGGCGCTCCAGTTGCCCGGCATCTCCAACGCCTGGACCATGCCCATCCGCGGCCGGCTCGACATGCTCTCCACCGGCATCCGCACCCCGGTCGGCATCAAGGTGAGCGGCGCGGATCTCAAGACCATCGAGCAGACCGCCAAGGAGATCGAGGCGGTGGTGCAGAAAGTGCCCGGCACCCGCAGCGTCTACGCCGAGCGGGTTGCCGGTGGCTACTTCCTCGACTTCGTCCTCAAGCGCGACCAGCTGGCCCGCTACGGCCTCTCCATCGACGACGCCAACATGATGGTCATGACCGCCGTCGGCGGCGACAACCAGACCACCACGGTGATGGGGCGCGAACGCTACGGCGTCAGCGTCCGCTACGCCCGCGACTACCGTGAGGACCTCTCCTCCCTGCGACGGGTCTTGCTGCCGCTGCCGAGCGGTCAGGGGCAGATCCCCATGGAGGAGATCGCCACCGTGGAGCTGGTGCAGGGGCCGTCGATGATCCGCAACGAGAACGGGCTCCTGGCCGGCTACGTCTACGTGGACTTCGACACCTCCAAGATCGACGTGGGGAGCTATGTCGACCAGGCCAAGAAGGCCGTGGCTGCCGGCATCAAGCTCCCGACCGGTTACAACCTGGTCTGGAGCGGCCAGTACGAGAACATGCTGCGGGTCAAGGAGCGGCTCAAGTTCATCCTGCCGCTCACCCTGGTGCTGATCTTCGCCCTGCTCTACATGAACACCAAGAGCGCCGTGAAGGCCTCCATCGTCATGCTGGCGGTCCCCTTCTCGGCCATCGGCGCCGTCTGGCTGCTCTGGTTCCTCGGCTACAACGTCTCCATCGCCGTCTGGGTAGGCATGATCGCGCTGATGGGGCTCGACGCCGAGACCGGGGTCTTCATGCTGCTCTTCCTCGACCTCTCGCACGACGAGGCCAAGGCGGCGGGGCGGCTCAAGAACGAGCACGATCTCGTCGAGGCGATCGTCCATGGCGCCGTCAAGCGGGTGCGGCCCAAGGCCATGACCGTCTTCGCCGCCATGATCGGCCTCTTGCCCATCATGTGGTCAACCGGCACGGGGGCCGACCTGATGAAGCGCATCGCCGCGCCCATGGTCGGCGGCCTGGTCACCAGTTTCCTCCTGGAGTTGCTGGTCTACCCGGCCGTCTACTTCCTCTGGAAGCGGAGGGAGTTCTCGAGGCCATCCCCGGCGCCGGCGCCGACGCCGGGGACCCTGGCCCTAGGGTAGTACCTTGGTGAAGACGCCGAGCAGGTCCTCCGAGGTGGAGAGGATCTCTTCGGCACCGCCCGCGGTCTTCGGGTTGTTCTTCGCGGCCACGCGGACCTGATACGCTCGGCCGTCCACCAGCCCGACCGGGGCGCGCATCTCCTGCTGGACTCCGCTGGCCCCCACGGCGGCGCCATAGACCGTGCCGAAGGCTCCCTTGTCCACCTTGGCCTGCCAGGCCACCGCGCCGCGTTCATCGACCACCGTCACCTCGTAGAAATCTTGAGAGGAGTAGTTGGCCCAGCCGATGGACGGCGGAACGGAGGTGCTGCAGCTCCCCGCCGGCAGGGCCGCGGGGTCAACCGGCAGCGGGGCGAGTGTCTCGCAAGCGCCGCCGGTGCCGGGGAGCGGCGCGGTCAATTGTACGGCCTTGGTCACCTTGAAGCTTCCCAGGTCGGCCGCCGAGGTGACCCCGTCCATTCCCAGCGGGACTCCGCTCACGACCTGGAACTCGAGCACCGCGGTGCCGCCGATGCTGGAGGGATCGCGGACCAGGTAGTCGGTCTCGAAGCCGGCCAGCACCTTGTATTGGCCGTCGGGGATGCCGGAGATGGTCCAGGGGCCGTTGATGCCGCCGATGCGCAGGCCAGCCGGCGCGTCGCCGCGGATACGGGCCGCGTCGAAGGTGGATGCGAGCACCAGGATGACGCTGGTCTTCGGGTCGGTCAGGCCACCCGAGGCGACCACGCCAATGTTCCCTGTCACCGTGGCGGTGGCGGCACCGGCCACCAGCGAGAGGGTCACCGTGGGCTCGGCGCCGCCGTTCAAGGTGACCGTGGCCGGGGAGGCAAGGTACTGGACCCCCTTGGCGTAGCCGCGCACGGCGTAGGTGCCGTTCGCCAGGTTGAAGACCCGGAACGCGCCGGCGGCGTCGGGCACGGCCGTGGAGGCCGCGCCGGTGGTGGTCTCCTCGGCCACCACCAGGACCCCGGCGCCAGAGACCGGCCGCGCCACGGTGCCGGCGATGGTGCCGGGCCGCTGCACCGCCAGAGGGAAGACTCCGAGGTCGGTCAGCGACGAACTCACGGTCCACTTGCCGCCGGATTGGACCGCGCCACCCAGGGCTACCGGCAGGGAAACGCGCAAGCCAGAGGGAAAGGGCTCGAAGTCCTGCGCATCGGCGCGCAGCGTGACGCTCGACCCCGAAGGCGTTCCGCCGGCCGTGCGCCGGGCGGGGACCCGCAGCTGGTAAGCGCCGACCGGGGCCGAGGACGAGGAGATGGCCACCGCGGAGGCCGGGGCGCCGTCCACGTCGAGAGCGACCACCCGAGCGCCACCGACTCCCGCGGCGGTCTCCATGTTGAAGACCCTGCCGGAGATGACCACCGGGTCGAAGCAGGCGGGAGCGCCGCCGGTCACCGGCTCGCAGGCCTGGCCGCTCCCGCAGCCGGTCTGGGCCGCGACGTCGCAAGACGGTGGCGGGGTCGAGGAGGAGCCGCAGGCGGCGAGGAGGAGCGAGGCGGAGGCGAGAAGCGCGTGTCGCGACGAGGCGGTCATGCGGAGGGCTCCTTCAGCAGTGGGCGAGGTCGAGAGGAATGCCATGACATCAACTCGTGCGGCGAGGAGAAGTTGCGGTCAACTGGGTTGATCCACTGGCTGGGCCCCGCCTCCAGGGCCAACTCCCCGTCATCGCAGCGTCTGGCCTGTGGTCGCAGGCACCACCTTTCCGTACTTCACCCCCTTGGTGGAGATCAGCCCCTCGCCCATGCGCAGCACCTCGCGAGCGCGGCCCCGCAGCACCAGCACCTCGAGGCAGTTGTGCTCGTCCATGTGGACGTGGAGCGCCGAGACTACCGCCTTGTGGTTCTCGTGCTGGATGTGGGCCAGCTTCTGCGCCAGGCTCGACGAGTCATGGTCGTAGACCAGGGTCACCACCGCCACCTGCTCCTCGCCGCTCCGCGCCTCGGACCACTGGCGCTGCACCAGGGCTTCGCGAATCAGGTCGCGGATCGCCTCGGAGCGGGTTGCATACCCCTTCTGCGCGATGAGCTGGTCGAACGGCTCAAGCAGGTCCTTCTCCAGCGAGACTCCGATTCGTTCGATCATGCGGTGCTCCCGTGACGGTGCCGGGTGGTGCTCACTCAGCGTCGTGGACGTGAAAGTGCTGGTGCTCGGCGCCGCCGTGGTGGTGGGTGTGGCGATGGGCCAGGCCGCTCTCGATGAGCAGCTCCTCGTCGTGAACCAGCGCGTGGGCCGGGCCGTCGAAGAGCACGCCGGCGCGCCCCGGCGCCAGCAGGATGGCGCGCGCGCCCAGCTCCTCGGCGACGGTCAGGTTGTGGGTCGCGGTTATGACGGTGACCTCGTGCTGCCCCTCGAGGAAGTCGACCAGCCGGGCGCCGCTGGCCGGGTCGAGGTGTGCGGTCGGCTCGTCGAGCAGCAGCACCTTCGGCCCGACGGCCATGAGCGCCGCCAGCGCCACCCGCTTCTTCTCGCCGCCGGAGAGCTCGAAGGGAGGCCGGTCGAGGAGGCGCTCCACCTCGAACTGGCTGGCCCAGCGGGCCACCCGGCCGGCCACGTCGTCGAGGCCGAGCTGCCTGGGGCCGAAGGCGATCTCGTCGGCCACGGTCGGGTTGAAGAGCATGGCGTCGACGTTCTGGAAGAGCAGCGCCACCTCGCCGCGGAAACGGCGACGGAACCCCGCCTCGTCGAGCCGGCGCAGCGTGAGCGGCTCGCCGGCCCAGGTGATCCGGCCGGCGTCGGGCGCGATCAGTCCGTCGAGAGCCTTGATGAGCGTGGTCTTGCCGCAGCCGTTGACGCCGAGCAGCACCACCCGCTCGCCGGGCGACACCGCGAAGGTGACGTCGCGGATCACCTCCCGGCCACCGAGGCTGATGGTGAGAGCGTCGACCGAGAAGGACATGGGTCAGTGCCCCGACCCAGGCATGATGACCCGACGAGAGCGCCGAGACCGAAGCGAGGCTGGCGCCCGAGGAGGGAGCAGCGGAAGCGTAGTAGATCTACGCTGAGCAGCGGACCGACGAGGCTGCCTGCCGCAGCGAGAGGATCGGCGCTCGCAGTGGTCAGTTTGCCTGGGTCGGGGCACTAGAACCCCCGCGAGCGCATGGCGTCGGAGATGTCGCGGGCGTTTCGCGTCGCCAGCGTGAAGAGCATGGCGGTGATGCCACCCGCGCCGCGCAGCAGGTCGAGCGGCCCGGGCCGCCGCGGCAGCCGGCTGCGGAGTCCCTGAAGCGACTCCGTGGAGAGCAGCCGCAGCGCGTGGATCTGCGCCAGCGTCACCACCAGCAGGCGGGTCAGGGTCGGAAACGGTGCCAGCGCGGGCAACAGCGAGACCCGGTCGAGGACGGCGAAGCTGATCAGGCCGATGACCGCGGCGCGCAGCGCCAGGGCGGCGAAGGGCTCCACCGGCGGCCAGGCGCCGGTCACCAGCCTGACCCAGCCGAGCGACGCCACCGAGAGGGCGCCGGTGACCGGCACCACCGAGCGGAGGGTACGGCGCAGGGCGAGCCGCAGGCCGCGGCGAAAGAGGAGCGCCGTCAGCAGCCCCGCCCCGGCCAGCCAGCGCGGATCGCGCACCCCCGAGAGCGCGAAGATCGCCGCCAGCCAGGCGAGCAGGAGCAGGCGGTCCGACCGCGGCTCAGACCTCGACGCCACGCAGGTTGGCCTTTCGGACCAGCGACAGCGCGAACACGGTGTAGAGCCCCTCCACCAGGCCGGCCAGCGTCAGGCTCGGCACCAGCATGGCGGCGAGGGTGACGGCTGGCGCCACCGGGAAGAGCAGCGGATCGAGCCGGTGCTGCAGCGCCAGCGCCCCGGCCACCGCCAGCGTGGCCACCTGCGTGGCGAGCCATCCAGCCACGAAGAGCGCCACCTTCTCGGAGAGTCCGCGAAGCAGCCTCCAGGCCATCCACCCGGCCAGCGGCCCGAGCAGCCCCATGGCCAGGGCGTTGACGCCGAGCACGGTGATGCCCCCGGCCCCGAAGAAGAGCGCCTGCACCAGCAGCACCAGCCCCTCGCAGACGAAGGCGGCCAGCGGACCGTGGAGGAGCGCCAGCACCGTCACGCCGACGAGATGCGTGGAGGTGCCGCCCGGCACCGGGATCATGATGGTCTGGATGACGAAGGCCAGCGCCGTGAGCGAGCCGAGCACCGGCAGCGACTCGGCCGCCTCGCGCCCGAAGTGGCGGCGCGCCCCCCAGGCCCAGATGGGCACCGAGACCGCGAGGGCCGGCAGGCTGAGCTGGGGCGAGAGGAAGCCGTCGGGGATGTGCATGGTCAGCGCCCCGCACCGGGGGACGACGAGCGGCCCTTCTTGCGCCATGCCAGGAAGAGCGCGGCGAAGATCAGGCCGATGACGCCGAGCCCGAGGAGTGGTCGCAGGAAGAAGGCGGCACCGGACGGGGTGGCGGCGCGCTCCAGCGGGGCCGGCTGGGCCTCCACCTCCACGTCGAGCCCGTGACCTGCCGCCTCGATGACGCGAACGCGCCAGCGCCCCGGGGCGCTGGGGACGAAAGCTAGCCAGCCGTCGCCATCGGTCAGGCCCGAGGCCCACGGGCGCTTCGGCTCGGCCGGCGAGTAGACCTCGAAGGCGGCACCGGCCAGCGGCTCGCCATCCGACTGGTAGGCCCGCAGCGCGACCGCCTTGCCGTGCCGGACCTCGTGGAGCGTCTCGTGGGCGAGCGCGGACGGCGCCAGAAGCGCCATGACGACGAGAGCCTGGATCCGCACGATGACTCCCTGGGCGCGGCGGCCCGGTAGCACGACGAGAGACATCGTGATACCGAACCAGCCCAGAGGGGGTCAAGCCGAATGTGACGAGCTGGGCATGGGTGATAGCGGGGTCCGGCCCGAGGCTTTGCGGCGCCCCTTGCCGTCCACTCCGCGCTCTCGCTAGTGCCCCGACCCAGGCATGATGACCCGACGAGAGCGCCGAGACCGAAGCGAGGCTGGCGCCCGAGGAGGGAGCAGCGGAAGCGTAGCAGCGCTACTCTGAGCAGCGGACCGACGAGGCCGCCTGCCGCAGCGAGAG
>JANPOM010000156.1:0-7789 GCA_031427995.1 Anaeromyxobacter sp. | reverse complement strand
CTCGTAGAGCGGCTTGCCCTGGTAGCCATCGCGCACGAGTTCGACGAACGTCTTGCCGAGTTCCTCGGGCGTCGGGATGTACCCCGGCTTGACGAAGCTTGAGTGGGAAACGGCATACCAGATGACGAACAGCAGCACGATGGCGCCGATCGAATAGACGATGTCCGGGATTTGCCTGCGCGCGCCGTCCGCGTGCGCATCGTCACTACGCGCGCCGTCCGCGTGCGCATCGCTTGAAGGCGGCTTCGGCGGCGATTGCAGTTCGAGATTTGCCGAGCTCATCCTTGCCCTCCCGCTCGAAACTTCACTTGCCTCATTTGCCTGTGGTCTTCATGTACTCGCGGAGGTAAGTCGGATCGACCGCCTCCTGGATGGCGCTCAATGGGATCTTCTCGGGAACTGCCTTCATCGCGTGCAGCGCTTCGATCGCGATATACAGCTTCTCGGCGAGGCCGCCTTCCTTCGTCGCATGGCGGAGGCGTCGGCATGGGCTTCTCGCAGCACGCCGGGGTGGTGATCGTGGCCGACGGCACCGCCGCCGCGGCGCGCCGGCTCTCGCGCGTGCTCTGGAACGACCCGGCCACCGGCGTGATGCGCCACGCCGACGCCGGCTACCCGCTGGCGATCGAGACGGCGCGCGACGCCGGGCTCGACCTGCCGATGCTCGGGCCGAGTGCCCCTCCCCAGGCTCGATGACTCCCGTGAGCACCAATCCTCTCGCCGTGGCAGGCGGCTGGGACCTGCTGATCCGCTCGGCGCGGCTGGCCACGCTGGTCCCCGGCTCACGGTACGGCGAGGTGGCGCGGGGGGCGCTGGCGGTCCGCGGCGGGCTCATCGCCTTCGTCGGCCCCGACGCAGCGCTGCCGGCCGGCGCCTCGGCGGCGCTGGAGCTCGACGCCGAGGGGCGGCTCCTCACCCCGGGCCTCATCGACTGCCACACCCACCTGGTCCACGCCGGCCACCGGGCCGCCGAGTTCGAGCAGCGGCTGGGCGGCGCCAGCTACGAGGAGCTGGCCCGGGCCGGGGGCGGCATCCGCGCCACCGTCGCCGCCACCCGCGCCGCCGAAGAGGCCTCCCTGCTGCGGCAGAGCCGGCCCCGGCTCGAGGCGCTGCTGCGCGATGGCGTCACCACCGTGGAGGTGAAGAGCGGTTACGGGCTCGACCTCGACACCGAGCTGAAGCAGCTGCGGGTGGCGCGGCGGCTCGGCGAGCTGCTGCAGGTCACGGTCCGCACCTCCTACCTCGGCGCCCACGCCGTCCCGGCCGAGTTCGAGGGGCGTCCCGACGCCTACCTCGACTTCGTCATCGAGGGCGTGCTGCCGGCCGTGGCGGCCGCCGGGTTGGCCGACGCGGTCGACGCCTACTGCGAGCCGATCGCCTTCTCGCCTGCCCAGGTCGGGCGGCTCTTCGAGGCCGCCGCGAGGCTGTCACTACCCGTGAAGCTCCACGCCGAGCAGCGCTCCGACTCCGGGGGGGCGGAGCTGGCGGCCCGCCACCGGGCCCTCTCGGCCGATCACCTCGAGCACCTCTCGCCAGCCGGGGTTCTGGCGCTGGCCCGGGCCGGCACCGTGGCGGTGCTGCTGCCGGGCGCCTTCCTCCACCTGCGGGAAACCCATGCCCCGCCGGTGGCCGCCCTGCGCGCCGCCGGGGTGCCGATGGCGGTGGCCACCGACTGCAACCCCGGCACCTCGCCGCTCGCCTCGCTCACCACCGCCATGAACCTGGCCTGCACGCTCTTAGGCCTCACCCCGGCCGAGGCGCTGGCCGGCGCCACCCGCGCCGCCGCCCGGGCGCTCGGCCTCGCCGACCGCGGGCAACTGGCGGTCGGGCTGCGCGCCGATCTGGCCCTCTGGAACGCCGACCACCCGGCCGAACTGGCCGCCCGGCTCGGTCCGTCGTCGCTCGCCACCCGCTTCGTCGCCGGGAGACCCGACCATGCACCGGCCCGCTGACCTGGCCAACTGGACCGGCCGCGCCGACGCCGAGGAGGGGCCGCGGGCGGTCCGCTGGCACCAGGCGGTCCACGCCCTGCTCGACGGCGCCGCACCGGGTCTGGCGCTGCTCGGCTTCGCCTGCGACGCAGGGGTCACTCGCAACCACGGCCGGCCGGGGGCCGCCGCGGGGCCGGCCGCGCTCCGCCGCGCCCTCTCCAACCTGGCCTGGCGCCGCATCGCGCCGGCCTGGGACGCCGGCGACGTGGTGGTGGAGGGCGACGCGCTGGAGGAGGGACAACGCGAGCTGGCGGCGGCGGTGACTCGCCTGCTCGATGCTGGCCACCGGCCGGTGGTAGTGGGCGGCGGGCACGAGGTGGCGGCCGGCAGCTTCGCCGGACTGGCCGACCACCTGGCGCGCGGAGCCGGGGCGCGCACCCCCGTAATCGGCGTCGTCAACCTCGACGCCCACCTCGACCTGCGGGCCGGGCGGGCCAGCTCCGGCACCCCCTTCCGGCAGATCGCCGAGATCTGTTCGGGGCGCGGCCGGCCGTTCCGTTACCTCTGCCTCGGCGTCGACGAGGGCTCCAACACCGAGGCGCTCTTCGACACGGCCCGCCGGCTCGGCGCCGGCTGGCGCCGGGATCGGGCCATGACCCCGTCGCTCCTCGACGAGGTCACCGCCGAGCTGGCCGCCTTCCTCGCCACCGTGGAGCGGGTCCACCTGACCATCGACCTCGACGTCCTGCCGGCCGCGGTCGCTCCCGGGGTCTCGGCGCCGGCGCCGCGCGGCGTGGCGCTCGAGGTGATCGAGGCGCTGGTAGACACCGTGGTGGCGAGCGGCAAGCTCATGCTGGGCGAGGTGGCCGAGCTCAACCCGGCCTTCGACCTCGACGGCCGCACCGCACGGGTGGCGGCCCGCCTGGTGGAGCAGCTGGGGAGGTAGCCGAGGAGCCCGCCACAGCGCCGGCCCCGGGCGGGCGCTCTCCACAGGCCTCAGCGCTTCGCCGCGCCGCCGAACGCCGCCCGTCCCCACTTGACCGACTGCCGCGCCGCCTCGGCGCGCGAGGCCACCGGCGCCCCATGGCGGGCGCGGAACCTGGCGTCGTCCACCTCGAACGGCTCTTCCCACTGGTAGGCCATCTCGCGCAGCTCGCGCAGGATCGGCATGAAGAGGCCGAGCCCGCGCAGCAGCAGCGGCGGAATTCGCGTCGCGGTGATGGGGCGCCCCAGCGCCTCGCCTAGCCGGGTCACCAGCGCCCTCGTAGACTCGGCCGGCTGGCAGGGGAGCATGAAGGTGCCCGAGGCCGACGGGTCCTGCCCGAGCGTGGCCAGCCCGGCCGCCACGTCGGGGATGAAGTGGTAGGTGTGCGGGCTGTCGAGCGGCACGATCATCGGCGTCGGCTTGCCGGCCAGCGCCGCCGGCCAGAAGCGGTCGGCAAAGAGGGTCTGGACGCCGCCCGGGCCGTAGAAGTCGGCGGCCCGGCCGGTGACCGCCTGGACGTCGCCCCGCTGCACCGCCGCCGCGAGCTGGAGGTGGAGCCGCGCCCGGATCTCACCCTTCTTCGAGCAGGGGTTGAAGAGCGTCTCCTCGGTCAGCTTGCGGCCGGCCGGCCGGCCGAAGGGGTAGAGGTTGTCGAGCACCACCAGGCGGGCCTTGGAGCGGCCGGCGGCGGTGATCAGGGAATCGAGGATGGGCGGCAGCTCGGCCGCCCAGGTGGCCGTGAAGTAGGCGACATTCATGCAGTGGTAGACGGCGGTGGCGCCGCGCACCGCCTCGGTGGCGGCGGCGGGGTCGCTGGCGTCGGCACGCACCGCCTCCACGCCGGGGATGTTGGTCGGGGAGGCGGAGCGGCGCGCCAGCTTGACCCGGTGGCCAGCGGCGGCGAGGTGGCGAGCGAGCGGCGGACCGACCTGGCCGGCGCCGAAGACGACGTGAAGCTCCTGCTGGGTGGTCATCGGGAGAGGATAGTCCAGGGCTCCGGCTGGCGCCGCCTTCAGCGTTCGGTGCCGACCACCCACCCTTCGGAGAGCCAGCTCGAGAGCGCGGCGTGGGCTGCCGCCGCCGGCTGCTCCCGGTCGGCGAAGGCGGCGCAGATGGAGGCCAGCGAGTCGCCCGAACGCGCCCTCGCCAGCGCCGCGGCCTCGTCGAGCGGGAGCGAAGAGTGGAAGACCTCGAAGCCGCTCCGCCAGACGGCCACCGCGGCCGGGCCGGGTGCGGGGGGATCGACCGGCTCTCCGTCCTCGAGCCGGCGCCAGAGCGGCGCCGCGGCCAGCTCCTGGACCAGCACCTGGAGCGCCGGCGAGAGCTGCAGCCCGGTCCGCGAGAAGCCGTCGGCGTCGAGCCCCGCCAGCGCCTCGGGGCCGACCGGCGCGGCCGGCGGCGCGAAGAAGACCTCTTGCCGGGCCCACTCCAGCTCGGCGAGGTCGGCGAGATCGGGGCGGTCCGGGTCGGGGTGCTGCCGCAGGAAGGCGACGAGGTGGCGCCCGACCTGCCCGACGTCGTGGTGCTCCGAGGGGTGGCGGGCCAGGTAGTCCTCGGCCAGCGTCGCGAAGGTCTCGTCCCCGAGATACCGGACCAGCTCAGGGAAGGAGACCCGCAGGGCGTCGATGAGCCGGTAGCGGTACATGTCGGCGTAGATTGCGACCCGCTCGGCGGCCGGGAGCTCCGGCGTTCCGGCGAAGCAGGCCTCTAGCCGCACGGCCGGCAGTGGCGCGGCGCCGGTGATCGCCTCGTGGAAGAGGGCCTGGGTCTCGGCCAGCGTCACGAGGCCAGCCTCCGGAGCGGCGCAGCCAGCTCCTCGGCCTCGATGGCGGCGGCGCGGCGGCTCTCGGCAACCACCTCCTCGAGCGGCGGGATGGCGTCGTCCCACTCGACCAGCGAGGGGACCCGGCCGAAGCGGCGCAGGGCCTCGCGGTAAAGCGCCCAGACCGGCGCCGGCACCGCGTGGTCGTGCGAGTCGAAGAGGTAGGTGCCCCGGTCCTGGTGGCCGGCCAGGTGGAAATAGCCGACCCGGTCGGCCGGGATGCCGCGCAGGTATTCGAGCGGATCGAAGCCGAAGTTGCGGGCGCTGACGTAGACGTTGTTGACGTCGAGCAGGATGCCGCAGCCAGAGCGGCGCGAGAGCTCGGCGAGGAACTCCCACTCGGTCAGCGTCGAGTCCTTGAATGCGACGTAGGCCGACGGGTTCTCCAGCAGGAGCTGCCGGCCGAGCCGCTCCTGCACCTGCCCGACGCGCGAGGCGACGTGGGCCAGCGACTCCTCGGTGTAGGGGAGCGGCAGGAGGTCGTGCAGGTACTGGCCGCGGTGCGTGCCCCAGCAGAGGTGGTCGGAGACCAGCGCCGGCTCGACCCGCTTCACCAGGTCGGCCAGCGCGGCCAGGTACCGCTCCGGGATGGGGTCGACCGAGCCGATGGCGAGCGAGACGCCGTGCAGCACCACCGGGACCTCGGTTCGCACCTTCTCGAGCACGGCGATGGGCCGGCCGCCCGGCGCCATGAAGTTCTCGGTGACCGCCTCCACCCAGTCGACCGGCGGGCGCTCGGCCAGGAACTGGGCGAAGTGCGTGGTGCGCAGGCCGATGCCGTGTCCGAGGTCGAGGCGGGTGCTGGTCATGGTGCGGTCCCGGAGCCGGCCCCAGGGCCGGCCCCGGGCTCCGTTGGGGGACAAGAGCTACATCTTGGCGACGACGACCTTGCCGCCCTTGTCGGTGCAGGCCTTGGCCGAGGCGGTCTCGACCCAACCCTTGCCCTTGCAGCTGTTCTGGGCCTTGCAGGAGTTGTCGGCGCCGGCACAGGCGCCCTGCCCCTTGCAGCCGTTGATGCCGCCGCAGTTGACGGTCTTGGGCGCGTCCTTGGTCTTGTCATCGGCCTGGGCGGCCCCGGCGGCGAACATCGAGAAGACGGCGGCGGCGACGACTGCACCCTTCATGGCTTCACGGATCATGGTGTTTCCTTTGGTTGGGCTGCGTGGGACTTCACTTCACCTTGGCGAAGAGCGAGAGCTCGACGGTGCCACTCCCGGCCACCACCTTGGCGAGCGACTGGACGCGGGCCAGCCAGCCCTCGGTGTAGCCGGGGCCGATCCGGTAGGCGTCGCGGTCGAAGGCGGCGATGGTGGCGCGGATGCGGATGGTCTTCTTGTCGCCGTAGGCGCCGGGCGGGAAGAGCAGCGCGGTGCCGGTCAGCTTCTCCTTTCCGCCGTCGCTTCGGCCGCGGCCGCAGACGGTGAAGGGGATCTCGACGGTGAAGGGGACGGCCTTCTCGGGTGCCAGCGTGCCGAGCTTCACTCCGCTGAAGACCGCCTCGAGCTTGCAGTCCTTGGCCTCCGACTTCTTGTTGGTGGCCCAGTCGTGGAAGTGCCCGCTCTTGGTCTCGTCGGAGTCGACCTTTATGGAAGTGAGCGGCACCTGGCAGCTGCCGGAGGCAAGGCCGCTCTTCGCGTCGAAGGAGACCTCGCAGCCCACGGTGGAGCTGACGGCGTTGATCCGCTCGCCGAGGGCGGCGTCGAAGACGGCCGAGAAGCCGCTGTTGCCGGCCTGCGGGTTGACGGCGAACTCCTCGGCCAGGGCGGCGGCCGGTGCGGCCAGCAGGAGTGTGAGCAGGGCGGCGGTGCGGTTCATCTGGCGGGCTCCTCGGGAGGTGGCGTGCTCTGTCGGCTACAAGGCAATTGACCGGGATCAAGTCAAACCATTACAGGCGATCGCGGACGACCCATCAGGGGGTCAGTTCAACGAGGCGGCCGGCGGCGAAAACTTCCCTGGGAACGGGGTGTTCGTGGGGGCTCCGACCGGGGCCCGCCTGGCAGGCCGCCTGACCAGCCCGCCTGACCGGGAGTTGTTCGGCCCCCCTGACCATGGTCCGCCTGACCGGGAGTTGTCGGCCCCCCTGACCGTGGTCCGCCTGACCGGGAGTTGTCGGCCTTGCCACGGGAACGGTGGTTCAACGACGCCGGAGCGACGATGATGCCGCTCCTCGATGAGCCCACTGCCTCGGTCACCCTCGGATGGTTCGGCGCCCGGCGCCGATGAGTCGGCGCTAGTCGAGCGGCTTCGGGCCGGCGATCGTGCCGCCTTTGCCGAGCTGGTCGGCCGCCACGGCGGAGCCTTGCTCCGGCTCGCCACCACCTTCCTGAAGGACCGGAGCGTGGCCGAGGAGGTGGTGCAGGACGCCTGGCTGGCCGCGCTCGACGGCCTCGACGCCTTCGAGGCCCGCTCCTCGCTGCGCACCTGGCTATTCAGCATCCTGGCCAACAAGGCGCGGAACCGTGTGGTGCGCGAGGGACGAAGCGTCCCCTGGTCGGCCCTCGGCGGCGACGATGACGGCGGCCCGGCGGTCGACCCCGACCGCTTCCATGCGGACGGCCACTGGAATGAACCGCCGGCGCGCTGGACCGAGGAGGACCCCGAGCGGCTCGCCTCCCGGGCCGAGACCCGCGCAGCCATCGAGCGGGCCATCGCCGGCCTGCCCGAGGCGCAGCGCGCCGTGATCACGCTGCGGGACGTCGAGGGGCTGGAGACCGGGGAGATCTGTAATCTTCTCGGCCTCACCGTGACCAACCAGAGGGTCCTGCTCCACCGGGCCCGCACCAGGCTTCGTCAGTCGCTGGCGAAGTTCATGGCCGGAGCGCGCTGATGTTGACCTGCAAGCAGATCGCCGAGCTGGTGACGGCCTACGCCGAAGGGCAGCTCGGCGTGGCGGACCGGCTCCGCTTCCAGCTCCACCTCGGCCTCTGCGCCAACTGCAGGACCTACGTGCGCCAGATGAAGGCGACGGCCCGGGCGCTCGGCAGGCTCCCCGAGCCGGAGCTGCCGCCGGAGCTCGAGGCCGAGCTGCTGCGCCGCTTCGAGGGCTGGAAG
>JANPOM010000155.1:0-47819 GCA_031427995.1 Anaeromyxobacter sp. | reverse complement strand
GGTGGGGATGGCAGATCAGCGCCGCGAAGCGCGGGCTGGCCACTTCTTCCAGCAGACCCTCCAGACGCCCTGATGGGCCGCGCAGGTCGATCGCCGCCATGACAATGGATATGCTCTCAACCCTGTCGCCCCCGCAAGGAGAAGTCGAATGACACCAGGTCGAACCCTGCTGCTGCTGGCCGCCGCCCAGCTGACCGGCTGCCTCTTCGACTTCAAGAACCCCGCCGAGGACCTCCGAGCCGGCCAGATCGGCGGAACCGTGCTGGCCGACGTGGCCGGGAGCGGGGCGCCGGTCGCCAGGGAGAACGTGGCGGTCTCGCTCAGGGGGGCGGCCTTCGATCAGGCCACCCGCCCCAACGGGCGCTTCGTGGTCCTCGACCTGCCGGCCGGACGGCATCGGCTGCTCTTTCGCACCGGGAGCACCTGGGCGCTGGAGCGCGACGTCGACATCGCCTTCGGCAGCGACGGCCAGCCGGAGGGGATCGAGCTGGGAAACGTGGTGCTGCGCTACTCGGCGGCGCTGGAGGGGAGCGTCTCTCTCCCGCTCGGCAACAGCATCAGCAGCGGCGTCGCCGTGGACGAGAGCAGCGGCCTGACCGCCCCGCTCACGGTCGGCACCGCCAGCCTTGGCAACCCGGTGCCGCCGGTCACCTTCCGCTTCCCCATGCTGGCGCTCGGCACCCACCTCATCAAGCTGCAGGCGATCGACACCCTGCTGGGGAAGTGGGTGGGCGGACAGGTGGTCGTCACCATCACGGAGGCCGACCAGGGAACGACCATCTCGCTGGCCAACGTGGCGGCGCGGGCAGCGGCGGCGACCGGCCGGCTCCGCTTCAGGGTGCAGGCGATCGGGCTGGCGCTGTCGCCGACGCAGGTGCAGGTATTCCTCTCTCCCAACCCCGGGCTCAACCCCATCACGCCGGCCTCCGACGGCTCGGTCGACGTGACCGTGCCCGAAGGGCTCTACGCCATCCAGCTCGTCCCCCCGGCCACCGCACCGCCGCTGGCGAAGTCCGCGCCGGGCTCCCGCACCCCGCTCGCCTCCTTCGCGCCGCTGGCCGCCGCCGCGCCGGTCCCCACCGTCAGCCCGCCGCTGGTCTACGGCGTGGTGCTGCAAGGACGGGTGGCCGAGGCCGGCTCGGTCTACGTCGCCTCCGACACCACCATCCTGGCGTCGCTCACCTCCTGCCGGAGCGGCGACGACTGTGGCGGCCTGGCCTGCACGGCGAGCACCTGCGTCGGCTTGGTCCCGGTGCCGCCGCCGGTGCCGGCCAGCACCGACTTCTGCGCGGGGTGCCTCTACGCCGGCCTCGACCTGCAGACCGGAGCCCAGCCAGCCTGCCAGGCTGGACCGGGCATCCCCGGCATCTGCCGATGCCCGGGCCCGACGGCGGGGGTCGACTGCGCGCTGCGTGCAGGCGATCCTACCCTCACGCCCGCCGCCAGCTACTGCGAGCCGCGGGTCTGCGGCTTCGCCTGCACGCCCGACGGCACCAGCCTCGCCACCTACAAGCCGGCCGGGGCACCCTGTCCATGAGATACCTCGCGCTCGCCGTCGCCCTGGTCTCCTTCCCCGCGCAGGCCCAGGAAAAGCTGGGCGACCCGCCGCTCCCGCCGCCACCGGTGGCCCGGCCGGCCATCCCTCCACCCGCGGTCAAGGGGAAGGCCAAGGCCCCTCACCGGCTGGCGGTCCTCGACTTCACGCTGGCCGGCTCGGCCCACGCCGACCTGGCCCGGGTGCTGGCCGACGCCGCCGCCGCCGGCGCCGCCGGGGCGCCCGACCTGGAGGTGCTCTCGCAGGGCGACATCTCGGCCATGCTCGGCCTGGAGAAGACCCGCCAGATGCTCGGCTGCACCGACGACCAGGGCTGCATGGCCGAGCTGGCCGGGGCGCTCGACTCGGATCGGCTGCTCTCCGGCTCGCTCACCATCCTGGAGCGGACCTCGCTGCTGACCGTGAAGCTGCTCGACGTGAAGAAGAGCCGGACCCTGGCCCGGGTCAACGCCACGCTGCTCGACGCCACCGAGCGCGAGCTGGTCGACGCGGCCCGCCGGCTCGGCCACGAGGCGGTCACCGGAGAGAAGCTCGACACCACCGGCGTGGTCCGAGTCGCCGTGGATCGGGCCGGCGCCACCGTGACGCTCGACGGCCGCTCGCTCGGCCAGAGCCCGCTCAAGGAGGCGCCGCGCGTGCTGGAGGGGCCCCACGCCATCACAGTGCAGAAGGACGGCTTCGTCCGCTGGTCGACGACGGTGATGGTCCCGGCGGGCCAGACCGTGCCGGTCACGGTCGAGCTGGTCCCGGTGCAGCTGCTCGGCGAGGCGGCCCGCTCGCGCCTCTGGACCTGGGGCTGGATCTCGGCCGGCGTGGCCGTGGCGGCCATCGGCTCGGGCGTCTACTTCGGATCGGAGGCCAATCAGAGCTACGACGCCTACAAGGTCGAGACGGTGCGGACCAGGGCGGTCGACCTTCACGAACAGGCCCAGCAGCAGGCCACCATCGCCAACGTCACCTGGGCGGTGGCCGGCGCCAGCGCGCTGGCGGCCGGCGGGCTGCTGGTGGCGGCCATGGTGCAGGACGCCTCCGCCGGAGCCCCTCCTCCAGCCAGGACCACCGCGGTGCCCGTGCTCCTCCCGGGAGGGGCTATGCTGGCCGTGGGAGGCGTCTTCTAGGTGAATGCTTCGGTTGGGCTCGCACTCCAGGCGCTGGCCGCGGTCGGTGCGCTGCTGCTGCTCCGTGCGCTGGCCGCGGCGCTGGAGGCGGCGCTGGTGGCGCTGGGGCAGCCGCGCGCCCTCGAGCTGGGAGCGGCGCCCGAGGCGCGCCGCCGGGCCCGCTGCGTGGCGGCGCTGGCGGAGGATCCCGAGGGGACCGGCGCCATGGTGCGGGTGGTCGAGACCGCCACGGTGGTGCTGGCCGGCCTGCTCTCCGCCACCGCCGGGGCGCTGGTCTTCCCCGACCGCTCGCCGTTCGTGGCCGCCCTGCTGCTGGTCCTCATCACCGGGATGGTCTCGCTGCTGCTGGCGGCGGTCGGGCGTGGCCTCGGCGCCGCCCACGGCGAGGTGGTGGCGCTGGCGCTGGCGGTGCCGGCCCGGGCGCTGCGGGTCGGGCTGCGGCCGCTGGGGCGCTTGGTGGCGGCCATCACCGGCGGGCAGGCCCGCTTCACGCTGCCGCGCCCGCCGCTGGCCGAGATGGAGCGGGCCCTGGCCGAGTACGCTCGCGCGCACGGGCAGGGGGCCTCGACCTCGGAGCTGATCCACGCCGTCTTCGAGTTCCGCGAGAAGGTGGCGCGCGACGTGATGGTTCCGCGCGCCTCGGTGCAGGCCATGGAGCTCGACACCCCGGTGAGCGAGATCATCCGCCGCCTCTCCGAGGAGGGCCACTCCCGCCTCCCCGTCTACCAGGGCCACCTCGACCAGATCGTGGGGGTGCTCCACGCCCGCGATCTCGTCCCCATGCTGGCCCACCCCGACCTGATCGTGCTGCGCGACCTGCTGCGCCCGGCCCACTTCGTCCCCTGGTCGAAGCCGGTGGAGCAGTTGCTGCGCGAGATGCAGAGGAAGCGGCTCCACATGGCGCTGGTGGTGGACGAGTTCGGCGGGGTCATGGGGCTCTGCACCATCGAGGACGTGCTCGAGGAGATCGTCGGCGCCATCCACGACGAGTTCGAGGACGTGGACGAAGGGCGGGCGGTCGAGCCGCATGCCGACGGCAGCTTCTCGGTGCTCGGGACCACCTCGATCGCCGAGTTCAATCGCGCCACCGGGGCCGGCCTGCCCGAGGACGGCGACGTGGAGACGGTGGCCGGCTTCCTCAACTCACTGGCCGGCGCCATCCCAGCCCGCGGCGACCGCTTCTTCTGGCATGGATGGATCTTCACGGTGGCCGAGGCCGACCCACGCCGGGTGACGCGGGTCCGCGCCGTCCGCGCCCCGCCCGGTCCCCGCGCCAGCCTACCCGCCGCGTGAGCCTCTCGATGCGCCATCCCCTCAGCAATCCAGCCCGAACCGGGTCTCCCCCCGGAAGGAGCACGCCATGTACGCCATCGCCATCATCCGTTACCGCAGGCCACTGGAGGAGGTGCTCAAGGTGGTCGAGGAGCACCGCGCCTACCTTCGCGAGCTGAAGGCCAAGGGAACGCTGCTCGCCTCCGGACCCCTCGACCCGCGCTTCGGTGGCGCGCTCCTGCTCCGCGTCGCCAGCGCCGACGTCGCCCTGGCGGTCCGCGACGGCGACCCATTCGTGAAGCAGGGGGTGGCGCAGTACGAGGTGCTGCCCTGGCTGCCCAACATCGGGCTCGAGGATCTCGACAAGATCTAGGAGGCCGGCCATGCCTTCCATGCGGCCGAGCTTGCAGGTCCGAGCGCTCGCAACAGCGTTGGCCGCGCTGACCGGGTGCTCCGAGCCAGCGCTCCCGCCATACACCCGGCTGGACGGCGCCTCACCGGCCGTCGAGGGCCTCCCCGAGGGCGCGGCGCTCGTGGTCTTCTGGGCCACCTGGTGCCCCCCGTGCCGCGAGGAGCTGCCGGCGCTTCGCTCGCTTGCAAAGCAGCCACCGCAGGGCGTCACCGTCGTGACCCTCGGCGAGGACGAACCCGAAGCGGCCATCCGGGCGTTCTTCCAAGGGCCACCCCCTCCCGACCTCGGCTACCGGCGTGACAGCGACGGCCGCGCCGCCGCGGCATTCGGCGTGGATGCGTTGCCCACCGCCATCCTGGTCAAGGATGGCCGACTGGTGGCGCGGTTCGACGGCCCGCAGGACTGGGCCTCGCGCGGGATGCGGCGCCTCCTTGCAAAGCTCGCTGAAGGAGGTGCTCCGCCTACACCGGCGGGCCGACCTGCTGTTGACGCCACTCCCGGCTCCAAGTAGATCCAGACTCAGGATGCAGTCCTTCTTCCGCATGCTCCTCGTCGCAGCCGCGCTCCTCTCGAGCGGCGTGCTCCAGGCTGCCGCCATCGTCGGCGGGGACGCGTGCTGTGAGCAAGAGAAGGGCGCAACCTGGCCCGACTGTCCGCTGGGCGTCGCTTGCTCGTGCTGCCCGTTCCGGGGCGCCGTGCAGGTCTCCGCTCCCGCAACCCCGCCGGCCTCCTCGCCGGGCAAGTCTGTCGCCATGGCGTTCGCGGAGCCGAGCCTGCTGGCATCGGTAGCCGACATCTTCCATCCGCCGAGAGCCTGAGCGCGACCTTCGTGCTCGAGGTGCGTCCGCTTCACGCGGACGCGCCGCCCGGCTTCATCCAACCAGGTCACGTTTCTCTCGCGTCGGGCATGGCCGACGTACGGAGTTCACATGTCGATCCAGACCCGCATCATTGCCGTCGTCGCCGCGCTCGGCGCGCTACCCGCCCTCGTCGGCGCGGGCTCCCCTGCGGGCACGCCGGCCCCGACCGCCCCTCTTCAAGCCACCAAGGAGGGAAAGTGCGAGCACGGCGTCCAGAAGACCGTCTGCGCCCGCTGCAATCCCAAGCTCGCCGCCGTCTACAGGGCGAAGGGGGACTGGTGTGGCGAGCACGAGCGCCCGGAGTCGCAGTGCGTGCTCTGCCACCCCGAACTGGCGAAGCAGGGGATCAAGTGACGACCAGGCCACTCCTCGCAGCGGTCGCGCTGGCCGCCGCATTGGTCACGGGGTGCTCGCCAACGGCTCCGACCGCCGAGCCGGCCAGGCCCGCGGCGAAGACCGCCGCCGCGGCGGACGCCGCCTCTCCAGTGAAGCTCTGCGAGCACCGCGTCCCGGCCGAGCTCTGCACCCAGTGCAACACGGAGCTCATCCCCGTCTTCAAGGAGCAGGGAGACTGGTGCGCGGAGCATGGTGTCCCGGAGTCGCAGTGCCTGAAGTGCAACCCGAAGCTCACCTTCGCGTCACAGGTCGAGCACAAGGACTGGTGCAAGGAGCACGCGGTCCCGGAGTCGAAGTGCACGAAGTGCAACCCTCGCCTGGTGGCCAGGTTCGTGGAGGCAGGCGACTACTGCCGTGAGCACGGGTATCCGTCGTCCGTCTGCCCGACCTGCCACCCCGAGCTCGTCGAGGCCGCCGGGGAGAAGCCCCCGGTCTTCCCCGAACCGGGAACCAAGGTCCGTCTCGCTTCGGCGCAGACCGTCCTGGACGCAGGCATCCAGACCCGGGCCGTCGAGGTCGGGAGGGTTGCCAGGATCCTCGAGGTGGTGGGGCAGCTGGCCTTCGACCAGAACCGCCTGGCGCAGCTCTCGGCGCGAGGTGATGCGCTCGTCGTGGAGGTCAGGGTGGATGTCGGCGACGACGTGAAGGAAGGCCAGGTGCTGGCGGTCCTCGCGTCGGCGGCGGTCGGTGCCGACCAGGCGAGGCTGGCCGGGTCGCAGGCACGGGTCGACGCGGCGCGGGCGGCCGTCGCGCGGGAGCAGCAACTCGGGGAGGCCGGCCTCAGCCCTCGCAAGAACCTGGAGGAGGCGCTCCGTGAGCTGGCGGCGGCGCAGGCGGAGATCGACGCGGCGCGGTCCGCGCTCGGCGCAGCGGGTGCAGCGCTCGACTCGGGCGGCGGACGATACCTGCTGCGCGCGCCGTTCGCCGGGACGGTCGTCGCGCGCGACGCCGTGACCGGCAGGACCGCGGGCGCTGGGCAAGTCCTGGTACAGGTGGCGGACCTCTCGACGATGTGGGCACAGCTCGAGGTCCCCGAGGCGGATGCCGCGCTGGTCCGGCCAGGGCAGCCCGTGCGGATCACCTTCGAGGGGATGCGAGGCCCCTCCCATGAGGCGAAGGTCACGCGGGTGTCCGCCTCCGTCGACCCGGCCTCCCGAACAGTCCGTGTCCGGGTGGAACTGCCCAACCGCGACCGGACGCTGAAGGCCGGCGCCTTCCTGCGCGCCCAGATCCACGTCGCCGCCGACCACGGGGCCCTGCTCGTCCCCCGTGAGGCCGTCCAGCACGCTGAGAGCCGGACGCTGGTCTTCGTGAAGCGCGGCGCCTCCCTGTTCGAACCCGTTGCCGTGACGACGGGCCAGACCGCTGGCGACCTCGTCGAGGTGGTGGCTGGCCTCGAGCCAGGCGCCGAGGTGGTCACCACCGGCGCCTTCCTCCTCAAGACCGAGATCATGAAGGCCTCGATTGGTGCCGGGTGCTGCGACCTCAAGGAGAAGAAGTGACATGCTGACCTGGATCATCGAATGGTCGCTCCGGCACCGCTGGCTCGTGCTCGGCGGCGCCGCCGTGGTCGTCGCGGCTGGTGTGCTCGCCTTTCGAGACCTGCCGATCGACGCCTTTCCGGACACCACACCCACGCAGGTACAGGTCAACTCGGTCGCGCCCGCGCTGACGCCGGAGGAGGTGGAGCGGCAACTCACCATCCCGATAGAACAGGCGCTCTCGGGGCTTCCCGGGATCGAGGAGCTGCGCTCCATCTCGAAGTTCGGCCTGGCCCAGGTCACCCTCCGCTTCGCCGACGGGACCGACCTGTGGTTCGCACGGCAGCAGGTGGCCGAGCGGATCGGGCGCGTGGAGCTGCCGCCCGGCCTGGCGCGTCCATCGCTGGGGCGGGTCGCGACGGGCCTCGGCGAGGTCTTCCACTACCTCGTGAAGAGCAAGACCCGCAGCCTGGAGGAGCTCCGGACGCTGCACGACTGGGTCATCGCGCCCCAACTGCGCAGCGTCCCCGGCGTCGCGGAGGTGAACGCCTGGGGCGGAAGGAAGAAGCAGTGGCACGTGGTGGTGGACCCACGGAGGCTCCAGCAGTTCGACCTCTCGCTGGGCGACCTCTACCGCGCCCTGGAGGCCAACAACGCCAACGTGGGCGGTGGGGTGATCGAACGCGCCGGCACCTCGACCCTGGTGGTCGGGGTGGGGGCGCTCGACGGCGGGCGTGCCATCGAGGAGGTGGTGGTGGTGGCGCGGCATGGCGTGCCCGTCCGCGTGCGTGATCTCGGGCAGGTGCAGGTTGGGCACGAGATCCGGCGCGGCGCCACCACGGCCGACGGGGAAGGGGAGGCCATCCTGGGGCTCGGCTTCATGCTGGTCGGCGAGAACAGCCACGTCGTGACCGGCGCCCTGGCCAAGCGGCTCGAGCTGGTGAAGGCTCGCCTCCCCGCCGACGTGCAGGTCGACCCGGTCTACGAGCGCACCGAGCTCGTGGACCTCGTGCTCCGGACCGTCAAGACCAACCTCCTGGAGGGTGCCATCCTGGTGGTCGCCATCCTGTTCCTGTTCCTCGGCAACGTGCGCGCCGGGCTCATCGTCGCGGCCGCCATCCCCCTCTCGATGCTCTTCGCCTTCGACGCGATGATCCGGTTCGGGATCGCCGGCACCTTGATGTCGCTCGGCGCGATCGACTTCGGCCTGGTCGTCGACAGCTCGGTGATCCTCGTGGAGAACGCGGAGCGGCGCCTGGCCGAGGCCAAGGGGACTCGCTCGGTGGTCGAGGTCGTCCGCGACGCCGCGGTGGAGGTTCGGAAGCCGACGCTCTTCGGCGAGCTCATCATCATGATCGTCTACCTCCCGATCCTGGCGCTGGAGGGGGTCGAGGGGAAGATGTTCCGGCCCATGGCGCTCACCGTCATCTTCGCCCTGGTCGGGTCGATGATCGTCTCGATGACGGTCATGCCCGTCCTCGCGGCCATGGCGCTGCGGCGCCCCGTGGCGGGCCGCGAGCACCGTGAGCCTCGGGTCGTGCTGTGGCTCAAGGCCGGGTACCGGCCGCTGCTCGAGTGGGCGCTCGGTCACGTGAAGGTGGTCGTCGGGGTGGCCGGCCTGGTGCTGCTGGTCGGCGCGGCGCTCGCCTCCCGCCTCGGGAGCGAGTTCATCCCTCGGCTCAACGAGGGGACCGTGGTCATCAACACGGTCAGGCTGGCCGAGGTCTCGCTCTCGGAGTCGCTTCGCTACGGCGACCGCATCGAGAAGGTCCTGCTGGCGAAGTTCCCGGCCGAGGTGAAGCGCGTCTGGTCACGGACCGGCACGGCCGAGGTCGCGACCGACGCGATGGGGCTCGAGCTCACCGACGTCTTCGTGACCCTCCAGCCGCGCGACAGGTGGAGGCGGGCCACCACCCAGGACGAGCTGGCGGCCGAGATGAAGGCGGAGCTAGCCGGCATGCCCGGCATGCGGATGTCCTTCCTGCAGCCCATCGAGATGAGGGTCAACGAGATGATCGCCGGCGTGCGAAGCGACGTCGGCATCAAGGTGTTCGGCGACGACCTCGACGTGCTCAAGGCCACGGCCCGGGAGATCGAGGCGGTGGTGCGCACGATTCCGGGTGCCGCCGACGTCACCGTGGAGCAGGTCACCGGACAGCCGGTGCTGCAGGTCGTTGTGGACCGCGCCGCCATAGGCCGGTACGGCATCGCCGCGCGCGACGTCCTGGACGTGGTGGAAGCGGTCGGGACCAGGGTTACCGGCCAGGTCCGAGAGGGCGAGCGCCGGTTCGACCTGGCGGTTCGGCTCCGGGACGAGTATCGGGAGGACCCCGCCAGGCTCGCCTCGATCCCGGTGCGTTCGCCGGGCGGGGAGCGTGTGCCGCTGGGGCAGCTCACCTCCATCCGCGAGGTCTCCGGGCCCACCACCATCCAGCGGGAGTGGGCGAAGCGCCGCCTCGTGGTCCAGGCCAACGTCCGTGGACGGGACCTGGGAGGCTTCGTGGACGAGGTCCGGGAGCGGATCGGGCGCGAGGTCGAGATGCCAACTGGGTACTTCGTGCGGTTCGGCGGCCAGTTCGAGAACCTCGATCGGGCCCAGCGGCGGCTGATGGTGGTAGTGCCCCTGGCGCTGGCCCTCATCTTCGGGCTCCTCTACCTGACCTATGGCAGGGTCCATGACAGCCTCCGCATCTTCGCCGCCGTGCCGTTCGCCATGGTCGGGGGCGTCGTCGCCCTCCTGGCGAGAGGCCTCCCCTTCTCGATCTCCGCGGCCGTGGGGTTCATCGCCCTCTCCGGCGTCTCGGTCCTGGGGGACATGGTCCTGGTCTCACGGGTCCGTCAGCTCCTCGGGCGCGGCGTGCCGATGGGCGAGGCCATCCGTGGGGCGGCGCTCACTCGCCTGCGCCCGGTGCTGATGACGGCAGCCGTGGCAGCGCTGGGCTTCCTGCCCATGGCGCTCAACACCGGCGTTGGCGCGGAGGTGCAGCGCCCGCTCGCGACGGTGGTCATCGGCGGCATCATCTCGTCGACCCTGCTGACGCTGCTGGTGCTCCCGGTGCTGTATGCGGCCTTCGGCAGCGGTCAGCAGGGGTCGGCCGCGGGGCCACGGCCCAGCGGCTCGAGTGAGGAGGAGGAAGCACATGTCGCTCCGTGAGGTGGGAGTCTTGGCGCTTGTCGTGGCAACGGTCGCGGGCGCGGCGCGGGCGAACCAGCAGCTCACGCTCGCGACGGCGACCGAGCGCGCCCTCGCCCTGAGTTCCGACATAGGCGCGGCCGAGGCCGAGGTGAGGGCCGCCCAGGCACGCCTCGAAGGGGCAGCGACCTTCCTTGCCGCCAATCCGGAGCTTTCGGCGAGGGTCGGCCCGCGCGACAACGCGGGCCTGCGCACCATCGACTACGAGGCGGCTTTGTCCCAGCGCGTCGAACTCGGGGGCCAGCGGGGAGTCCGATTGGCAGCGAGACGCGCCTCGGTCGGAGCGGCCGAGGCCCGGCTGGCAGCTACCCGGAGCCGAGTCGCCGCTGAAGTCCGCGAGGCACTTGGCCGGGCCTCCGCGGCTTCCCAGCGAGCCGCGATTGCGCTGGAGTCGCAGCGCTTCTCCGAACAGGCCGCCGCGGCCGCGGAGCGGCGCTTCCAGGCAGGGGACGTCGCCCGCATCGACGTGAACAGCGCGCGGGTGGAACGTGGCCGGGCCGCTCGCGGCGCGCTGGAGGCAGAGCAGGAGCGGCTCGCCGCGGTGGCCGAGCTCGAATTGCTGCTTGGCTTCGAGCCGGGGATGGCGCCGGAGGTCGCTCCCGGGCTCGAGGACGGGAGTAGCCTGCCGGAGAGCCCCCTGGACGACCTGGTCCGGGAGGCCCTGGCATCGCGTCGCGACATCGCGGCCGCGCGCCTCGATGTCGCTGCGGCAGAGGAAGAGGCCAGCCTGGCGGCCCGCTCGGTCATCCCCTCACCTGCGTTGGGGATCTCGGTCGCGCGTGAGGAGAAGGCCACCATCGTCCTCGGGACACTCTCGATCGAACTCCCGGTCTTCGGGAGGAACCAGGGCGAGCGCGGCGCGACGGTGGCGCGGGTCCAGCAGACGCGAATCGTGGTCGCCGCCCTGGAGCGCCGGGTCACACAGGAAGTCCGGCTCGCCGCCGAGCGCGCTCGCTCGGTGCGGCGGCTGCTCGACTCCTACGACCCTGCGACGGCAGCCGCCCTGACGGAGGACCTCGCCCTGGCCACCAGGGCCTATGTGGCGGGGCGGATCGAGTTTCTCCGGTACCAGCAGGTGCGGCGAGACGCGGTCGACGCCAGGCGCGACCGGATCGACGCGGTGGAAGCGCTCAACAGGGCTGCGGCTCAACTGGATCGGGCGCTCGGGCGGGGGCCGGCGCGGCACCCCACCTCAGGTGGATGACCAGGCGGGCGCCAACCTCATCCCGCTCGGTCTCCCGCTCGACCCCGAGCGCGGCCTCTGTCATGTTGCGCGCCCGATGCGCACGGACAGAGCCAAGGGAGCGGGCCTGGTCGCGCTGGCGGCGGTCCTCTGGGGGACCTGGTCGCTGGTGCTGCGGCCTTCCGGCCTGACCCCGTTCCAGCAGGCCTTCGTGGCCCTGCTGGTGATGGCCAGCCCGCTCCCCTTCGTGGTGCGGCGCGCCCCGTTCGCCGACCGGGGCGCGGTGGTGGCCCTGCTGCTGCTCGGCCTTGCCGACGCCGGGAGCATAGGCTTCTTCTTCGCCGCCCTGGGGCGCGGGCCGGTGGCGCTGGCCACCCTGACCCACTACCTGGCGCCCATCCTGGTGACCCTGGCGGCGCCGCTGGTGCTGGGGGAGCGCCGCTCCCGCCGCGCCCTGCTGGCGGCCGTCATCTCGCTCCTGGGCGTCGCGCTGCTGGTCTGGCACCCCGGCCAGGAGCTGCGGCTGGTCACCGCCGGGCTGGGCGCGGCCAGCGCCGTCTTCTACGCCGCCTTCGTATTCGCCTCCCACCGGGCCGGCCGCTCCTTCTCGACCATCGCGGTGGTGGCGCTGCACGCCCTGCTGTCGGCCGGGGTGCTGCTGCTGGTCTTCGGCACGGCGGTCATTCCCGCGGCGGGGCCGGGCACGCTGCGGGTGGTGCTCGGGTCGGTGGTCTGCGGCCTGGTGGGCACGGCGCTCTTCTTCCGCGGGGTGCGGCTCATCCCGGCCGGCGTGACCGGCGCCCTCACCTATCTCGAGCCGCTGACCGGTGCGCTGGTCGGCTACTTCGCCTTCGGCGAGACCATCGGCCTGGCCGGGCTGGTGGGGGTGGTGCTGGTGCTCGCCAGCGGAGTGGCGGTGGCGACCGAGCCCTGACCGCCAGCGACCGCCTGGCTCAGCTCGAGAAGCCGATCCCCATCCGCTCCAGCAGCCGGAGCAGCAGGCCCGGCTCCTCCCCGGCGTCCACCTTGCGGAGCGCGCGGGTCACCGCGTCCACCGCCCAGCCGCGCAGCGGCTCCGGCGGGTAGGGGAAGGGGAGCTTCTTCACCAGTGCCAGCGAGAGCAGATCGCTGGGGCGCTCCAGCACCAGGTGGGCCAGGATGCGCCCCGCCACCCGGGTGCTGCCGAGCCCGTGGCCGGTGAAGCCGAGCCCGTACCAGGCGCGCCCTCCCAGGGCCTTCCCGAAGAAAGGAGTTAGCCGGGTGGTGGAGCAGATGGGACCGCCCCAGGCGTAGGGCCACTCGATCTCCGCGAGCTGCGGGAAGGTGCGGCGCCAGCTGGCCCGCAGCGCCTGGTAGTGGCGCGGCGAGTGATCGCACGACTCGTCGACCCGGTTGCCGCGGTAGTAGGTGGCCTCGCTGGTCCCCCAGAGCACCCGGCCGTCGGCGGTGGGCCGGTAGTAGTTGAAGAAGGTGCGCCCATCGGTGATCCCCTGCCGCCCCTTCCAGCCGATGGAGTCCCACTGTGCCGCGGTGAGCGGCTCGCTCACCATGATGTAGTCGTAGAGCGGGATGAAGCGGTGGCGCACCCGCGGCAGCAGGTGGTGGGTGTAGGCGCTGGTGCCGAGCACGGCGCGCCTGGCCTTGAGGATGGTGCCGTTGGCGCGCAGCCTCACGCCGGCGCCGTCCTGCTCCAGCGACTCCACCCTGGTCCGCTCGTAGACCCGCACCCCGAGCCGCTCGGCCTCGCGCCGCAGCCCGTCGGTGAACCTGGCCGGATCGAGGATGCCGCCGCTACGCACCTCGAGGCCGCCGAGGTAGAGCGGCGAGTGGACCTCGGCCTGCATCTCCTCCCGGGTGAGGAGCCGGTGCGAGTCGATGCCGAGGCTGCGGGCGATGTCGAGGTTGCGCTTCGCCTCGAGGAGGTGACCCTCGGTGAAGGAGGCCATGAAGCGGCCAGAGGGCTGGTAGTCGCACTGGATGGCGCGATGGCGCAGGAAGCCGGTCAGCTCCCGCAGGTTGGACTCGCCCAGCGCCGCCAGGCGGGCCGCCTCGGCCTCGCCGAAGTGATGGATGGCGAGACCGTGGGTGTGGTCGATGGTCTCCGCCAGCATGCCGGCGTTGCGGCCGCTGGCGCCCCAGGCGGCGATCCCCTGCTCCACCACCGCCACCTCGCGCCCCGCATCGAGTTCCTTGAGGAAGAGCGCGGTCCAGAGCCCAGTCAGCCCGGCGCCGACCACCACCACGTCGGCCTCGGCCGGAGAGGTGAGCGGCGTGACGTGGTGCCGGGGCAGGTGGGCCAGCCAGTAGCAGGTCTCTTCGATGGGGCGCATGGCCAGGCCCACCCTCAGCCCCGGACCGCCTTGTCGGTGAGCGTGAGGCCGCGGTCGATGATGTCGAAGGCCTCGCGGAGCTGGGCCTCGGTGATGGTGAGCGGCGGGTTGGTGTAGAAGCTGTTCCAGCGCACCATGGTGTAGAGCCCCTGCTGGCGGAAGAAGCGGCCCAGCGCCGCCATCTCTTCGGAGGTGCCGTTGAAGGGCGCCATGGGCTCCAGCGTCTTCCGGTCGCGGACCAGCTCGACGATGCCGAAGAGGCCGATGGATCGGACCGCTCCGACCGACGGGTGGCTGGAGGCAAGCTCGGCCAGCAGCTGCTTCATGATCAGGCCGGTGGCCTTGGCCCGCTCGATGAGCTTGTCCTCCTGGTAGACCTGGATGGTGGCCAGCGCCGCGGCGCAGCCGACCGGGTGGCTGTTGTAGGTCAGGCCGCCGTAGAAGACCTTGTCCTTGAAGTGGTCGGCTATGGCGCGGCGCATCCCCACCGCGCCCAGCGGCACATAGGAGGAGGTGAGCCCCTTGGCCATGGTGATCAGGTCCGGCACCACGCCCCAGTGGTTCACCGCGAACCACTCGCCGGTGCGGCCGAAGCCGGCCATGACCTCGTCGGCGATCATGAGGATGCCGTACCTGGTGCAGAGGTCGCGGAGACCCTGCAGGTAGCCATGGGGCGGGACCAGGATGCCGTTGGTGCCGGTCACGGTCTCCAGGATGAAGGCGGCGATGGTGTGCGGCCCCTCCAGCTGGATGATCTCCTCGATGTTGGCCAGCGCGCTGGCGGTCTCCTCCCAGCCGCGCTGGATGCCATGGTACGGGTCGGTGACGCGGACCACGCCGGGCATGCCCGGCTCGGTGATCCAGCGGCGCGGGTCGCCGGTGAGCGCCACGGCCCCGGCGGTGGCGCCGTGGTAGCTGCGGTAACGCGCCATGATCTTCTGGCGCCCGGTGAACTGGCGGGCCAGCTTGATGGCGTTCTCGTTGGCCTCGGCGCCGCCGTTGGTGAAGAAGAAGACGTCGATGTCGCCGGGGCAGAGCTCGGCCAGCTTGGCGCCCAGCCGGGCCCGCGGCTCGGTGGCCATGAAGGGGTTGGCGAAGGCGAGCGTGTTGAGCTGCTCGGTGATGGCCCGGATGATGCGCTGCTCGCCGTGGCCGACGTTCACCGACATGAGCTGGCTGTTGAAGTCGATGAAGCGCTTCCCCTCGGGCGTGTAGAAGTAGATGCCCTCGGCGCGCGCCACCGGGATGGGATCGACCTTGGACTGGGCGGACCACTCGTAGAGGGTGTGCTGCCTGGTGAGGGCCACGATCTGATCACCGGTCATCTTGCTGGGCTGGCTGCTCATGGAGGTGGTCTCGCGCTACTTGATGGTGGGGAAGACGAACTCGGGGCCCTTGGCCACGGCCGACGGCCAGCGCGAGGTCACGGTCTTGAGGCGGGTGTAGAAGTGGACCCCTTCGGCGCCGTAGATGGCGTGGTCGCCGAAGAGCGAACGCTTCCAGCCGCCGAAGCTGTGGGTGCCGACCGGCACCGGGATGGGGACGTTGACGCCCACCATGCCGGCCTGGACCCGGTTGACGAACTCGCGCGCCACGTCGCCGTCGCGGGTGAAGATGGCCGTGCCGTTGCCGTACTGGTGCTGGTTGACGAGCTGCAGCGCCTGCTCCGCGGTGGCCACCCGGACGATGGCCAGCACCGGGCCGAAGATCTCATCGCGGTAGATCTTCATGTCCGGGGTGACCTTGTCGAAGAGGCACCCGCCCAGGAAGAAGCCGCCCTCGCCGCCAGGGACCTTGATGTCGCGGCCGTCCACCACCAGGGTGGCCCCCTCCTCCACGCCATGGTCGACGTAGCCGCGGACCTTGGCGAGGTGCTCCCTGGTCACCAGCGGACCCATCTCGGCCTTGGGGTCATTGCCGGGCCGGACCTGGAGCCTGCCAAGCCGCTCGCGCAGCCGGGCCACCAGGGCGTCGGCCACGCCGTCGCCCACCGCCACGCCGACCGAGATGGCCATGCAGCGCTCGCCGGCCGAGCCGTAGGCGGCGCCCATGAGCGCGTCGGCGGCCTGGTCGAGATCGGCGTCGGGCATCACCACGGCGTGGTTCTTGGCGCCGCCCAGCGCCTGCACCCGCTTGCCGTGGTGGGTGGCGGTGCGGTGGATGTACTCGGCCACCGGCGTCGAGCCCACGAAGCTGACCGCGGCCACGTCCCGATGGGTGATGAGCTCCTCGACCGCCTCCTTGTCGCCGTTGATCACGTTGAGGACGCCGGGCGGCAGGCCGGCCTCATGGGCCAGCTCGGCGAGGCGCAACCCGCAGGAGGGGTCGCGCTCGGAGGGCTTGAGCACGAAGGTGTTGCCGCAGGCGATGGCCGAGGGGAACATCCAGAGCGGCACCATGGCCGGGAAGTTGAACGGGGTGATGCCGACGCAGACGCCGAGGGGCTGGCGCAGCGAGTAGCTGTCGATCCCGCTCCCCACGTTCTCGGAGAACTCGCCCTTCAGGAGCTGGGGGATGGCGCTGGCGAAGTCGACGTTCTCGATGCCCCGGGCGATCGAGCCGAGGGCGTCGCTCAGCACCTTGCCGTGCTCGCTGGTGACGAGGCGGGCCAGCTCGTCGGCGTGGGCCTCGAGGAGCTGCTTGAACTTGAACATCACCTTGGCGCGGCGCGCCGGGGGGGTGGCGGCCCAGGCCGGGAAGGCCGCCGCGGCCGCGGCCACCGCCGCGTCCACCTCCTGGCGGTTGGCGAAGGCGACCTGCCTGGTGACCTGGCCGGTGGCCGGATCGTAGACGTCTCCGAAGCGCCCGCTGGTGCCGGGCACGGTCTTTCCCGCGATGAGGTGTCCGACGGTCATGCGCGTCCCTTCGAGATCCAGGCTTGTGGTTGGGTGGTGCGGGCGGCCGGCCCGACCACCGGCTTCGGGTTGCCAGCGGGCCGGTCAGGCCCGGAACCCCCAGCCGGCCTTGCGCGTGGCCTTGAGCCGCATCTTCCGGCGTTTCAGCCGCTCGAAGAACGGCTCACAGGGGACCGAGACCTCGGGGGGCACCGCGCCGATGACGGTGACCTCTCCGGCGGCGAGCATATGCGCCGCGACCGCCGGCGGCGAGCCGGTGTCGATGTCGAGGCCGACGCCCCACTCCGGCATCCCCTTGGTGTGGAGGTCGACCACCCAGGTGACCCTCTTGCCCTTGGCGAAGCCCTTCACGATGGCGCGGACCACCTCGTACTGCTTGAGCTTGCCGACCCGCCTGGCCGGCTTCTGGCTCATCGCCACCTTGTTGACGACGTCCACGGGCCTGACCTTGACGCCGCCGACGTCGAGCAGCTCATGGGAGGCCATGCCGAGATCGCGCAAGAAGCGGACCCGGTCGATGAACTCCGGGTCGAAGGCGATCTTGAAGCTCACCTCCCGCACCCCGCGGTCCCGGTAGGAGAGCGGCAGCGTCGCCACCTCGGAGTGGATCGTGTACATGGGGCGCCGGACGCCGACCGGCGGCGGGAAGCGGTGCGGCCTGGCCCCGGACAGCGGCTCGACGAAGGTGAACTCGCCCTTGGTGAAGACGGCCGGCTCCATCGAGAACTCCTCGAGGATGGTCTTGAGCGAGTAGGAGACGGACAGGGCCGGGACCCCCTGGTAGCGGGTCTGGTCCATCCCTCCCACCCGGATGTGGATCTCGCGCACCTCGTCGAGCTGCTCGGCGCCGTGGCGCGAGAGCAGGTTGGCGATGCCCGGCGCCGCGCCCATCCCGAGCAGGGCGGCGCGCCCGGCCGCCTTGAACCGCGCGTCGAGCTCCAGCTGCTCGCGGGTCACGTGGAAGAGGCCGCCCATGTCCACGTAGTGGGCGCGAACCGCCAGCGCCGCCTCCATGACGTCGAGGTTGAGCTGGTACTGGACGGCGTTCACGATTACGAACGCGCCGGCCAGCGAGCTGGCGGCGGCGGCGCGGTCTCGCACGTCGATGCGGATGGCCCGCACCCGGGGATACCGCCCGGACTGGAAGGAGGCGGCCAGGGCGCTGGCCTTCTCGAGGTCGTAGTCCGCGATGAGGATCTCGTCGGAGAGGGCGCAGGTCTCCATGAGGTCGCGGACCGTGATCCGCCCCATGGCGCCGGCGCCGCCGACGACCGCGAAGGTGCGTGGCGTCTGGCCAGCCGGCTCACGCCGGCTCACTAGTGCCCCGACCCAGGCATGATGACCCGACGAGGCCGCCAGACGCAGCGAGAGGATCGGCGCTCGCAGTGGTCAGTATGCCTGGGTCGGGGCACTAGACCTCGCCGCGCCGGTGTTCCGCTGGTGGTCACGGGTCACCCCCCCGCCGCGCCGCCGACCGGGGCGCGCAGGTAGACGAACTTGATCCCGCTCTGAAGGTAGTTCTCGGTGGTCTCGAGCACCGCGGCCTCGCGGATCCAGGCCGGGCCCGTCTCCTGGACCCGGGCCTCTATGAGCGTGGAGATGGCGGTGAAGCCCATCCACTCGGCCCGGGCGCGGAAGGCGTCCAGCACCAGCGCCTCGACCTCGGCCTGGTTCTTGAGCTGCGGCGAGACCGCCACGGCCTGCAGGTAGAGGGTGTTGTTGTCGCCGTAGTTCGGGTCGTCGCGGACGCCGAGCTCGTCGTGGTTCTCCAGCGGGCTGCCGATGGCGTAGGCCACCAGCCGGCCGGAGACCCGGTCGCGCAGCCCGACGCCGACGGCGCGCAGGTGGCCGAGCGTCCCCTCCAGCGTCTCCGCCGGGTACTGGAGGAGCGGCCGGCGGCCGTTGCTGGAGCCGTACTGCTCGTCCTCCAGCTCGTGCACCTGCGGCATGAACTGCCTGGTGGCTGGGCCGCCCAGGTCGACCACCTCGAGCGTCCCGGGGGGGACGTCGATGGCTCCGGGGCGCACCTCGGGTCCGTCCGCCACGCTGGCCGGGGCCGGCGCTCCGATGAGCTCGGTCACCGCCTGCCGCAGGATGGCCAGCCCCTCCTGGATGGCCGACGGCTCCATGTCGTAGCGCGGGTAGATGCGGAGGGTCCGATCGCCAGCCGGGAGCATGATCAGGCCGTTGCGGAAGGCGCGTTCCCGCAGCCACTCGCGCCAGTCGGCGCGGACCACGTCGATGGCGAGCATGCAGCCCTGACCGCGGACGTTCTGGAGGAGGTCCTTGTAGTCCTTGGCCAGCTGCTCCAGCCCCTGGCGCGTCAGGTCGCCGGTGCGGCGCACCTGGTCGAGATCGAGCCGGTCGAGGTAGCCGAGGAGCCGGACCATGCCGACCGAGTCGCCCTCCCAGGTGGTGTTGAACTTCTTCTCCTCCTGGAAGAAGGTGGCCAGGTCCTCGCTGACGAAGAGGACGCCGTTCTGCGCCTTCTTGGCCCAGACCACGACATCGGGAGGGCAGGGCAGGTCGAAGTGCTGGTGGGCCCAGAGCTTGCCGGTGACGCCCCAGCCGGTCTGCACCTCGTCGAACATGAGCGGCACGTCGTAGATCCGGGTGAGCAGGCGGAGCCGCTGGAAGAAGCTGGCGGAGGCGATCTTCAGGCCGCCCTCGCACTGGATGGGCTCGACCAGGACGCCGGCGACCCGCAGGGCGCGCTTGAGCACGGCCGGATCGACGAGGGCCCGCTGCTGCTCGACGAACTGCTGGACCATGGCCGGCCAGCCCGAGCGGTCGGCTGGGAGGCGTGCCAGGAGTTCGTCGCAGGCCTTGAGCTGCCGCTTGAACTGCTCGAGCGGCCGCGGCGCGCCTGCCACCCGGCCGGTCACCAGCAGCGTCCAGACCTGCTCAAGGCTCTTCTCGTCGCGGCGCTGCGTGCGCCACTTGGAGCGCGGGTCCTCCACCGGGAAGAGGGCGTGCGGCCAGTCGAAGGTCGGGAAGCCGAGGCGCGCCTTGCGCTTGTGGGTGGCGGCGAGGCTGCCGAGCGTGCGGCCGTGGAAGGCCCCCTCGAAGGGGACGAGGAAGAAGCCCTGCTTCTCGGCCGCTGCCTCGGGCTGGCCGGGCTCCTGCGGGGCGGTCTTGACCCGGCTGAGGAGCACCGCCTTGATGGCGTTCTCGACCGCCTCGGCGCCGGTGTTGACGACGAAGTGGCGAGGCGTGCCGGCCGGGGCGATCCGGTCGAGCGCCGCCTTGTGGCGGAGCGAGAGGACCGTCTGGTACTCGGAGTGGGCGTAGCGCGAGGCCACGAAGGGCAGATCCCGCAGGATGCTGGCTACCACCTCGAGGTCGTTCTCGCCGAAGGGCTGGGTGGCGATGAGCGCGCCGAGGTCCATGAAGCGGTACGGCTCGCCGTCCGGATCGCGGTCGATGGTGGCCAGGTACGGCCCCACGCTCTCGGTCGGATCGAAGGCGACGGGGAGCGAACTGAAGAGGCCGTTCCCGGCGGCGTCGAGGGCCGCCTGGCTGGCCGGCAGGTCGCGGGCCACGGCCTTCTCGAGCAGGGTCTCGGCGTCGGCGAAGCGTGGCGGCACGTGGACGTGGATGGCGCCGGCCCGGTAGCTGGCCTGGAGGGCGACGACCCGCTCGAGATGGCGGGACACCTCCGCGAGGGTGGCGGCGAGCGTCGAGGCCTTGACGCCTGGGGCGGACTGCTTCGGGTCGCGCCGCGCGGGCAGGACCCGGTCGGTGCTCTTGGTTGGGGTTTCCATGAGAGTGGAGCCTTGTATTGCTTTGGGTTTGGCCTGTACCCAAGAGCACCGGTTGTGCCACGGGGCGGAAAGTCCGGACGGGGGAGTCGATAGGCACCCAGCAGCTTGCCATTTCAACGGCTTGAGTCGATCCCAGCCGGCGCCCAGTCCGGACCGGCGATGCGGGGTTGCCCGCTCCATGCGAATCAGCATTGCACCGGCCATGCACCGGAGCCCGTCTATCCGTTCACCCCCGTTGGGGCGTGCGCAAAGGAAGGAGCCGGCCCCGTGAAGGACCGGCTCCTTTCTTGACGGGTCAAACCCTATCAGAAGAAGACGACCAGGCCGGTCGAGATCAGCGAGTTGGACTTGAGGTACTTCGCGTTCGGGTCGGCGGGGTCAAGCAGCAGGGCCTTGTTGCCGAAGACCTTCTGGGTGGCGCCGTCGTAGCGGTACTCGGCCTTGAGCGTGGTGTTGGAGTTCAACGCGTAGTTCAGGCCCGCCGTGACGGCGTAGCGGTCGGCGCCCTTGGTCGGATCGGCGGCCGGGTCGCCGCTCTGGTCCGGCCCGATGCCGTTGACGGGGTCGGCGAACGGGAATTCGAGCAGGCCGCCGCCGTTCTTCTGGTTGTAGATGTAGTCGCCGCGCAGGACTCCCTCCAGCCTCGGAGTGACCTTGTAGGCGGCCATCACCGAGACCCCGACCCACTCCGAATCCAGCGGAATGCCGATCGCATCGGTGGCGATGGCGGCCTGCTTTTGCCGACCCCACACGGCATGGCCAAAGAGGGACAGGTCGCCTCGGGTGTACCACCCATCCAACTCGACCGTGTCGGCCCAGGTGTCCTTCCCGTCGACACTCGCGAAGTTCACCATCTTGCCGTGCAGGCCCGCGAAGCCGAGGCCCCAGAACTCGCCGCCCGTATAGTCCCCCCGGTAGACCAGGGCTGGAACGTACTCGCCCACCTTGCGGACCGAGACATCGATGTTTGCGATCATGGCCTTGATGAGCCACTTGCCCCGGGACAGCTCGAGCCCGGCGCCCAGGTAGGCGGCTGGCGTCGTGAAATCAAAGAGCAGGTTGTGGCTGATCAGCTTGGTCTGGGTGGGCGGGAGGTACTCGTACCCCATCCAGTCGGGGATGGCGCCGGCGATGAGGCGCGTATCCTCGCCGCCGAGGGGCACCGAGACGCTAGCTTCGTGGACGATGCCAAACTCACCCATGACGTCGGTGTTGGAGCGCTCCGGAATGAGCGTCAGCCGGAACCTGGTCCCGCCGTCCATCTCCTTCTGGAGGTCCAGGGCAACCATGCCCATGTATGAGTTGTCGTAGTTGTATGGTTCCTTCCCGACCGGCACCAAGAACTGGAAGCTGGCCCGCTCCTTGTTGCTGTTGTAGACGTAGTTGATGTCCGCCCAGCCCGAGATCTTGATGTCGGAGAAGCCAGAGGACTCGCGAGTATCCTCGAGCGCCTCGACCTTGACGGCGATGCGGTTGAAGTCGGCCAGTTGCTCGGGCGTCATGCCCGCCGGCTTGGCGTTCAGGTCGGCGGCCTGGTTCGGGAAGGCGCTGGCCAGCGCCAGTGCCAGGATGGTGAGCTTCAGGGTTCTCATGGGTGCGCTCCTCTGGTGGTGAGTCGGAAGTGTGGTTCGGCGTGGTGGTCAGGCTCGTTGCGCGGCGGCCATCTCGGCGGCACGGCGGCGCTCCGCGCGCGCGATGAACAGGCTGCCGGCCACCACGCCCACCGACACTATGCCGATGATGATGGTGGCGGCGGCGTTGATGTCCGGGCGCATTCCGAGCCGCGCCCTCGAGAAGATGACCAGCGGCATGGTGGTGGCACCGGGCCCGGACAGGAAGGCCGAGAGCACCACGTCGTCGAGCGACAGCGTGAAGGTGAGCAGGAAGGCCGAGGCCAGCGACTGGAAGATGAGCGGCAGCGTCACCAGGAAGAAGACCTGGATGGGCCGGGCCCCCAGGTCGGTAGCCGCCTCCTCGAGCTCGGGGTTGAGGTCCCGCAGGCGCGCCTGGATCACCACCGTTGCGTAGGCCAGCCCGAGCAACAGGTGGCCCATCCAGATGGTGAGCAGGCCGCGCTGCGGGAAGCCGAGCCAGCGCTGCATGGTGACCAGCATGAGCAGCAGCGAGAGCCCGATGATCACTTCGGGCATCACCAGCGGCGCGTTGACCATGCCGGAGAAGATGGTGCGGCCCATGAAGCGCCGGTACTTCACGAGCGTGAGGGCGGCCAGCGTACCCAGCACCACCGAGCCGCAGGCGGTGTAGAAGGCGATGCGGAGCGAGAGCCAGAGGCCGGAGAGCAGTTCGCCGTCCCGGGGCAGCTCGCGGTACCAGCGCAGCGAGGCGCCGCCCCAGACCACCGGCAAGGGCGAGTCGTTGAACGAGTAGATCACCAGCGCGAAGATGGGCAGGTAGAGGAAGAGGAAGCCGGCCCCCAGCCAGGCCTTGCCGAAGACCTTGGTGACGCCGCTGCCGTGCAGCAGTGAGCCGAGGGTCATGAGCGGGCCTCGGTGGCCTGGGCCTGGTACCTGTTGAAGAGGGCCAGCGGCACCAGGATCAGCAGGATCAGCACCACCGCCACGCTCGAGGCCATGGGCCAGTCGTTGTTGCTGAAGAACTCGTCCCAGAGCACCCGCCCGATCATCATGGTGCTGGGGCCGCCCAGCAGCTCGGGGATGACGAACTCGCCGATGCAGGGGATGAAGACCAGCATCGAGCCGGCGATGATGCCGGCCTTGGAGAGCGGCACGGTGATCTTCCAGAAGCCGACCCAGGGCGTGGAGCCCAGGTCGGCGGCCGCCTCCAGCAGGCGCAGGTCCATCTTGGAGAGGGTGGCGTAGAGCGGCAGCACCATGAACGGCAGGTAGGAGTAGACCATGCCGATCACCAGCGAGAACGGCGTGTTCATGAACTTGCCGGGCGCGGCGATGAGATCGAAGCGCAGCAGCAGGTCGTCGACGTGGAAGGCGACGAGGAGCTGGGAGACCCAGCCGCCGTCGGTGAGCAGCCCCTTCCAGGCATAGACTCGCAGCAGGAAAGAGGTCCAGAAGGGCAGCATCACCAGCATCAGCAGGGCCGGCTGCAGGGTGGCCCTGGCCCGCGCCATGAAGTAGGCGAACGGGTAGCCGATGAAGAGGCACCAGAAGGTGGTCACCGCCGCGTACTTCAGGCTGGCCAGGTAGGTCCTGGTGTAGAGGTCGTCCTGCCAGATGAAGAGGTAGTGGCTGAAGTCGAGGGTGAGAGAGAGGACCCCCTCCTTGAGCTGCAGCAGCGGCAGGAAGGTCACCACCTCCATCTCGGAGACGCTGATCTTCAGGATGATCAGGAACGGCAGCAGGAAGAAGATCAGCAGCCAGACGTAGGGGACGACGATGACGGCCTTCCGCCCGTGCTTGCGGAAGAGCGGATGTGCGTGCATCCGGTCGAAGAAGGAGGTGGCGAGCGGGCGGCTCATGGCGTCACTGGGTCAGGACCACCTGCGCCGAGTCGGGCCAGGTGGCCCAGGCCAGTTGCCCCTCGTCGTGGGCGTCGGCGCGGTGGCGGTCGACGTTGCTCTCGCTCACCTTGAGGCGCCGGCCGCCGGCCAGCTCCAGGTTGTAGACCGTGAAGCTGCCGAAGTAGGACCGGTCACGGACCGTCCCCTGGACCTGGTTGACCTCGCCCTCCGGCTTGGCCCGGCTGAGCCGGACCTTCTCGGGGCGGACCGCCACGGTCACCGCCATGCCCAGGTTGCCGGTGATGCCGTGCCCGACGCGGTGGCGGCAGAAGCCGCAGTCGATCTCCACCAGGTCCGGCTCGTCCACCACCACCGTGCCCTCCATGAGGTTGACGTTGCCGATGAAGTCGGCCACGAACCGGGTGGCGGGGGTCTCGTAGATCTCCCCGGGGGGGCCGACCTGGAGGATCTTCCCCTCGCTCATGACCGCGATGCGGGAGGCCATGGTCATGGCCTCCTCCTGGTCATGGGTGACCATGACGCAGGTGACGCCGACCTCGTAGATGATGTTGACGAGCTCGACCTGGGTCTCCTCCCTGAGCTTCTTGTCGAGGGCCCCGAGCGGCTCGTCGAGCAGCATCAGCCGCGGCCGCTTGGCCAGGCTCCGCGCCAGGGCCACCCGCTGTTGCTGGCCGCCCGAGAGCTGGTGCGGCTTGCGCTTCCCGTACTTCTGGAGCTGCACCAGCTTGAGCATGGCCTCGACCCGCTGGGCCATGGCCTCCCTCGGCATCCCTTCCCGCTTCAGCCCGAAGGCCACGTTCTCCCAGACCGTCAGGTGAGGAAAGAGCGCGTAGGACTGGAACATCATGTTGATGGGGCGCAGGTAGGGAGGAAGCCCGGCCAGGTCGAGGCCGTCGAGCAGGATCTGGCCGGAGGTCGGGGTCTCGAAGCCGGCCAGCATGCGGAGCAGCGTGGTCTTGCCGCACCCGGAGGAGCCCAGCAGGGCGAAGATCTCGCCCTTGCCGATGTCGAGGCTGACATGGTTGACGGCGACCGAACCGTTGCCAAAGTCCTTCACGACGTCGCGAATTTCAACGCAGGGCTTGGCGGCCGGGGCCGTGGTCATCGGGCTTCCAGGTCGAGAGGTCGACGGGTGGCGGGCCTAGAGGCCGGTCTTGAAGCCGGTGAAGATGCGGGTCATGGCCCGCCGGGAGTCGTTGGTGAGCTCACCCGGCTTGTCCATCCGCTTCATGTCCTCGTCGGAAGGGAAGACCGTCTTGTCCGAGGCCACCTCCGGCTTGACGAACTTGAGCGACTCCTTGTTGGGGTTCGCATAGAAGACCTTGTTGGTCATCGAGGCGGAGACCTCCGGGCGCAGGTAGTAGTTGATCCACTTGTGGGCGTTGCCCGGGTGCGGCGCGTCGACCGGGATGGCCATGGTGTCGAGGAAGAGGAGGCCTCCGGTCTTGGGGATGAGGCACTCGATCTTCTGGCCGGTCTTTCCCTCGATGGCGCGCCGCTTGGCGACGTTGATGTCGCCGGAGTAGCCGAGCGCCACGCAGAGGGAGCCGTTGGCCAGGTCGTTGATGTAGCCGGACGAGCTGAAGAGGGTGACGTAGGGTCGGATGGCCTTTAGCAGCTCGGCGACGCCGTTGTAGTCGGCCGGGTTCTTGCTGAAGGATGGCTTCCCGAGGTAGCGGGCGGCCGGCGGCACGATCTCGGTGGCCGAGTCGAGGAAGCTGACCCCGCAGGACTTCAGCCTCGACATGTACTTCGGGTTGAAGACCAGGTCCCAGGCGTTCTCCGGCATGGGCAGGTCGCCGAGCGCCTTCTTCACCTGATCCACGTTGATGCCGACGGTGGTGTAGCCCCAGGCCCAGTCGACCAGGTACTTGTTGCCCGGGTCGATCTCCGCCAGGACGCTCAAGATGTTGGGGTCGAGGTTCTTGAGGTTGGGGATCTGCGCCTTGTCGAGGGGTCGCAGCAGGCCGCCCATGAGCTGGATCCGCGCGAAGTAGGAGGAGGGCACCACGATGTCGTAGCCGGTGCGGCCAGCCACCATCTTGGCGTGCAGGATCTCGTTGTTGTCGAAGTTGTCGTAGCGGACCTTGATGCCAGTCTCCTTCTCGAAGTTCTCCACCATGTCCAGGGCGATGTAGTCCGACCAGTTGTAGACGTTGAGGACCTTCTCCTCCTCGGCGCGGGCGGTGGCGACCGCGAGGAGTGCACAGGCCAGCGCGAGACGGGCCAGGATGGTGAGACGGCGGGGCGATGACATCGGATTCATGTTCAGGCCTCCAGGTTCACGGTGGGGTGACAAGTGCTCAGCATGTGATGTGCCATGACCAACTCTAGTGCGAGCTGCCTCGAAGGGTGCAAGTGCTCTTGAAGACGGGTGGTCTGAACTGGAGCCAGGCCGGGCATCGAGTGGATCCTATGCCAGAACGCCATGCGTCATGCGGCCACGCATCGGTGGGGTGGGGCTGGGATCATGGCGTGAGGGCGCGCTCGAGGATGGCGAGTCCCTCTTCGAAGACCGGCTCCTGGATGGTGAGCGGGAAGAGGAAGCGGATGACGTTGGCGTGGACGCCGCAGGTGAGGAGCACCAGCCCCTGCTCCAGCGCCCGGGCCTGGACCAGCTTGGCGAAGTCGGCGTCCGGGCCGGCGCCCGGCTTCATGAACTCCACCGCCAGCATCGCCCCCGGCCCGCGGATCTCCGCGATCGGCGCCACCCGCGACCGGAGCTTCTCGAGGCGCGCCGTGAGCCGTCCGCCCAGCAGGTTGGCCCGATCGACCAGCCTCTCCTCCTCGATGACGTCGAGCACCGCGTGTGCCGCGGCGGTGGCCATCGGGTTGCCGGCATAGGTGCCGCCCAGGCCTCCCGGGGCCGGAGCGTCCATCAGCTCGGCGCGCCCGACCACGCCGGAGATGGGGAGCCCCGCGCCCAGCGACTTGGCCACCGTCATCAGGTCGGGTAGCACCTGATGGTGGTCCATGGCGAACCAGCGTCCGGTGCGGGCGAAGCCGGTCTGGATCTCGTCGGCGATGAGCAGGATGCCGTGCTGGTCGCACTCGGCCCGGAGCGCCTTCATCAGCGCCGGCGGGGCCGGGTAGAAGCCGCCCTCGCCCTGCACCGGCTCGATGATGATGGCCGCCACCCGCTTCGGGTCTACGTCGGCCTTGAAGAGCCGGTGGAGCGCCTCGATCGAGTCGGCCACGGTGACGCCGTGGAGCGCCATGGGGAAGGGGATGTGCCAGACGTCGCCGGGGAAGGGACCGAACCCGACCTTGTAGGGCACCACCTTGCCGGTCAGCGCCAAGGTCATCATGGTCCGGCCGTGGAAGGAGCCGGAGAAGGCGATGACCCCGGGCCTTCCGGTGGCGGCCCGGGCGATCTTGACGGCGTTCTCCACCGCCTCGGAGCCGGTGGAGAAGAAGCTGGCCTTCTTGGCGTGGCTCCCGGGCGTCAGCTTGATGAGCCGCTCGGCCAGCGAGACGTAGGACTCGTAGGCCGCCACCTGGTAGGCGGTGTGGGTGAAGGCGTCGAGCTGGGCCCGCAGCGCGGCCACCACCCGGGGGTGGCGGTGGCCGGTGTTGAGGACGGCGATGCCACCGGCGAAGTCGATGTAGCGCCGGCCCTCGACGTCCCAGAGCTCGCTGTTCTCGGCCCGCTTCACGAAGAAGGGGAAGGTGATACTCACACCGCGCGGCGTGGCCGCCTCCCGGCGCGCCTTGAGGCTGGCGTTGTCGCTCATGGTCAGGATCCCTTGGGCGCCCTGGGCGCCTAGAACTTCACCATCACGTGACGGACCGCCGTGTAGTCCTCCAGCGCGTACATGGAGAGGTCCTTGCCGTAGCCCGACTGCTTGACGCCGCCGTGCGGCATCTCCGAGACCAGCATGAAGTGGGAGTTGACCCAGGTGCAGCCGTACTGGAGGCGGGCCGCCACCTGCATGGCCTTCGAGACGTCGCGGGTCCAGACCGAGGAGGCCAGGCCGAAGACCGAGTCGTTGGCGTACTCGATGCCCTGCTCGACCTCGTCGAAGCGGGTCACCGAGACCACCGGGCCGAAGACCTCCTGCTGCACGATCTCGTCCTTCTGGAGCGCGCCGGCCACCACGGTCGGCTCGTAGAAGAAGCCCTTGCCGGCCCGGGCCTTGCCGCCAGCGGTGACCTCGACGTGCTTGAGCGAAGCAGCGCGATCGACGAAGCCCTTCACGGTGGTCCGGTGGGCCTCGGTGATGCAAGGCCCCATCTCCACGCCCGCCTCGTCCTGGGTGCCGACCTTGATGGTCTTGACGGCGGCGGAGAGGTCGGCGACCAGCCGGTCGTAGATCTTTCCCTGGGCGTAGACGCGGCAGGCGGCGGTGCAGTCCTGGCCGGCGTTGTAGAAGGAGAAGGAGCGCAGGCCGCTCACCACCTGCTCGAGGTCGGCGTCGTCGAAGACCAGCACCGGCGCCTTGCCACCCAGCTCGAGGTGGGTGCGCATGATGTTGGCCTTGGCGGCCTCGAGGATGTGCCGGCCGCTGCCGACCGAGCCGGTGATCGAGACCATCCTGGTCTGGGGCTGGGCCAGGATCTGCGTGCCGACCGAGGAGCCGCGGCCGGCCAGGACGTTGATGACCCCCTTGGGGAAGATCCCGGCGATCAGCTCGCCGAGCGCCAGGGTGGTGAGCGGGGTCTGCACCGAGGGCTTGATGACCACGGTGTTGCCGGCCGCCACCGCCGGAGCCAGCTTCCAGGCCGCCATCATCAGCGGGTAGTTCCACGGGGCGATGGAGGCCACCACGCCGATGGGGTCGCGGCGGATCATGCTGGTGTAGCCGGGGGTGTACTCGCCGGACACCGCCCCGGTCATGGTGCGGCAGGCGCCGGCGAAGAAGCGGAAGACGTCGACGATGGCCGGGATCTCGTCGTTGAGCACCGCCAGGTAGGGCTTGCCGGCGTTGCGCGACTCGAGCCGGGCGAACTCGGGGCCGCGCTGCTCGACGGCGTCGGCCAGCCTGAGCAGGAGCGCGGCCCGGTCCCGGGGCACGGTCTGGGACCAGCCGGCGAAGGCGGCGTCGGCCGCCCTGACCGCTGCCACCACCTGCGCCGTCGAGGCCTCGCGGATCTCGACGATCAGCTCACCGGTGGCCGGATCGAGCACCTTCTCGGCCTGCGCGCCTTCGCCGGTGACGAACTGGTTGTTGATCAGGTTCTTCTGGTTCATGTGACCTTCTCCTTGGTGACGGGCGCCGTGGGGCTCCGGTGGACCTGTGAGGGGAACAGCTGCTCGAAGGCGGCTCCAGGCTCAGCTGATGCCACCGATGCAGACGTACTTGATCACCAGGTAGTCCTCGATGCCGTACTTCGACCCCTCGCGGCCGGTGCCCGACTCCTTGACCCCGCCGAAGGGGGCGATCTCGGTGGAGATCAGGCCGGTGTTCAAGCCCACCATCCCGTACTCGAGCCGCTCCGAGACCCGCCAGGAGCGGGCCAGGTCGCGGGTGTAGCAGTAGGAGGCCAGGCCGAACTCGGTGTCGTTGGCCATCTGGATGGCCTCCTCCTCGGTCTTGAAACGGTAGAGCGGCGCCAGCGGTCCAAAGGTCTCCTCCTTCGACACCATCATGGCCGGGGTGACCCCGGTGAGCACGGTGGGCTGGAAGAAGGTGCCCCCCAGCGCGTGGCGGCCGCCGCCGGTGATGACGGTGGCGCCCTTGGCGACGGCGTCGGCGATGTGCTCCTCCACCTTCTTGACGGCGCTCTCGTCGATGAGCGGCCCCTGCTGGGTCTCGGCCTTCAGGCCGTCGCCCACCTTGAGCTCGGCCACGGCGGCGGAGAGCTTCCTGGCGAAGAGGTCGTGGACGCTGTCCTGCACCAGCACCCGGTTGGTGCAGACACAGGTCTGGCCGCTGTTCCGGTACTTGCTCTGGATGACGCCCACCACGGCGGCGTCGAGGTCGGCGTCGTCGAAGACGATGAAGGGGGCGTTGCCGCCCAGCTCCAGCGAGACCTTCTTGACCGTCGAGGCGCACTGGGCCATGAGCTGCTTGCCGACCTCGGTCGAGCCGGTGAAGGAGACCTTGCGGACCATGGGGTTGGTGGTCAGCTCCTTGCCGATGGCGCTCGAGTCGCCGGTGATGACGTTGAAGACGCCGGCCGGGAGGCCGGCCTGCTCGCCCAGCTCGGCCAGGGCCAGGGCGGAGAAGGGGGTGGCGCTGGCCGGCTTGAGCACCACGGTGCAGCCGGCCGCCAGGGCCGGGCCGGCCTTGCGGGTGATCATGGCGGCGGGGAAGTTCCACGGGGTGATGGCGGCCACCACGCCGATGGGCTCCTTGAGCACCAGGATGCGCTTGTCGGCCTGGTGCTGCGGGATGGTGTCGCCGTAGACGCGCTTGGCCTCCTCGGCGAACCACTCGATGAAGCTGGCGGCGTAGGCGATCTCGCCGCGGGACTCGGCCATGGGCTTGCCCTGCTCGGCGGTCATCAGCGTGGCCAGGTCCTCCTGATTGGCCATGATCAGGTCGAACCACCGACGCAGGATGGCGGCGCGCTCCTTGGCGGTCCGCGCTCGCCAGGCGGGGAGGGTGTCGGCGGCCGCCTGAACGGCCCGCCGGGCATCCTCGGTCCCCATGCGAGGGACGGTGCCGATGACGGCGCCGGTGGCCGGGTTCTTGACGGTGATGGTGCGGCCGTCGGCGGCTTCGGTCCAGGCACCGCGGATGAAGCAACGCTGCCGCAGCAAGAACTCGTTCTTCAGGGGAACCGTGAGGTGCATGGGCCGTGGTGGAGCCAGAAGCGTGCCACCGGCCTGGCGGCCTGGCCGCCTGTTCGACGCCCGGGAAGCCGGGGCGGCCCGACCGGGCCGAGGGCACTGGCGTTTCGGCGCTGGTGCCGGGCTCACCCACCGGTCGGCACGGCAGGAGGAAGGCTCTGGTGCCCGGCTCGCTCCGCCCGCCCGGCGACGCCGCGATGCAGGGCTGCATGGTGAGGAGCTGGACCGACGGGTGGCGCGGGTTCAGGAGATGCCGTAGCGCTTCAGCTTGCGGGCAACCGTGGACTGGTTCACGCCCAGGGCCCGGGCCATGTCGGTCTGGTTGCCGTGGCGCTGGCGGGCCCGCAGCAGCATGACCCGCTCGGTCCGGGCGATGGCCTCGTCGAGCGTGGTCTCGTCGTCGAGGGCGGCGGGCGCCACCGCGCCCTCCCCGGCCGAGGCGGTGACGTTGGGAGGCAGGTCACCGGCGTCGATGACCTCGGTGTCGGACATCACCACCAGCCGCTCGCAGAGGTTCATCAGCTCCCGGACGTTGCCGGGCCAGCGGTAGGCGAGCAGGGTGTCGGTGGCGGCGCGCGAGAGCCGGCGGCGGGCGCCGAGGCGCGAGCTGTAGTGCTCGACGTAGTGGCGGAGCATGGGGAGGATGCACTCGGGCCGCTCGCGCAGCGGCGGGATCGAGAGCGGGATGACGTTGAGCCGGTAGAAGAGGTCGAGCCGGAAGAGCCCCTGGTCCACCATCTCCTGGAGGTTGCGGTGGGTGGCGGCGATGATGCGGACGTCGACCTCCCGGCTGGCGGTGGCGCCGACCCGGGTGATGCGGTGGTCCTCGAGGAAGCGCAGCAGCTTCACCTGCGAGGAGAGCGGGAGCTCGGCGATCTCGTCGAGGAAGAGGGTGCCGCCCTGGGCCAGCTCGAAGTAGCCGGCCTTCCCCTTGGCCTGGGCCCCGGTGAAGGCCCCCTTCTCGTAGCCGAAGAGCTCGGCCTCGACGAGCGAGTCGGGGATGGCGCCGCAGTTGACCTTGACGAGCGGTTTCTGGGCCCGGGCCGAGTACTTGTGGATCAGGTCGGCGAAGAGACCCTTGCCGACGCCCGACTCGCCCAGCACCAGCACGGAGGAGTCGGCGCCGCTCACCTTGATGGCCTGGCGCAGCGCCTGCTGCATGGCCGGGCTCTTGGCGATGACCCGCTTCGACTCGACCATCTCGATGCGCATCTCCTGCATCTCGTTCCTGGCGCGGTCCCGGATCGCCTCCTGCTCCTCGAGATCCCGCTGCAGCGACTCGATCTCGGTGACGTCGCGCTCGTTGACGACCACCCGGATCAGCTCGCCTGCGTCGTCGCGGACCGGCACGCCGGTGAGGACCAGCTTCCGGCCACGCCGCGACTGCAGCATGTTGACCGGCTTCCCGGTCCGCAGCACCTCGAGCGTCGCCGAGCGGTCGAACACCCCCTCTTCGATCAGCGCCTTCATGTTGCGGCCCACCACCTGGGCGGGCTCGATGGAGTTGAGGCGGGCCGAGGCCGGGTTGATGCGCAGGACGTTGGCCTCCCCGTCGCAGACCCAGAGCCCATCGGACATCGAGTTGATGATCGCTTCCAGCTCCTTGGCCAGCTCCTCGCCAGCTCGCATGCGCCGCAGCACGTCGTCGCGCTCGGCGCCGTCCACCAGCACGCAGAAGACCCCGCCCACGCCGTCCGGCCCCCGCATGGGGGCGAGGCGGGCCAGCAGGCTCAGCGGGCCGCGGCGCACCGCCACCTGGTCGCCGGGCGGCTCACCGCGCAGGGCGCGGGCCAGATCGCCGGACAGCTCGGGCGCGGCCGAGGTGAGCGGCCGGCCAGGCACCAGGGAGAGGGCCTCGGCGGCTGGGCCACCGGCGAACCGGATCAGGCCGTCGGTCCCGGCGATGGCGATGCCGCGGCGCGGACCGAAGATGAGCGCGCGGGCCAACGACTCGGCATCGAGCCCGGACTCGGCGAGCCAGCTGACGAGAGAACGGCCCGGTTCGGCGCTTCGGATCATCGGCGATCTATGCCACCGCGCATGAAATTCGCAACACGGCATAGCGGCGGCCGTGCCGGGCCTCCTGCCTGGATCGAATAATCCGATGGCAGAACAGCCATATACGGACTCGGGCCGGAGTGTGCCCGGCACCGCCTTCCGGCACCGCCTTCGTGGCACAGCCGGTGCTCTCCCGGGCCAGTTCGCCCTTCCCTCTTCCCAGGAGCATGATGAGGAGCATCGACCGCACCCGCCTCGCCGTCGCCCTCGCCGCCGAGCTGGCCCGCTTCACCGCGGAGCACCCGCGCTCGCTCGAGCTCTTCGAGCGGGCCAAGGCGCACCTGCACGACGGCGTCCCCATGAGCTGGATGACCCGCTGGGCCGGGGCCTTCCCGCTCTTCGTGGAGCGGGCCAAGGGGGCGCGCTTCACCGACGTCGACGGCCGGAGCTACGTCGACTTCTGCCTCGGCGACACCGGGGCCATGACCGGCCACGCCCCGGACGCGGCGCTGGCGGCCATCAAGGCGCAGCTCGACCGCGGCATCACCTTCATGCTGCCGACCGAGGAGGCGTTGGCCGTGGCCAGCGAGCTGGCGCGCCGCTTCTCCCTGCCATCGTGGCAGCTGGCCATGACCGCCACCGACGCCAACCGGTTCGTCATCCGCATGGCCCGGCAGATAACCGGACGGCCGAAGGTGCTGGTCTTCAACTGGTGCTACCACGGCACCGTCGACGAGACCTTCGCCACGCTGGGCCCCGGCGGGCGGGTCGGGCCGCGCCCCGGCAACCTTGGACCGCCGGTGAACCCGGCCGTCACCACCCGGGTGGTCGAGTTCAACGACCTGCCGGCGCTGGAGCGGGAGCTGGCCGAGGGCGACGTGGCCTGCGTGCTGGCCGAGCCGGCCATGACCAACATCGGCATCGTCCTGCCCGAGCCGGGCTTTCACGCCGCGCTGCGGGCCCTGACGCGGAAGCAGGGCACGCTGCTGGTCATCGACGAGACCCACACCATCTCGGCGGGTCCCGGCGGCTGCACCCGCGCCTGGGGGCTCGAACCGGACTTCGTCACGGTCGGCAAGGCCATCGCGTCGGGGATCCCGGCGGCGGTATACGGTTTCACCGCCGAGGTGGCGGCGCGCTGGCGTGCGGTCACCGACAGGGAGCTCGCCGACACCGGCGGCATCGGCGGGACACTGGCCGGCAACGCCCTCGCGGTCGCCGCCATGCGCGCCACGCTGGGCGAGGTGCTCACCGAGGCCGCCTATGCCCGGATGATCCCGCTGGCCGAACGGTTCGCGGCGGGCCTGGAGGGGATCATCGCCGAGCTGGGCCTGCCCTGGATCGTGAAGCGGCTCGGCGCCCGGGCCGAGTACTGGTTCCGGGCCACGGCGCCGCGCAACGGCGGCGAGGCGTCGGCGGCGGTGGACGGGGAGCTCGACCGCTACATGCACCTGGCGGCGCTCAACCGCGGGGTGCTCATGACCCCCTTCCACAACATGGCGCTGATGAGCCCGGTCACCACCGCGGCCGACGTCGACTTGCATACCGCGGTGTTTCGCGAGAGTTTGGCGGCGGTGCTGCCGTGACCCCGAACCTCCGCGCCCAGCCTCCCCCGGCCGCTTCCTAGGCCGCAAACGCGAGCCGCGTCCGCGGCCCCGCGCTCCGTCTCCCCGTCCCACCAGATCGCCGTCGCAGCACAGGAGTCACCATGGCCCAGGATCTCAAGGGTGCGCTGTCGCAGTCGAACGCCGTGATGGACCTCATCTCCAAGAAGACCCTCAACCCCGAGGAGCGCAAGCGCGTCATCTCGGAGTCGGTCAAGTTCTGGAACGAGCACGTCAACTCCGGCTTCCTGCAGTACCGCAAGTCGGTCTCGACCGACTACACGGCGGTGGAGTGGGAAGACGAGGGGGCGGTCTTCCGCGACGTCAACGGCAAGGAGTTCATCGACATGCTGGGTGGCTTCGGCGTCTACGTGGTCGGCCACCGGCACCCCAAGGTGCTCAAGGCGGTCACCGACCAGCTGCAGAAGCAGGCCATCCACTCGCAGGAACTCATCGACCCGCTCCGCACCTACCTCGCCAAGCTGGTCTCGCAGATCACCCCGGGCGACCTGACCTACTCCTTCTTCTCCAACTCGGGCACCGAGTCGGTGGAGGGCTGCCTGAAGATGGCCATGCTCACCACCGGGCGCCGCAAGCTGGTGGGGACCATCGGCGCCTTCCACGGCAAGACCCTGGGCGCGCTGGGCGGCACCTCCAAGGCCTTCTTCCGCGAGCCCTTCCTGCCGCTGCTCAACTGGATGCACGTGCCGTTCGGCGACGTCGACTCGCTCGCCATGGTGCTGAAGAGCGGTGACTTCACCGGCGACCGGGTGGCCGCCGTGGTGATCGAGCCGATCCAGGGGGAGGGCGGCATCGTGGTGTCGCCGCCCGGTTACCTCGCCAAGGCGCGTGAGCTCTGCGACCAGTACGGTGCCATGCTGATCTTCGACGAGGTCCAGTCGGGCATGGGGCGCACCGGGAAGATGTTCTGCTGCGAGCACGATGGCGTCACCCCCGACCTGATGGCGCTCGGCAAGGGCTTCGGCGGCGGGGTCATGCCCATCGGCGCGGTGGTCGGCACGCCCAGGACCTGGGAGAAGTACATCGAGAACCCGTTCCTCCACACCACCACCTTCGGCGGCAACCCGCTGGCCTGCGCCGCGGCCATCGCCACCATCCATGTGCTGCTGGACGAGGACCTGCCGCGCCAGGCCGCCGAGAAGGGCGAGTACCTGCTCAAGCACATGAACGAGCTGGCGGCCAGGTACCCCAAGGTCATGAAGCTGGCGCGCGGCCGCGGGCTGATGCTGGGCATGGAGTTCACCGACAACGACCTCGGCTACAAGGTGGCCAGCGAGCTCTTCTCGCGGCAGATCCTGATCTCCGGCACCTACATCAACGCCCGCGTGCTCCGGGTCGAGCCGGCCCTCACCATTGGCTACCAGCAGCTCGACACCTTCCTCGGCGCCCTGGAGGAGAGCCTCAAGGCGGTCAGCGTCGGCCGCGCTTGAGGTGTAGGTAGAGCACCCACCGGCTGGTGCGGGTTTCTTGGTTCTCGCGCCCCGCCGGCGGCGACGAAGCAGTAGTCTGAACGCTCCCGCGTGCAGCCGAAGGAGCGCTCATGACCTCATCTCGGAAGCTGGTGCCTGGCGCCGCCGTGGCGCTGCTGCTCGCCGTCGGCGCCGCCGGCTGCGGGCCGGCCACCACCATGCCGGGTCCGGCCTGCAAGGCCCTCGCGGCCAGCTGCGCCGCCGGGGGCGACTGCTGCTCTGGCTACTGCGACGCGACGCTCCAGTGCAGCACCCCACCGACCTGCAAGGCGCTGGCCGTGACCTGCGCGGTGGCGGGCGACTGCTGCTCTGGCTACTGCGACGCGACGCTCCACTGCGCCAACGCCTGCGCCGCCGGCGCAGCGACCTGCTCCACCAGCGCCGACTGCTGCTCGGGCTTCTGCGACGCGACCAACACCTGCGCGACGCCATGCAGGGCGAACGGGACCGGCTGCTCCGCACCCGCGCAGTGCTGCACCGGCCTCTGCTCCACCACCTGCCAGCCGCCCGCGACGTGCACTTCCAACGGCGCCGCCTGCCCCGCCGCGCCCGGGACCTGCTGCTCCGGCTTCTGCGACGCGACCAACGTCTGCGCCACCCCGTGCGCGGGCAACGGCGCCTCGTGTCTCGCGGGCGGCGACTGCTGCTCGAGCTTCTGCGACGGGACCAACCACTGCGCCAACCCGTGCCAGGCGAACGGGACGAGTTGTGGCGCCGGCTCCGAGTGCTGCACCGGCATCTGCACCGGCACGCCCAAGGCCTGCGCGGCCGCGCCCGCCTGCACCGCGAACCCGGGGAGCTGCACCGCCGACGCCGACTGCTGCTCCGGCTCCTGCGACCCCACGCTTCACTGCGCCACGCCGTGCAGGGGCAACGGCACCGGCTGCGCGTTCGGCGCCGACTGCTGCTCCGCCTTCTGCGACGCGAGCAAGCTGTGCGCTACGCCGCCCACCTGCAAGAACAACAGCGTCACCTGCGCGGTCGACGGCGAGTGCTGTGACGGGTACTGCAACCCCTCCACGAACCTTTGCGCGGCGCCGGTCTCGACTTGCCAGGCCAGCGGCACTGACTGCACCCTCACCGGCAACGCCGGCTGCTGCTCGACCGCCTGCAACACGACCACCAAGACATGCACGTCCACCGCCTTCTGCAAGACGCCGGGCGCCGCCTGCGCCGACCCGGGCGAGTGCTGCTCGCTCTCCTGTGTCAGCGGCCTCTGCGCCAACACCGCCTGCAAGCCCACCACCACGGCCTGCGGCGCGGGGACCGAGTGCTGCACCGGCATCTGCACCACCAGTGCCTGCCAGCCGCTCCCGGGGTCGAGCGCCTGCAAGACGCTCGGCGACTCCTGCGCGGCGGCGGCCGACTGCTGCTCGACCAACTGCCAGGGCGGCAAGTGCATCCCCGCCTACACCTGCCACGCCGCCGACGACATCTGCTACCGGAGCCAGGACTGCTGCTCCGGCATGTGCGACCTGACAGCGTCCACGCCGGGCCGGTGCAAGGCGCCGAGCGGCGGCTGCAACCAGGACGGCAACCCCTGCTCCGGCGCCTCCAACTGCTGCACGCGAATCTGCAAGGACCTCGGCTCGGGCGCCACCGTCTGCCAACCGGCGAGCGGCTGCCGGATGACCGGCGGCTACTGCGACAAGACGCAGGCCTGCTGCGGCGGCTCGCCGGACGCCGTCAACTTTGGGCTCAAGCCCTACGGCGTCTTCTGCGACACCACCAGCAACAATCCGGACCCGCCCGCCAACGACACCGGCACCAAGGACGACTTCACCTGCACCAACGGCCAGTCCTGCAACCCGCCGGGCAACATCTGCGGCGGCAGCGGCGCGGTGCCCGCGTCACAGAACTGCTGCGACGGGAAGAAGGCGGTTTGCAAGCAGGACGCCAACGGCATCTACCGCTGCTTCGGCGGCTGTCCCGGCAACGTCTGCACCGGCAGCTGTCCCACCGGGTATGACGCCACCAAGCCCGGCTGCTGCATCCCGCCGGGAACCGGCACCGCCAACGTCTGCCAGTTCCGCGACCAGTGCTGCAACTTCGCGCCCTGCGTGCCGGGGGCCGACGGCGTGCTGCGGTGCACCCTGCCGACCTGCACCGCGCTCCACGCCGCCTGCGCCGGCGCCGACGACGCCAGCTGCTGCTCGGGGACCGTCTGCACCTTCGGCGGGAGCGCCTTCAGCTGCGAGGTGCCGGCCACCTGCAAGGCGAACGGCCTCGGCTGCGCCGTGGCCAGCGAGTGCTGCTCGAACAGCTGCGCGGCAGGCGTCTGCGCGCCGCCGTGCGGCTCGACCAGCGCCTCCTGCACCGTCGACGGCGACTGTTGCACGGGCCTCTCCTGCTCCATCGTCCCCGGCGACACCAGCGGCTTCTGCCGGGCGGTATCCACCTGCGCGCCGTCCGGCGGCAACTGCGTCACCGGCGCCGACTGCTGCAAGGCCCCGGCCGAGACCTGCCTCGCCGGCAAGTGCGCCGTGCCGCCGACCTGCAAGGCGCAGTACCAGGGCTGCACCGCCGACGCCAACTGCTGCACGGTCTCCCCGGCGCTGAGCTGCATCTCCTCCAGCGGCAGCCATCCATGCCCGCCCGGCGACCTGTCCTGCACCTGCGACTCCTGCGGTGCCTCCGGCGCCACCTGCTCGGGCACCAGCCCGTGCTGCCTCGGCCTGGCGTGCAACGCGGGGGTCTGCGGCGCCTGCGGAACCGTCCAGTCGTCCTGCTCGGCCACCAACCCCTGCTGCTCCGGGCTCACCTGCTTCAACACCACGACCGATCCGGTGGCTCCGCCCGCTACGCCCGCCTACGAGCTCGGCGGCCCCTGCTCTCCGCTCTCCTCCTGCTCCTGTGATGCCTGCACGCTCCTGGGCCAGGCCTGTGCGCCAGGCGGGCCGGCGTGCTGCGGCGTCGGCACCGGGTGCCTCGACCCCCTCGGCAACGGGTGCACCACGCCGACCGACTGCACCTGCAAGGCGCTCCCGCTCTGAGCCGGGGCCGGGGGCCCTGGCCAACCTCGGGTCGGTGGGCATCTCCGACGCCTACCACCACCTCTACGAGTACGGGACCGTCTCCATCTTCGGCGCCGTGTCGGCGCCGGCGTGAGCCCGCCACCCAGGCGAGTCGCGCCGCGATGAGGGGGTCGGAGCGGCTCACGGCGCTGGCGCTGCTGCTGCTCTCCGCGGCGGCGGCCGTGGCGCTCGAGCCGGAGGCGGCGACCAGGCTGGTGGCGCTCCTGGCCCTACTCGGCGCGGTGCTGGCGCTGGCCCCCGGGCTGCGCCAGTGGCTGGCCGGGCGTGCTCCCGGGCCGTAGCGCCCTATATACTCTCGCCATGCCCTATACGCTCCACGTCGGCGAGAAGCGCTACTCCTCCTGGTCGGCCCGCCCCTGGCTGCTGCTGCGTGGGCTCGGAATCCCCTTCACCGAGCGGCGGGTCTCGCTCCAGCCCGATCCCACCAAGGCGGAGCGGTTCTCCCGCCTTCCGGGCGGCCGGGTCCCGGTGCTCGAAGACGGCGCGGTGCTGGTCTGGGACTCGCTGGCCATCGTCGAGTACATCGCCGAGCGCCACCCGGGCGTCTGGCCGGAGGACCCGGTGGCGCGGGCCTTCGCCCGCTCCGCCTGCGCCGAGATGCACGGCGGCTTCCAGGCGCTGCGCGGACAGATGTCGATGGATCTCGCGGCGCGCCGTCCCCAGCGCCGGCGGAGCGACGCGGTGAAGGCGGACATCGCCCGCATCGAGGCGCTCTGGACCGAGGCGCGCCGCCGCTTCGGCCAGGGCGGGCCCTACCTGTTCGGCGCCTTCGGGGCCGCCGACGCCTACTTCGCGCCGGTGGCGTTCCGCTTCCAGACCTACGGCGTCGAGCCGGAGGGAGAGGCGGGCGAGGTGCTGCGGACGCTGCTGGCGCACCCGGCGGTCAAGGAGTGGGAGGCGGCCGGCTTGAAGGAGCCGCTCCTCGCCGACCATGACCTCGAAGCGATGTATCCGGACGATCCGGCCTGAGGCCGAATAGCGGCATCCTTCGCCGGCGTGGCCTGCGGCGACGGGGCGTGCCGTCCGGCTACAGTCGCGGGAGGCCGGGCCAGGGGCGATCCTTCGTGGTGGCGGGGACTTGCGCCCGCCTCGCGGCTGGTCCGGCACGTGCATTACCCCGGGTGAGCCGGCCGGGCTAGCCTGGGCCAAACCACTTGGAGACCACCATTACCAGAACCCGAGTTGCCGTACTCCTGACGCTCCCGGCGCTGCTCGCCACCGGGTGCGTGGGCGTCCGGTCGACGTCGCGCACCTGGTCCGACCAGCCGGCCGCCGAGCCGCCGGAGCGGCAAGAGCAGGTCTGGTACGGCCGAGTGGCGCAGATCACCGAGACGGTCGACGAGTTCCGCGGCGATCCGGTCGCCGGCGCGGCGGTCGGCGCCGTGGTGGGCGGCCTGCTCGGTAGCGCCATGACGCACGGCCACGGCGGCGGCTTCTTCGGGGCCATGACCGGCGCCATCATCGGCGCCGACGCCAGCCGCGGGAGCGGGGCCCGCTGGTCCTACGACGTGACGGTCCGTTACCAGGACGGTAGCCTGCGAACCTACCGGTATGATGGCCAGGTGCCGTTCCGCGTTGGCGACGAGGTGGTCTTCTCCTCGCGCGGACTGGCCCGACGCTGACCGGCGGGGGTGCTAACCTGCGCCCCCAATGTCCGACTCCGAGGCCGCCGCCCGTCCGCCCCCACCCGCCGGCTATCGCTGGCTGGTGCTGGCCGCCTGCAGCCTGGCGATGTTCGGCTGCTACTACACCTTCGACGCGCTCTACCCGGTCGCGCCTCTGCTGGAAAAGACCTTCGGGGTCACCGGCAAGCAACTCGGCCTGCTCGACACCAGCTACAACGTGGCGGCGCTGCTCACGCTCATCGGCGGCGGCGTCCTCATCGATCGGATCGGCATGGCGGCGGCGGCCATCCTCTTCGCCGCCGTCGGCGCCATCGGGACCCTCCTCATCGCGGTGCTGCCGGCCATGTTCCCGGCCTCGCCCTGGGCCGGGATGATGGTGGGCCGCTTCCTGCTCGGGATCGGCTCGGAACTCTTCATCGTGGCCTCGACCACGGTGGTGGGGCGCTGGTTCAAGGGCAAGGAGATCTCCTTCGCCATGGCGATCCAGCTGCTGGTGGCGCGCGGCGGCTCCTTGCTCGCCGACCAGTCGCCGGACCGCTTCAAGCCGCTCTTCGTCAGCTGGCAGCCACCGCTGCTGCTGGCGGCGGCGCTCGGGGGGGCGTGGCTGGTCTTCGCGATCGTCTACTCCGCGCTGGAGAGGCGCGCCGCCACCTGCTACGCCGTGGCCGCTGCTGGCGCCACCGACAAGCTGGTGCTCAAGGACCTGGTCCGCTTCAACCTCGGGTACTGGTGGGTGGTGGGGCTCTGCGTCGCCTTCTACGCCTCGATCTTCCCGTTCCGGACCTTCGCCAACCTTTTCTTCATCGACGCCCACGGCCTGACCCCGGAGCAGGCCGGCGGGCTCAAGTCGATCCTGCCGATGTTCTCCATGGTCGGCATGCCCATCTTCGGCTTCATCGTCGATCGGATCGGCCGGCGGGCGCTCTTCATGCTGATCGGCTCGGCGCTGCTGGTGCCACCGTTCCTGACCATGGCCTTCTGGAAGAGCGGGATCCTGCTGGCGGGAATCGCCACGCCGCCGCTCTGGTTCGTCCCATCGTTCGAGTTCATCTCGCCCGGCTTGCCGCTCGACCTGGTCCTGGCCATGGCGTCGATGGGGCTCGCCTTCGCGCTCGTCCCAGCGGTCCTCTGGCCAGCCGTCACCTACCTGGTGCCGGAGGAGCGGCTCGGCTCGGCCTACGCGCTCATGACCTTCTGCCAGCAGCTGGCCTGGGCCGGCATGGCCTGGGGGATGGGGGCGGTGAAGGACGCGGCACACGCCAGCGCGGCGCACCCGGCCGGCTGGGAGCCGGTCATGATGATGCTGGCGGCCCTCTCGACGCTCGGCTTGGTCTTCTCCTTCCTGCTCTGGAGGAGCGAGCGCGGGCCCGGCGGCCACGGGCTCGAGGCGGCGAGGACCCGCTAGCGGGCGCCAACCATCCCGCGCCGGCGCCGGGGTGCGGCCTGATCCTTCCCAGGGTAGCTTGCACTTTCAGTCAAGGTCCCGGCCTGGGACTGGGGCCGACCCCCGGCCTGTCAAGAATTTGCCTTCCCCGATCCGAGCGGTTACTTTGCGATATCGCAGCAAGATCCCGTGATCAGGGCGGGATCTGTTCGGGTGGCGAGGGTGGACGGGGAATGGACGGGCGGCGGCCATCGGACGACTGGGCGAGCGATCCGGGTGAACTCCTCCGGAGCGCGCTGGAGAAGATCGTCTTCTTCGAGTGCAAGCTGGCCCAACTCGAGTCCGAGCTGACCGCGGCGCGCCAGGTGGCCGAGCGCGCCCGCGCCGACGCCGCCACCTCCCGCGCCCGCGAGACCGAGTTGACGCAGCAGCTGGCCGCGGCCCGCGGGGCCCAGGGGGCCTTCACGCTGCGTGAGACCGACCTCGTCGAGCGCGTCACGCTGCTGGAGACCGAGCGCGAGCGGCTCCTGGGCGGCCTGGTGGAGCGGGCCCGGCTCGGCGGCGCGCCGGCCGCCGAGGGCGAGGCCCCGGCCGATGCCGACGGCGCCGACCTGGCCGGCTTCATCTCCGAGCTGCGGGCCGAGATCGAGTCGCTGCGGGGCTGGAAGGTGGCCGCCGAGACCGGTGGGCTCGGCCCCATGGCAGCCAGCTCCAGACCGCACGCCGCCAGTGGGCCACGCGTCGGCACCGGCCCGGCCGCGGTGACCGAGCTGGCCGGCGACTTCTTCGCCGCTGGCCGCACCGGCTTCTCGCGCACCGACGCCACCGCGCTGGCCGGGCTGCTGCCGGCCCGCGCCGACCGCGTCCTCTACGAGCGGGCCATGGCCGAGCTCACGGCCGGCGAGGCGCCGGCGCGCAAGCGCGCCATCCGCCAGCTGGCGGCGCTCGGAGCCCGGGCCTCGGCGCCGCTGCTTGCCGCGGCGCTGGGGAGGGAGCCCGACGCCGAGGTCAAGGTGGCGCTGCTCGAGGCGATGGGGAGCTTCCAGGAGCCGTTCGCCGCCGACCTGGCGGTCCGCGAGCTCGGCGATGCGCGCCCCGCCGTCCGCGCCGCGGCACTGGAGATGTTGGCGTCGGTGGCTCCGGAAGCGGCGCTGCCGCACCTGGCCCGCGCCCTGGCCGACCCGGGCCCGCTGGTCCGCCGCCGCGCCGCGGTGCTGCTCGGGTTCGTCCGTGGCGAGGTGGCCGAGGCGGCCCTCTGCGGCGCACTGCGCGACGCCGACCCGGGCGTGGCCCGGGCGGCCCGGGCGGCGCTCAGCGGCCGGTCGAGCGACCTGACCCGGCGGGCCCTGGAGAAGTACCAGCGGACCGCCCCGCGCTCCCTGGCCGCCGCCGCGGCGCGCCTCTCTCCGGCGGTGACGATCCCGGCACCGACGCCCGCGGTCCCCGCGCCCCTTCCCGCGGCGGCGCCGACCCGCGCCTTCCCGTCCGCCATGCCGGGCCCAGCGGCCGCGGCGCTCGCACCCCGCGCCCGAGTCGCCGTGCTCGAAGCGCCAGCGCCGGCCGCGGCGGCCCCGGCCCCCGGCTCGCTCGAGACCGCCGTCTTGCTGGAGCTGCGCGGCGCGCTGCGCGGGCAAGGCGCCGAGGAGCTGGCCCGCGTCTGCGGCGCCCCGTCGGCGCGGATCGAGGCGGCGCTCGAGGTGCTGGCCGGGCGCGGCGCGGTGGTGCGGCGTGGTCCACGCTGGTGCATGGCGTAAGGGGAGTGATGGAGAACGTCCGCTACAGCGTGAAGCGCCTCGCCGAGATCGTCGGCGCCACGCCGCGCCAGGTCGACGGCGCGCTGGGCAAGCGCGAGGCCTACGGCCCCGAGGTGCTCGCCGAGCTGCGGGAGAAGCTGAAGAAGCCGGGCCCGGCGCCGATCCCCTCGCGTGTCCAGCTCTTCCTCAACTTCAAGGGCGGCACCGGCAAGACCAGCCTCTCCACCTCCTACGCCTACCGCCTGGCGGAGCGCGGCTACCGCGTGCTGGTGGTCGACCTCGACTCGCAAGGGCACGCCACCAAGTGCCTCGGCCACGAGGGCGGCGAGGCCAAGGCCACGCTCTTCGACGTGCTGATCCGCAAGACGCCCATCGCCGAGGTGACGGTCCGCACCCGCCTGCCCAACCTCGATCTCGTCCCCGCCAACCTGGCCATGTCGACCATCGACCTCTCGCTCATGCCCATGGCGGGGCGCGAGTTCCGGCTCGCCAAGTCGCTGGAGGAGGCGCGCACCCGCTACGACTTCGTGGTGCTCGACGCGCCGCCCTCCTTCGGCCTGCTCAACCTCAACGCCCTGATGGCGGCCAACGACCTGATCATCCCGGTGCTGGCCGACTTCCTCTCCTACGACGGCCTGCGGCTGCTCTTCGAGACCGTGCAGGGGCTCGAGACCGACCTCTCGCACCAACTCGAGAACATCTTCATCGTCGTCAACGCCTTCAACCGGACCTTCCGGATCGCCCGCGAGGCGCTCGACGCCCTCAAGACCCACTACGCGGACTACCTGCTGAAGAGCCTGGTCCGGCAGTGCACCAAGTTCGCCCAGGCTTCGAGCGAGGGGTGCCCGGTCTTCGGGTACGACCCGGACTCGAAGGGGGCGATGGACATCGAGGCGCTCCAGGTGGAGATCCTCGGACGCATCGGCGTGCTGGGGCGTTCCCGCCCGGGCGCCGCGGGAGCTTGACCACCATGCGCAAGGCCTTCGACGCCAACGTCCCCAAGCTGAAGCCCCGCCTCAAGTTGGGAGCCACGCCGGCGCCCCTGGCGCTGGAGGAGCGCGTCGACGATGCGCCGCCCAGCGTGCGCGCCCCGGTGGCGGCCTCGAGCATGGCGGCCATGGCCCGCTTCGCGGAGGCCCGACTCGAGGGGTCGGTCGCGTCCAGGGTGGCGGCCGGCTTCGAGCCGGCCCCGGGGGCGACCGCCCGGGTGGCTGCGCCGGTCGCGGCCCAGACCCGGGCCGTCCCGGCCGCCGCTCCGCGCGGCGTGGCGACCGGGGTCGATGACCTCGAGACCCGCCGTGAGCGGCTCGACAAGATCAAGCGGCGCGTCGCCGAGGCCTCGCGCCCCCGGCTGCGCACCGAGCCGGCGCCCGGCGATCCGGCCCGGGCCGCCGAGCAGGTGCTCGGGCTGGCCCGGGACCTCGAGGCCGAGCTCGGTCATGTCCGCGAGCGCGAGGCGGCGCTGCGCGCCGATCTCGACGGCACCCGCGCCGAGTTGGCCCGCGCCGCCGGGGAAGGGCGCGAGGCGCTGGCCCGCGCCGCCGCCCTGGAGGGCGATCTGGAGGAGAGGCGGCTGGTGCTGGCCGAGCTGCTCGCGGAGATGACCGGGCTGGAGGCCGAGCGCGACGAGGCGCTGCGGCGCGCCCAGGCCATGGCCGCCATCGACGAGGAGCGGGCCCGGCTGCTGGAGGAGGTCTCGCGCCGGGCCGACGACGAGGCGGCCGGGCGGGCCGAGCGGGCCGCCGAGGTGGAGCGGCTCACCGAGGAGCAGCGCGACGCCGGGGCCGACTCGGCGCGGCTGCGGGCGGCGCTCGCCGAGACGGTGCGCGAGCGCGATGGGCTTGCCGCCGAGCTGGAGTCGCTGAGGCGCGACCGCCAGCAGCTCGACGCCGCCAAGCGGGCGCTGGAGCAGGTCCACTCGGCGCTGTCGCAGGCCCGGGCCAGAATCGGGTAGAGCAACTCCACGCTGGGTAGCGACCTACCGAGGCCGGCAGGAGCACAGAGCCCCAGGACCCGACTTCGCGGCTTGCGCCGGCGCCACCAGAAGCCGGCGCCGGCACGATTAGATCTTCAGCTTCTCCAGCGCGTCGAAGGCGGCGTACTTGAAGGCCTCGCCCAGGGTCGGGTAGTTGAAGACCGCCTGCTCGAAGTAGCCGAGGTCGCCGCCCAGGGCCATTACGGCGTGACCGAGGTGCACCAGCTCCGAGGCGTGCGGGCCGATGCAGTGGACGCCGAGGATCTTGCGGTCCCCCCGGCCGGCCAGGATCTTCACGAAGCCGGTCGCCTCGCCGATCAGGTTGGCGCGGGCGTTGCCGACCAGGCTGGCCTTGCCGGCCACGTAGGGTACCAGCCTGGACGAGAGCGACTCCTCGGTCTCGCCGACCGACGACACCTCGGGGATGGTGTAGATGCCGACCGGCAGCAGGTCGGAGAGCCGGCTCCGCCCCTTGCCGCAGGCATGGATCATCGCCACGCGCCCCTGTTCCATCGACGCCGAGGCCAGCCCGGGGAAGCCGACCAGGTCGCCGGCCGCGTAGATGTGCGGCACCTTGGTCTGGTAGTTGGGCGTGACCTCGAGGATGCCCTTGTCGGTGGCGGTAAGGCCGGCCGCGGGGAGGTTGAGCGACTCGACGTTGCCGATGCGGCCGGCGGCCACCAGCACCTTCTGGGCCACGATGCGCGAGCCGGTGGAGAGGGTCACCAGCACGTCGCGCTCGCCCGGCTCGAGGACCGTGGCGCGCAGCCGCTGATGCAGCTCGATGCCCGCCTCCAGGAAGGCGTCCTGCATGGCGATGGAGAGCTCGGCGTCGAGCCAGGGGAGCAGCCGGTCCTTGGAGTCGACGATGTGAACGTGGACGCCGAGCGCCGCGAAGATCGAGGCGTACTCGCAGCCGGCCACGCCGCCGCCGAGGATGGCGAGCGAGCGCGGCACCCGGTCGAGCAGCAGGATCGAGTCGGAGTCGTAGACCCGGGCGTTGTCGAACTTGTACTGCGGGGGGTGGAAGGGGCGGGTGCCGGTGGCCAGCAGCACCACCTCGGCGGTGACGTCCTGGGCGCTGAAGCCGCCCGGCGCGGCGAGCTTGATGGTGTGGGGATCGACGAAGCTGGCCTTGGCGCGGAAGTACTCGACGCCGGCGTGGCTCAGCCCGTCGCGGATGCGGCTGTGCTCACGGGCCGTGACCAGGCCGCGGCGGCCCATCAGCTCGGGGACGGTGACGGTGTCCGAGACCTTGAGCTCGATCCCATGGGCGTCGCGGTTGCGCGCCTGCTTGATGGCGAGCGCGGTCTCGCGCAGCGCCTTGGAGGGGATGGTGCCGGTGTTGGCGCAGGCGCCGCCCGGTACCGCCTCCTTCTCCACCAGCGCCACCTTCTTGCCGAGGGCGGCCGCCTGGATGGCGCCATTCTCCCCCGCCGGACCCGACCCGATGACCACCACGTCGTAGTGCAACATGTCCCGGCTTATAGTGCGTTTTCGAGGGCTTGGGCATATCTTGGTCGCGTGCGTGGCCCCCCGAAGAACCCGGTCCTCGGGCAGCTCCAGGTCAAACTCATGGTGGCGCTCACCGGGGCCAACCGCTTCCTGGTCGAGCCGGACGCGCTCGGCCAGACCGTCCTCGATTCGGGGCCGGCGAGGGGTAGGTGCGGGTGGCGCTGGTGCCGGCCCTGGACGAGTGCCAGGCGGCCATCGACTGCTGGAGGAGCGTGATCACATGAGCGACTGGACCGGCACGCGGGCGCTGATCGAGGCGGCCTTCGCCGACCGCAAGATGCTGGAGGACGGCGCGGCTCGCGAGGCGGTGCTGAAGGCCATGGCCGGGCTCGACCGCGGCGCCCTGCGCGTCGCCGAGAAGCTCGACGGCGAGTGGCGGGTGAACGGCTGGCTGATGCAGGCGGTCAACCTCTACTTCGGCATCACCGGCATGGTGGTGCACGACTACGGACCGTTCCAGACCCGCGACAAGGTCCCGCTCAAGAGCGACCTCGAGGCGGCCGGGGTGCGGCTGGTGCCGGGCGGCATCGTCCGCTACGGCGCATTCCTGGAGCCGGGCGTGGTGGTGATGCCCGGCTTCGTCAACGTCGGCGCCCGGGTCGGCGCCGGCTCGATGGTCGACACCTGGGCCACGGTCGGCTCCTGCGCGCAGGTGGGGCGCAACGTCCACGTCGCCGGCGGCGTCGGCATCGGCGGCGTGCTCGAGCCGCCCGGGGCCCGGCCGAACATCGTCGAGGACGGCGTCTTCCTCGGCTCGCGCTGCATCCTCGTGGAAGGGGTGCTGGTGGAGGAGGAGGCGGTGCTCGGCGCCAACGTCTGCATCACCG
>JANPOM010000154.1:0-18077 GCA_031427995.1 Anaeromyxobacter sp. | reverse complement strand
TCGACGATCCGCTGCGCGCCGTAGATCCGCGCCAGCGCCTCGACCAGGGCCGAGGAGTGGACCGACACGGCGCGGTTGACGGAGGCGTCGAAGCCGTAGTCACCGCCCAGCGACTGGAGGTTGCCGTCAAAGACCAGGCCGACAACCTCGCCCCGGGCGTTGATCACCGGTGAGCCGGAGTTGCCGCCAATGATGTCGTTGCTGGTGGCCATGTTGAAGGGGGTCTTGAGGTCGATTTTCCCCTTGGCGTCGAGCCAGGTCTTCGGCAGAGCGTAGGGCTCGCGGCCGGTGGCGCGCTCGAAGGCGCCGGCCATGGTGGTGATGGGGGCCACCTGCTTGCCGTTCTCCTGGTACCCTTGCACCGAGCCGTAGGAGAGGCGCGGCGTGAAGGTGGCGTCGGGGTAGGTGCTGGTCCCCTCGACCGCGAAGCGGACCTGGGCGATCAGCTCCTGGCTCTTCACCAGCACCGACTGGATGGTCTCATCGTTCAGCTTGCGGACGGCGCGGCCGTCGGCGTCAACGAGCTGCGCGAAGGCGATCATGGTGTCGGTCTTCGCCGCCGCGTCCACGGCCGCCAGCCCACCGTCCAAGAGCTTCTTGCGGGTGGTCACGTCGGCCAGATTCGTTCCCTGGACCAGCTCCGTGGCCAGCTCGGCCGGGGACTTCTGGCCCAGCACCTTCTTCACGAACGGGTCATCGGCACCGAGCTTCTCGCGCATCTTGGTGAAGAGGTGGGTGAGCTGGAAGATCTCGAACTCGGGGTGGACCGGCGCCGGAGAGAGGAGCTCCTGGGTCAGCTGCGGCAGCGCCGCGTCGCCGTATTCGCGAAGCCGTTCGGAGTTGGGCCTGGTCCGCTCGACGGAGGCTCGAACCAGCTTGCGGGCCAGCGGCAGCAGTTCCCCCGCTCGCATCGCTTCCTTGAACTCCAGCTGGCGGCGCAGCTTCTTCTGGTCGGCCACGGCCCCGCTGATGGCGTCGAAGGCCGGCAGGTACTTGCTGGCGCTCTCCGGGTCCTTGGCCAGCGTCGCCTTGAAGTCGGCCTCTGCCTTCAACTTCGACTCGAAGAAGGACTTCTCCTGCAGGGCCTCGAGCCGGCCGGTCAGCGCCTTGAGGCTGTTCTCCACGTAGAAGAGCAGGGCGTTCGAGTGGCGGGCCTGCTCCTCGCCGCGGTGGGCGTACTCGGTGAGCCGGCCGCGCACCTCGGACATGGCCACCATCCGCTCGGGCAGCGCGGTGTCGCGCTGGTACTCGAGCTGCGCCACGGTGAGCTTGCGGTTGGTGCCGCCGGGGTTGCCGGAGACGAAGGTCAGCTCGCCTTCCTTGGCGCCGGCCGCGGACCAGCGCAGCCAGTTCTTCAGCGTGGCCGGCTTGGCCCCCTCGTAGACACGGAGGAAGGCCACGTCGAGGTCATAGCGGGGGAAGGTGAAGTTGTCGGGGTCGCCGCCGAAGAAGGCCATGGCGAACTCGGGGGCGAAGACCAACCGCACGTCCTGGAAGCGCCGGTACTTGTAGAGATCGTAGACGCCTCCGCGGTAGAGGCTGACCACCTCGCAGCGGAGCGTGTCGGCCGTCTGGCACTCCTTCTCGATGGCCGCCTGCTCACCGCGTTGGGCCATGAAGAACTCCCGGCCGCTCTTCCCCTCGGTCGCCTTCTTCATGCGGGCGGTGACGCTGGTGATGCCGACCAGCTGGTTGACCTCCAGCTCGGGGCACTTGACCTCGTCGGCGTCGGCCTTGGCGAGGAATCCGGTCTTGATGAAGTCCTTCTCCTTGGTCGAGAGCTGCTCGATGCAGGAGTGGGCGCAGTGGTGGTTGGTCATCACCAGGCCGCGCTCCGAGACGAAGCTGGCCGAGCAGCCCTGGGCGAGCCGGACCGAGGAGAGCCGGAGGTTGTCGAGCCAGGCGTCGGTGACCTTGAACCCGTAGGCCTTCTCGACCCGGTCCTTGGGGAAGTTGTTGAAGGTCCACATCCCCTCATCGGCGCTGGCGAGCGCCGGGGCGACGAGGAGGGTGGCGAGGAGCAGTCGCTTCATGGATGTTTCTCCAAGGGGAGGGGCCAGGCGGCCAAGGAGGCGCGAGCTGGGGGTGACGGGGGAGAGAGGGGACAGGGGTGGTTTCGTGACACCCACCCGGGCAATCCTCGGACGGCTCCTCGCACCGCGCCCCGGGCTGGGCTAAAATGGAGCACCCATGAACCGGAACCGGCTCAAGCTCTGGCTCTACATGCTGCTGTTCGCGATCGCGGGGGGGGCCAATCTCCTCGGGCTCACCAGCGATCTCTCCGCCCGGGCGCTGCGAGAGGCCGATGGCGTCCTCAGGATCGGCGCCGCCCACCTTCGTGACGCCGAGCGGCTGATGGCCAGCGAGGCGGCCGCGGTCACCAGCCTGGCGGTGAAGAACGCCGAGCTGCTCGAGGCGCTCTTCGCGGCGCCCCCGCGGGCCGAGCCGCCCGGCAAGAAGAAGGGGAAGGCACCACAGGCCCGCGACGAGGCGGTCGAGATCGAGTCGCGCCACGCCGCGGCCGAGTCCGCGGCGCGCGCCGCGGTGGAGGAGGCGGCCAACCGGCTCGGCATCAGGTTGCCGGCCGGTGCCTTCTGGTCGGTGGCCAGCCAGGAATGGCTGAAGAAGAAGCTGCCGGACCAGCTCCAGCAGCCGCAGTACAGGGAGGCGGCCACCTTCCTGCGCGACGCCGCCACCGGCACACCGCGCCGCGGGTACGTGCGTGTCAACGACGGGCTCTGGTACGGCGTGGCCTACCCGGCTGGCGAAGGGGCGGCCATGGTGCTCTTCCTGCCTCTCGACGCCGCCTGGGCGAAGGCCATGGCCCAGAACTGCGGCGTCGACATCACCCTCGACGTGGGCACGCCGCAGCTCATCACCACGGCGCAGCCGGACCTGGCCAAGCGGCTGGCCAAGCGCGCCACCGAGGCGCCGGGCGTGGCGGTCAGCGAGGGGTCGGTGCCACCGGTGTTGTTGGAGCATCCGGTCAAGGTGCGCGTGCCGGTCCTCTTCGTGAAGGCGCCGGCGGCGCGGGCCCTGGCCCTGCCGCTCTCCGGGCTCGCCAAGGGGTTCCTGGTCCTCTCGGTCCCGACCGTCGGCTACTTCAGCGATCTGGCCCGCTACCAGTGGGCGCTGCTGATCGGCCTGGCGGCGCTGCTGCTGGTCGGCCTGCTGCTCGGCGTGCTGGTCAAGACCGAGGTGCTGCCGTCATTGCCGGCCTCGCTGGTGGCCGCGGCCAGCAAGATCGAACGGGGCGATTTCTCGGCCCGGGCCCCGGAGTTCCTCGGCGCGCTCGGTACCGTGGCGGGCGCGCTCAACAAGGCGGCCGCCGTGGCCGAGGGGAAGACCCCGAGCCTGACCAGCAGCGATCCGTTCGCCAGCGGTGCCAGCGCCCAGAAGTTCAACATCCCGCCCGAGCAGAGCTTCGCCTTCCCGAAGGCTCCTGACGCCCCCAGGTTCTTCGGCCCGAGCCTGATCGAGAAGACCGCGCCCATCCCGGCAAGTACGCCGCCGGTTCCCCGCGACACCATCGGCGCCATCTCCGCCGCGACCGGGTTCCAGTCCGCCGCCTTCGAGGCCTCCACGCAGCCGAGAGCGGCGACGCTGGTCGATGCGCTGGCCGCGCGCCCTGGGGCAGCTCGCCCGGCCTCCACGGCCATGTTCCAGGCGGTCACGCCGCCGGCCCCGGTCGAGGAGACCGACGAGGAGCACTGGCGCTCCATCCACTCCGAGTTCCTGCGCGTCCGCGACCAGTGTGGCGAGGCGACCGAGGGGCTGGCCTACGAGCGGTTCCGCCCCAAGCTGGAGAAGAACAAGCTGCAGCTGGTGGAGCGGCACGGCTGCCGGACGGTCCGCTTCAGCGTCTACGTCAAGGAAGGCAAGGCGGCGCTGCGGGCCACGCCGGTCAAGTAGGGCCTCGCGGCATGGCGGGCGCGGGGCCGGCCTCCGGCCCGCCGCGCCGTCAGCGATCGTCCAGGAAGAAGTTCTGCGGAGGACTGACCGGCCGTGCGCTCACCGCCTCGGTCGGCGCCGTGCCGGTCACGAACGAGGTCGGCGCCTCCTCCGGCTCTCCCGGCTTCGGCTCGGCCGCCAGCAGGCCGGTGGCCGGGTCGATGCGGGCGAACTGCACCCCTTCCGGAGCCACGAACTCCCTGACTGGGCTGTCGCCGAGCGTCCCCTTCATGAAGGCGAGCCAGGCCGGAAGGGCCGCGCCAGCGCCTGTCTCCCGCGGACCGAGCGGGCCGTGATCGTCGAAGCCGATCCAGACCCCGGCCACCAGCTCCGGCGTGTAGCCTACGAACCAGGCGTCGCGGTGCTCCTGGGCGGTGCCGGTCTTGGCGGCGGCCGGCCGGTCGAGCGACCTGGCCCCGACGCCGGAGCCGAACTCCACCACCCCGCGAAGCATGTCGGTGAGCACGAAGGCCACCTCGGGGCGCGTGCCGCTCTGCGGCAGGGAGAAGTCGAGAGGGGCCGGCGAGCCCTGGTTGCCGGCCGCGGCCGGCTGGGGTGGAGGTTCGGCGGCCGGAATGGTGGCTGGCGGGCCGCCCTCGCCTTGCAGCGGCAGGGCCGGGATGGTGAGCGGGGCCGGTATCTCGGTCGGTGGCTGCCAGGTCTCGAGCACGGTGCCGTCGCGGTCGCTCACCTCCAGCACGAAGGCCGGCGGCAGGAAGCTCCCGCTGGCGGCGATGCTGGTGTAGGCGTTGGTCAGCTCGAGCAGCGTCACCTCGCCGGTGCCGAGCGCCAGCGTCAGGTTGCGCGGCAGGTCGCTCTCGATCCCCATGCGCCGGGCGAAGCCGATCACCGCGTCGGGTCCGAGGGCGTCGGTCAGCTTCACGGCCACGGTGTTCTTGGAGTGGGCCAGCGCCCCCTTGAGCAACATGGGGCCGTCGAACTGGTCCCTCTCGAAGTTCCGCGGCTTCCACTCCTTGCCGGTCCACGGGTCGCGGTAGAGATCGGGGGTGTCGTAGACCACGGTGGCCGGGGTGAAGCGGCGAGACTCGATGGCCGCCCCCCAGACGAAGGCCTTGAAGGAGCTGCCGGGCTGGCGCCTGGCCTGGGTGGCGCGGTTGAAGGCGGAGCGCGAGGCGGCCGAGCCGCCCACCAGCGCCCGGACCTGGCGGGTGGCCGGCTCGATGGCCACCAGCGCGCCCTGCACCCTGGGCTGCTGGCCCAGCGAGAGCTTGAGCGGCTTTCCGGCCCGCACCGTCACCTCTGGCGGCGTGGCTCCGGGTATCACCCGCGCCAGCACCACGTCTCCGGCCGCCAGCACCTGCTTCACGCTGCGGGGCTTGGCGGTGGCGCTCTGCGGGTTCCACTTGCGGGCCCAGGCGAGGTCGGAGAAGGGGATGATGCCGGTGGCGCCGCCGAGATCGAGCAGGGCCTTCTTGTCGTCGACGGCGGTGACCAGGGCCGCGTAGAGGCCGTCGGCCAGCAGCGGGCGGACCCGGATCATCTTGCGCAGGTCGGCGGCCGAGCCGTCGGGCCCGGGCTCCAGTTCGTCGGGATCGACCGAGGCGAGGTCCCAGACCAGCACCTGGCCACCACGGGCCGAGGCCGCCGCCAGCCGCTCGCGCCAGGAGGGGAGGGCGAGCCCGAGCTGCTCGGCGTTGAGGGTGAGGAGCGGCCCGCGCCAGCCCTGGCGTCGGTCGACGGCGCGCAGGTCGGCCTCGAGGGCCGCCTCGGCCTGGCGCTGCGCCATCGGGTCCATCGCCACCTTGACGACCAGCCCCTCGGTCTCGACCCGGTCGGCGCCGTAGCGGGTGTCGAGGTAGCGGCGGACCACGTCGGCGTAGGAGGCGCCGGGGCGCTCCGGCTCGGGAGGCGCCACGGCGATGGGCCTGGCCAGCTCGGCCTCGGCCTGGGCCGTGGTGATGTATCCCTCCTCGGCCATGCGCCTCAGCACGTAGGCCTGGCGGGCCTTGGCGGCCGTGGGGTGGGTCACCGGGGAGAGCCGGGCTGGGGACTGGATGGTCCCGGCCAGCGAGGCCGCCTCGCCCAGCGTCAGCTCGGCGACCGGCTTGCCGAAGTAGAAGCGGCTCGCCTCCTCGACGCCGTAGCGCCGGTGGCCGAAGTAGATCTGGTTCAGGTAGAGCCAGAGGATCTCGTCCTTGCCGAGGTTCTGTTCCAGCCGCGGGGCCAGCACCAGCTCCTTCACCTTGCGCTGGTACTTCCAGTCGTTGGACAGGAGGAAGGTCTTGACCACCTGCTGGGTGATGGTCGATCCGCCACAGCGGACCCGTCCGCTCAACACCCCGCGCGCCACGCAGCGCAGCATGGCGAGGTAGTTGATCCCCTCGTGCTGGTAGAAGCGGGCGTCTTCGGAGGCGATGACCGCCTGCTTGAGCACGGTCGGGACCTGCTCGATGGGCACCACGGTGCGCCGCTCGCGGGCGAAGGAGAAGACCTCGGAGCCGTCGCTGCCGAGCACGCGCGTGGCCACCAGGGGCCGGTAGTCCTGCAGGGTGTCGAAGGCCGGCAGGTCGCGGGTCCAGAGCCAGAAGACGAGCCCGCCCGCCGCCGCGGCCAGTGCGCCGAGCAGGGCGCAGGCCAGCAGGAGACGTCGGAGCAGCTGGGAGCGGGCGCGGGTCACGATCGGCCGGCACCATAGCGCCGGGGCGGTGGGTGCTCAACGATTCACCCGCCCGGAGAAAAAGGGGGAGGGAGCGGCAGGAATTCCTTTGACAGGTGTAGTTTGGGGGGAAGATACAAGGGCTCGCTGCAATTCGGCCCCACCGTCCCCTGGGAGGTTCACTCATGCGTCGCGCCTCAGCCTTCGCCGTCATCGTCTTCGTCGCCCTGCTGACCGCCTGCCCGTCGCCTCCCAAGAACGGCGAGTGCAAGTCCTCCAAGGATTGCGAGGCCCAGGCCGGCTTCGGGAAGATCTGCCTCTCCGGCCAGTGCGTCGAGTGCGCCGCCGACACCGACTGCAAGGACGGCTTCGCCTGCAAGACCAACAAGTGCGAGCCGAAGCCGGCCCCGGTGGCCGCCGCCGCTCCAAAGCCCGAATGCGCCTCCGACGCCGAGTGCGACAGCGGCAAGGGCTGCCAGTCCGGCAAGTGCGTCAGCACCCTGGATCCGGCCTGCGCCGACCCCGCCGCCTTCACCTGCCACTTCGGCTACGACCAGTACTCGATCGTCGGCGACTCGGCGTCGGCGCTCCAGAGGCTGGCCGCCTGCCTCGCCAAGGCGCCGGCGAAGCGGCTCCAGGTCGATGGTCACGCCGACGACCGCGGTACCACCCAGTACAACCTGGCGCTCGGGAAGAAGCGGGCCGAGACGGTGAAGAAGTATCTCGCCGATCTCGGCGTGGCCGGCGCCATCGGCACCAACACCTTCGGCAAGGAGCAGCCGCTCTGCCGCGAGGCGGCCGAGTCCTGCTGGTCGAAGAACCGGCGCGCCGAGCTGCGGTTCGACCGCTGAGGGTCATGCTCCGCCTCGCCGCATCCGCTCTGCTGCTGGCCGCCACCGGCTGCTGGGTTCCGCTGGAGAAGGGGCGCCTCCTGGAGGCGCGCCTCCAGCGTCTGGAGGTGGAGACCAAGGAGCAGGCTCAGGAGCTCGACGGCCAGATCAGGGAGAAGATCGCGCAGGTCGACAAGAAGCTGCGAGAGGTGCAGGTCAAGCTCGACGAGCTCAACACCGTGTCGCGAGCCAAGGGGGCCGACCTCGGCGTGGCCGTCAACAAGCTCGGCGAGGAGCTGACCAGGCTGAAGGGCGATCTGGAGGCGCAGCAGCACAACCTCTCGCAGCTGCAGAAGCAGGTGGCCGAGTCGGGCAAGGAGACCGAGACCCGCCTGGCCTCGCTCAAGGGGACCGGCGCGCTCGACGAGGCGGTGGCCCGCCAGAAGATCGCCGAGCTGCCCAGGCCGGACGACCGCGCCGCCGTCTTCGCGCTGGCCCAGCAGGTCGAGAGCGCCGGCGACAAGGGCGTGGCCCGCGAGCTCTTCCTTCACTACATGAAGCGCTGGCCGCGTGACGAGAAGGCGCCCGAGGCGGCCTTCCGGGCCGGGCAGCTGCTGGCCGGGCAGGGCAAGTGGCGCGAGGCGGTGCTGGTCTACGGCAAGGTGGCCGAGGACTACCCGAAGTCGGAGCGGGCCCCGGAGGCGCTGCTGCAGGTGGCCGAGGGGCTGGAGCAGCTCGACCGCAAGGAGGACGCCAAGGGGGTATTGGAGCAGCTCCTCGCCGACCACCCCAAGAGCGAAGCGGCCAGGAAGGCCAAGGCCAGGCTGGCCGAGCTGAGCCCCAAGGACGCCAAGAAGGCGCCGCCCAAGAAGAAATAGACACGGTCCGGGCCCGAGCCCGGCGCTGTTCCGCCCGGCCGGAAAGCGGCGGCAGGGCCGGCCCTCAGCCCGCGTCCACTTCGTCGGCGGCCTGGCCCGGGGCGCGCCCCTCGTCCTGAAGGTGCCACTGACCGATCCGCTTGAGCACCGTGCTCTTGGCGATCTTGAGCTCGCGGACCACCGCCGAGCGCCGGCCGCGGTGGCGCCGGAGCGAGAGCCGGATGGCCTCCCGCTCCACCTCTTCCATGGTCAGGCCACGCAGGTAGAGGGAGTCGTCGTCGCCGGTGTCGCCGCTGCTGGCGCGGGTGTCCTCGAAGACCACCGCCGAGGCCGGGAGGACCTGCCCCTCGCCGCGGAAGAGCAGGGCCCGCTGCACCACGTTGCGCAGCTGCCTCACGTTGCCGGGCCAGTCGTACCCCTCGAGGCGGGTGAGCGCCTCGTCCGACCAGCGCAGCGCCACGCCGCGTGGCGCCGAGGCCGAGAGGAAGGTCTCGGCCAGCAGCCGCACGTCGCCGCGCCGCTGCCGCAGCGGCGGGACCGTGAGCGGGACCACGCAGAGCCGGTAGAAAAGGTCCTCGCGGAACCTCCCGGTCCGCACCTGGGCGCGCAGGTCGCGGTGGGTGGCGGCCACGACCCGGACATCGACGGTGATGGGGCGGGAGGCGCCGACCCGCTTGACCTCGCCGAGCTCCAGGGTGCGCAGCAGCTTGGCCTGAAGGTCGAAGGGCAGCTCGCCGATCTCGTCGAGGAAGATGGTGCCACCGTGCGCCTCTTCGAAGGCCCCCTTGCGCAGCCGTTCGGCGCCGGAGAAGGCCCCCTTCTCGTGGCCGAAGAGCTCGGACTCGATGAGGGTCTCGGCGATGGCCGAGCAGTTGACCGGGATGAAAGGCCCGGAGGCCCGCGGCGAGCGGGAGTGGAGGGCGCGAGCCACCAGTTCCTTTCCGGTGCCGGTGTCGCCGAGGATGGCGACGGCGGCGTCGGACGGAGCGACCCGCTCCACCAGTTCGAAGAGGCGCCGCATGCCAGGGTCCTTGCTCACCATCTGCTCGAAGACGGTCGGGCGGGCCACCTCGGAGGGAGCGGGCGGCTCCAGCAGCAGCTCGACGTCGCCGAGTTGCAGCGGCAGGCCGAAGGGAAGCTCGGCCCGCTCCACGCGCGAGCCGCCCAGCAGGGTGCCGTTGGTCGAGCCAAGGTCGACGAGGTACCAGCGGCCGGCGCGCGGCTCGATGCGGAGGTGGCGGGCCGAGACGAACGGATCGGAGAGGACCAGGTCGTTGCCCGGCCCCTTGCCGACGGTCAGGCCGGCGCGAGGGACGGTGAGCCAGCGCTCGCGACCGCGTTCCTTGACACGGAGCCGGGCCAGGGGCGCCGCCTCGGCCGGGGTGAGCGCCTGGCGAAGCTGCGTGCCACCGGCGTGGGTCAGCTCCGCCCCCTCCTGCGGCGCGGCCCGGAAGAGGGCCCGCCAGGCCCCGAGCGACAGCTCGGCGCCGTCGGCCAGCGGGGCCTCGCTCACCTCGGCGTCGCCGAGGCGGGTGCCACGTCCCGATCGGTCGACCAGGTGGAAGCCGTCGCCGCGCCGCTCCACCACCGCCTGGACGCGGGAGAGGGCCGGGTCGGGGAGGGAGACGTCGCAGTCGGGGGAGCGGCCGATGGCGGTTCGCTCGCCGAGGGTGACTCGGAGCAGTTCCTCACCGTGACGGAAGAAGGCCAGTTCGGGCATGTTTTACTCCTGGTCGCATCTTACCGGCGGGAGCAGGGACGGGAAGTGGATTCGGCGCCGCCCTGGCCGGGGTGCGGAGCGGGCCGCGGGAGCTGTCCAATGCATCGGTGAGGCCGGGACGCAGGCGGACGCCAAGTGGGCGTATGGACTGCGGACCGGTCGCGGAACGGCCGGTCGCGGGTCGGCCGTCCGGCGAACGGGCGGACGATCCGCGGACCACCCTGGGAGTGACACGAACGGGGGAGGGAGATGAGGGACGGCGGGGGACGACGGCGGCGGTCAACCCCGGGCCAGCGCTTCGAACTCGGCGTTTCCCTCGAGCTGCTCGAACATCCGGTCGTCCTGCAGCCAGCCACGGACCTTGACCGGGTCGAAGGAGAGGGCGCGGCGCAGGGCGGCCAGCGCCTCGGCCGGGCGGCCGGAGAGGGCGTGCAGCCCTCCCAGGTTGTAGTTGAGCAGCAGGTCGTCGGGGCGCAGCCGGCCGGCGCCCGCATAGGCCCGCGCCGCCTCTTCGTAGAACCCCTGCTGGGCGTAGGCGATGCCGAGGTCGAGCCAGGGTTCGAAGAGCTCCGGGGCGAGCCGCACCACCTCCTTGAGCTGGCCGATGGCGGCGCGGTACTCGCCCTCGTCGAGCAGCAGCGAGGCCAGCTCGTGGCGCGTCAGCGCGTCCTCCGGGGCCTGCTCCACCGCCGCCCGCAGGGCGGTCAAGGCCGGTTCGACCTGCCCCTCGTCGGCCAGCGTCAGGCCGAGGTTGAGCTGGGCGTCGGGGAAAAGCGGGTCGATGGTCAGCGCCGTCCGGTAGGACTCGATGGTGAGATCGGTGGCGTTTGCCGAGAGAAAGGCCGCCAGGTTGAAGTGGACGGTGGCGCTCTCCGGGTCGAGCCGAAGCGCCGTCAGGTGCTCGTGCAGCGCCTCGCGCAGCTTCTTCTGCTCGGCGTAGACGGTGGCCAGGTTGTCGTGGGCGTGAGCCGCCCCCGGGTCGAGTTCGATGGCCCGCTGGAACTCCTTGACCGCCTCATCGAGCCAGCCTCGGTCGGCCAGCTCGATGCCGCGGGCGTTGTGCTGGTCGGAGCGTCCGGTCACGTCCTTGTCGCGTCTCACCCGCCGGAGTCTACTGCTTCGCGCCCCCGCTGGGGCGCTCCACCATGAACCGCCGCGCCGCCCTCATCGCTCTGCTCGCCCTGGTCACCGGCGCCGCCGCCTGGCGCCTGACCCGTCCGCTTCCGCCCACCGACGAGGAGCTGGTCCGCGCCCTCTTCGACGACGCGGTCCGGGCCACCGAGGAGCGCCGGGTCTCGGACGCGGTGGCCGGCCTCTCCGAGCGGTTCAGCGGTCAGGGGCTCGACAGGCGCGAGGTGAAGCGGCTGGTGGCGGCCAACACCCTCCGGGGGGGCTGGCTGGTGGTCAGGATCGCCGGGCTCCGCGTCGAGGTGACCGGGAGCCGGGCCCGGGCCGTGCTCGACCTGGTGGCCAGCCGGGCAGGGGCCGGGAAGGCGCTCGCCGACATCCTCCCGGCCGACGGGAACGCCTGGCGCATCGACTGCCGCCTGGAGCAGGAGCCGGATGGCTGGCGCATCGTGGCGGCCACCTGGGTCGAGGAGTCGCTGGGCGAGGCTCTCACAGGACCCGAGCCGGCGGCCAGCGGCGCCGTACCGGTGCGTTGACGGCTCCGGCTCTTTCCGGGCACGCTCGGCCCATGGCGCTCCAGACCGTCCTCACGACCGCCCAGCTGGCCGAGACCACCCGACGCTTCGGCCTCCCCGCTCCCGACCGGGCCGAACCGGAGCCGCGCGGCCGGAGCAACACCAGCTACCACCTGCACCTCGGCTCCCAGCGCTGGTTCCTCCAGCTCGCCGAGGGGAAGTCCGAGACCGAGGTCCGCTTCGAGGCCGAGGTGCTGCGCTTCCTCTTCGACGCGCGGTTCCCGGTGCCGCGGCTGGTGCTGGCCAGCGACGGGCGCCCCTTCGTCGAGCTGGCCGGCCGGCCCGCCATGCTCTTCGACTACGCACCCGGTGAGGCGGTGGACCGGGCCGGGGCCAGTCCCGACCACTGCCGGCGGGTCGGCGAGCAGATGGGCAGGCTCCACGAGCTCTCCTCTGGCTTCGCCCCGGACCGGGAGAACCCCTTTGGCCCGGCCCGGGTCGGCGGCTGGCTCTCCGCCCTCGAGGGCGCGCTCCGGCTCGACGCCGAGGCCCGCGAGGCGCTGCCGCTGCTGCGGGAGGAGTTGGAGGCGGCGGCGCGGCTGCCCGGGGTTCCGCGAGGGCTCTGCCACGGAGACCTCTTCCTCGACAACGTGCTCTGGGTCGGTGACCGGGTGAGCTACGTTCTCGACTGGGAGATGGCCTGCGTCGCCCCGTTCGCCTACGACCTGGCCATCGCCATCGACGCCTGGTGCTTCACCGATCGCCACCAGCCGGCCCGGGTGCGGGCGCTGCTGGAGGGCTACCGGTCGAAGCGGCGGCTCGAGGCCGAGACGGTGGCGGCGCTGCCGGCCTGGGCTCGCTGGGCCGCGCTCCGCTTCGCGGTGAGCCGGCTCCACGCCACGCTCGGCCCGGCGCTCCCGGCCGGGCGGGTGGTGGGCAAGGACTGGCGGCGCTACCGGGACCGGCTGCTGGCGCTGCGCGCGCTCGGGCCGGAGGGCTACCTGGCACTGCTCGGCCCGTGACTCGGGGCCGGGGCACTAAAGCCCGGCCGAGATCCTCCAGTTGCCCTTCACCTTGCGAAACCGCATCTGGCTCAGGTCGGAGGGGCGCTTGGCGATAGGCCCGGTCGGCGTCACCACCCGGTAGGCGGCGTCGTAGAAGACCTCGGCGCGGGCCTCGTCGCCGGTGACCTCGATCTTCTTCACGCCCAGCTCCAGCATCACCGACTCGACCTTGGAGAGATCGGTGGCGAGGTTCTTCTCCAGCGTCTCGCGGGTGATGTCGTCGCCTGGGTCGGGCGTGCCCGAGCCGTCGTAGTAGTCCGCGGAGACCAGCTTGAGGATGGCGCCGGCGTCCTTCTTGCGGAGCGCGTCGGCGTACTGCCGGATCACCTCGTAGACCGCCCGGTTCTCCTTCGAATCGGGCACTTCGGTCCCGGGGATGCGGCTCGGGGCGCAGGCGGCGAGCAGGGCGAGCAGCGGCAGGAGGCGGAGGCGCATGCCGAGAGCGTTAGCGCGGGTCCGGGTGAGCGTCAACCCACCGTCTTCGCCTCCGCCCACCCGGCGGTTGCTCAAGTGCCGAGGCGACGTGCCCGGTGCCCTGGCCGGCGCCCTAGCCGGCGCGGGCGCGGGCGCGGTTGCGGTGTTGCTCAAGCACCTTGGCGAGGTAGTGACCGGTGGCGCTCGCCTCCGCCCGGGCCACCTCCTCGGGGGTGCCCTCGGCGATGATCAGGCCGCCGCGCTCGCCCCCCTCAGGACCGAGGTCGATGATCCAGTCGGCGCACTTGATGACGTCGAGGTTGTGCTCGATCACCACCACGGTGTTTCCGGAGTCGACGAGCCGGTCGAGCACGATGAGCAGGCGCCTGACGTCCTCGAAGTGGAGGCCGGTGGTCGGCTCGTCGAGGATGTAGAGGGTGCGCCCGGTCCCGACCCGGGCCAGCTCGCGCGAGAGCTTGATGCGCTGGGCCTCGCCGCCGGAGAGGGAGGGGGAGGGCTGCCCCAGCTTGAGGTAGCCCAGGCCGACGTCCTCGAGCGTGCGCAGGATGCGGACCACCTCCTTGTGCGCGCCGAAGTGCAGGCCAGCCTCGGCGATGGAGAGATCGAGCACCTCGGCGATGTTCTTCCCCTTGAACTGGACGCGCAGGGTGGCGTCGTTGAAGCGCTTCCCGCCGCAGACCTCGCAGGGCACCAGCACGTCGGCCAGGAAGTGCATCTCCACCAGCTTCATGCCGTCGCCCTGGCAGGCCTCGCAGCGGCCGCCCTTGACGTTGAAGCTGAAGCGGCCCGGCTGGTAGCCGAAGGAGCGGGCCTCGGGCGTCTGGGCGAAGACCTCGCGGATGAAGTCGAAGAGCTTGGTGTAGGTGGCCGGGTTGGAGCGTGGGGTCCGGCCGATGGGCTGCTGGTTGATGTCGATGAGCTTGTCGATCCGCTCGGCGCCGCCGAGCCGGTCGTGGACTCCGGGAGCCTCCCGGGTGCCGTGCAGCAGGCGGGAGAGGGCCGGGCGCAGCACGGCGTTGACCAGCGTCGACTTGCCGGCGCCGGAGACGCCGGTGACCGCCACCAGGCGTCCCAGCGGGAAGTCGACGGTCAGGTTCTTCAGGTTGTTCTCGCGAGCGCCGTGGACGGTGATGACGCCGTGGTCCTCGCGCCGCCTCCTCCCGGGCAGGGAGATCTCGCGCCGTCCGGAGAGGTAGGCCCCGGTCAGCGAGGCCGGGTCGGCCATCACCTGCCGGGGAGTGCCGGTGGAGACGATCTCGCCACCGTGGGCCCCGGCGCCGGGGCCGAAGTCGACCAGCCAGGCGGCCGCGATCATGGTCTCCTCGTCGTGCTCGACGACGATCACCGAGTTGCCGATGTCGCGCAGCCGCTTGAGCGTGGCCAGCAGCTTGCCGTTGTCGCGCTGGTGCAGGCCGATGGAGGGCTCGTCGAGGATGTAGATGACGCCGGTCAGCTCCGACCCCATCTGCGAGGCGAGCCGGATGCGCTGGCTCTCGCCGCCGGAGAGCGACGGGCCGGGCCGATCCAGGGTGAGGTAGCCGAGCCCGACGTCGAGCAGGAACTTGAGCCGGTTGCGGATCTCCTTGAGCAGCTCCTCGGCGATGGTGGCCTCGTTCCCCTTGAGCCCCAGCTCGCCCAGCCAGGCGTGGGCGGTGTCGATGGTGAGGCGGGAGAGCTCGACGATGCCCCGGCCCCGCACCTTGACCGACCGGCTCTCGGCCTTGAGCCGTTCCCCGTGGCAGGCGGTGCAGGGCTTGTCGGAGAAGAAGCGCATGTAGTGGCGGCGCATCGACTCGGAGCTGGTGGCGCGGAAGCGGCGGTAGAGCTGGGCCAGCACCCCCTCCCACTCGAGCCGCGGCCTTGGGCCGGTCAGCGAGGCGGTGCCGAGCAGCACCAGGTCACGATCGCGCTTCCCGAGCTTGCCCCAGGGGGTGTCGAGGTCGAGCTTGAGCGAGCGGGCCAGGTGCTCGACGAACTCGAAGGTCCAGCCCTCGCCGCGCTCCATCCCCGAGGCCCAGGGCTCCACCGCGCCGTCGCGGATGGTGAGCGAGGGGTCGGGGATGATCAGCTCCGGGTCCATCTCGGCCCGGGTGCCGAGCCCCTGGCACTCCTGGCAGAAGCCGAGCGGGCTGTTGAAGGAGAAGAGCTGCGGGGCCAGCTCGCCGAAGGAGAGGCCGCAGGCGTGGCAGGCGTTCTGCTCGGAGAAGAAGCGGTCGTGCTTCTTGTAGCCCTCGGGGTCGACCCCGGGGCCGACCTTCTGCTCGTGGGCGGCGTCGGCCAGGATCAGCGTCCCCTTGCCCTCGCGCAGCGCGGTCTCCACCGAGTCGGTGAGCCGTGCCGTGATCCCCGCCTTGACCACCAGCCGGTCGATGACCAGCTCGATGTCGTGCTTGAGCTTCTTGTCGAGCGGCAGCCGATCGGTGAGCTGGTGGATCATCCCATCGACGCGGACGCGGGCGAAGCCGCGCTGCTGGGCGTCGCCGAGCAGCTCGCGGTACTCGCCCTTGCGGTTCTGCACCAGCGGCGCCAGCAGCAGGAGCCGGGACCCCTCCGGCAGTTCCAGGATGGTCTCGACGATCTGCTGGGCGGTCTGCTTGCCGACCGGCCGGCCGCAGCCGGGACAGTGCTGCACCCCGATGGAGGCATAGAGGACGCGCAGGTAGTCGTGCACCTCGGTGATGGTTCCGACCGTGGAGCGCGGGTTGTTGGAGGCGGCCTTCTGCTCGATGGAGATGGTCGGCGAGAGGCCGCGGATGGTGTCGTAGCGCGGCTTCTCCATCTGCCCCAGGAACTGCCGGGCGTAGGAGGAGAGCGACTCGACGTAGCGGCGCTGCCCCTCGGCGTAGAGGGTGTCGAAGGCCAGCGAACTCTTGCCTGAGCCGGAGACGCCGGTGAAGACCACCAGCTTCTTCTTCGGGATCTCCAGCGTGACCGACTTGAGGTTGTGCTCGCGGGCGCCCTTGACGACGATGGTGTCTGGCTCGCTCATGCCGGGGCGCTATCTAACGCGCCCGGCACCCGGACACCACCCGGAGCGCCGCTTTCCGTGCCCTTGCGGATGGTGGTACGACGCCTGCTTCATGGCCAGCCTCGTCCCGCCCCTGCCGGTCCCCACCCGGGGCCGGGCCCGTGCGCTGCTCTTCGGCGCCGGCGTGCTCTTTGGCCTGTCGGCCATGCTGGCCCGGCTCGCCTCGGCCGGGCAGTCGATGAGCGGCGGTCAGGTGACGCTGGTCCGCTTCGCGGTCGGGGTGGTGGCGGTGCTGGCGGTCTTCGTGGCTCGCCCTGGGACTTTCCGGCCGGTCCGGTACTCGCTGCTGGTCTCCCGAGGCCTCTTCGGAGGGCTGGCGGCGCTGCTCTACTTCATGTCGCTGGCGCTCATCCCGGCCGGCGAGGCCACGCTGCTCAACAACACCTTCCCGATCTGGGCGGTGATCCTCTCCTTCTTCCTGCTGGGAGAGCGCCCCACCATCCACCTGGCGGTGGCGCTGGCCATCGCCTCGGCCGGCGTCTTCCTGGTGCTGGGCGGTGGGCGGCTCAGCTTCTCGCTCGGCCGCGGCGAGCTGCTCGGGATCGGCTCGGCGGTGCTGGGCGGCTTCGCCGTCACCAGCATCAGGGCGCTGCGGGCCACCGACAACGCCCCGACCATCTTCTTCGCCATGGCGATCGGTGGACTGCTGATCTCGCTCCCCTTTGCCTTCGGCTCCTGGCCTTCCGAACCGCTCCCCTGGGTCGCGGCGGGCGCCTGCGGCGTGGTCGCCTTCCTGGCACAGTTGCTCATGACCGAGGCCTACGGCGCGCTCTCGGTCCCGGAGGCGGCGCTCTGGCAGCAGCTCACCCCCATCGCCTCCTTCGGCTGGGCGCTGACGCTGGGTGAGCGGTTCACCGGGGTCACGCTGCTCGGCGTGCTGCTCGGCATCGCCGGGGTGGTCTACGGCGCGGTGCTGGGCCACAAGTCGCGCCCCGGCGCCAGGCCGGAGCTGCGCGAGGCGGCGGCCGGCCTGCCGGCCGAGGAGCCATGACGGGCCTGCCGGCCGAGGAGCCATGACCGGCCCGGGGTCGAAGGGCCGGGCCCGCCTGCTGCTCTGCGGCTCGGCCCTCTGCTTCGGCCTGATGGCGGTGCTGGCGCGCCGGCTCTCCCACGGGACCGGCGCGTTCACGGCCGGCCAGCTCTCGGTGATCCGCTTCGCGCTCGGGGCGGTCCTCTCGCTGCTCGCCTTCCGGCTCCGGCCCGGCCTCCATGCGCCGCGGGGGCCGCGGATGCTCTGGACCCGCGGTCTCTCCGGCGGAGTGGTGGTGGTGCTCTACTTCCTCGCCCTGGCCCGCATCCCGGCCGGCGAGGCGGGGATGCTCTACAACCTCTTCCCGGTAATCGCCACGCTCATGGCCATCCCGGCCTTCGGCGAGCGCCCCACCGCCCACCTGCTGCTGGCGCTGCTGGTCGCCTCGGCCGGGGTCGGACTGGTGCTGGGGGGCGGAACGCTCCAGCTCGGGCTGGGGGCTGGCGAGGCGCTGGCGCTCGCCGCCGCCTGCTTCGCCGCCTTCTCGGCCGTCACCATCCGGGCCATGCGCCCGACCGAGAACTCCGCCACCATCTTCTTCTATTTTTGCCTGGGGGGGCTCCCGGTGGCGCTGCCCTTCGCGCTCGACCCCTGGCCGCTCGAGCCGGCCGCCTGGGGGCTGGCCGGGCTGATGGCGCTGGCGGCCTACGGCGCCCAGGTGTTCATGTCGGAGGCCTACGGGGCGCTCACCGTCGGCGAAGCGGCCATCTGGCTGCAGCTCACCCCCATCGCCCAGGTCGGACTGGGCGCGCTGCTGCTCTCTGAGCGGCTGCCGGCCCTGGCCCTGGCCGGGGTGGTGGTCGGGGTGGGCGGGGTGGCCTACGGCTCGGTGATGGGGTCGCGGCGGCCCGGTGAACCGCCTCTTGCTGCGCGAGGGAGCA
>JANPOM010000153.1:0-2275 GCA_031427995.1 Anaeromyxobacter sp. | reverse complement strand
GGGTGACTGCGCCTTGGAGGCGTCGATAGTCCATATCGCCAATGCCCTTGCCGAAGGCGCGGATAAGTCGTCGTGCCGCAGTCGAGCAGGACCCAGAGGGTCTGGTTCCGCTCCGGCTGCCACTCGCGCACCACCGGCCAGCCGCGCCGTGCCGTCGCCTTCCAGTCGACCGAGCGCAGGTCGTCGCCCGGCTGGTAGGTGCGCAGGGCGGCGAACTCGCGCCCCTCGGTGCGGCCGAGGCGGGAGTCGCGGCCGAGGCGGCCGGCCTCCGGGATGGCGGCGATGTCGGCGGCATCAGCGCTTCGCCCCAGGCCGAGGTCGGGATAGACGCTCACCTCCCGGCCGAGCGGGAGCCTCCCGGCGCGCCAGCAGAGACCGAGCGGACCGAGCAGCCGCAGGTGCAGGTCGCCGAAGCGGTGGCGCCCACGGGAGCGCGGCGTGACCGTGTAATCGATCGTCACCTCGGCCGGGTCAGTTCCCCGGGGCAGGGTCAGCGCCCGCCGGTGGCCGTTCGACTCGAAGCCGGGGGGCGGCGCGTCGGCCAGGAGGACGCGGAGCGGCCGGCCGGGCGCGACGTGGAGCCGGAGCGAGACCGGGTTGACGCAGAAGGCGGTGAGCGGTTCGCGCAGCCGCCGCTCGGCCTGGATGGTCCCGGCGCCCGGGGCGCGCCACCAGTCCACCAGCACCAGCGCCAGCAGCAGCGCGTCCCAGGCCACCAGCGCGGCGGTCCCAGTGCGCCCGCCCCCGAGCAGCAGCGGCCAGGCCAGCCCGAGGGCCAGCAGCCAGACGGCGCGTGCGGAGGGGACGGGCACGGGCGCGTGGTCCGGGCTACCTCGGCACCGGCACGGTGTCGAGCAGCTCGGCCACCAGCTCCTCGGCGCTGGCCCCCTCCAGCTCGGCGTCGGGCCGCAAGACCAGCCGGTGGCGCAACACCGGCGGCGCGGAGGCCTTGACGTCGTCGGGGGAGAGCCACACGGCGCCGCGGAGCACGGCGCGGGCCCGGGAGGCCGCCAGCAGCGCCACCCCGGCGCGCGGCGAAGCGCCGAGGCGAACCCGGGTGAGCTGGCGGCTGCCGCGGACCAGCCGGGCCACGTAGTCGAGGAGGGGCGGCGCCACCTCGAGCCGCCTGGCCTGTTCCCGCAGACCGGTCAGCTCGGCGTGCGAGAGGACCGAGGCGACGCCGGCCGCCGCCAGGTCGTGGCTGTCGGCGCCGGCCGAGGAGCGGCGCAGGATCTCCAGCTCGTCGGCCGCCTCCGGGTAGCCGACCCGGATCTTCATCATGAAGCGGTCGGTCTGGGCCTCGGGGAGCGGGTAGGTCCCCTCGTACTCGACCGGGTTCTGCGTGGCGATGACGAAGAAGTCGCGGCCCAGCGCCAGCCTCTCGCCGTCGAGCGTCACCTGCCGCTCCTCCATCGCCTCGAGCAGGGCGGCCTGGGTCTTGGGCGGGGTGCGGTTGATCTCGTCGGCCAGCAGCACGTCGGTGAAGATCGGCCCGCGCCGCAGCTCGAAGCTCCCGGTGGCCGCCCGGTAGACGCTGGTGCCGAGGATGTCGGCCGGCATCAGGTCGGGCGTGAACTGGACGCGGCCAAAGCGAAGGTCGAGGGTCCGGGCCAGCGCCTTGGCCAGCAGCGTCTTGGCCACGCCGGGGACCCCTTCGAGCAGGACATGGCCGCCGGCCAGCAGGGCGCAGAGCAGCTGCCGCACCGGCTCGGCATGCCCGACCACGGCCTTGGCGATCTCGGCCTCCACCCGCGCCGCCGGCTGGAGGCCGGCCGGGCCGCGCTCACCGTCGAAGGTCGACATGCGCGAACTCTACCATGCGGGTTTCGGCGGCCGAGCCGGCGCCACCGCCGCGCCGCCGCCGCGCCGTCTCGACATCGGCCGCGGCGCGAGCCACCTCGAGCAGCAGCCCAGGGCCGCCGCGTGCCAGCGCCGCCTCACCGCGCCGCAGCGGCCCGGCCGCCGCCGGGTCGCGAAGCTCGAGCCACACCGCCGCCTCTTCGCCCGGGAGCGAGGCGCCCACCCCGGCCTGGACCTCCAGCCGCTGGCGCAGCCGCCGCCAGGTGGCCGCCGCCAGCTCCTCCTCGGCCCCGGCGCGCCGGTAGAGCTCGGCCAGCGAGGCCAGGTAGTCGCGGGTGGTCCGCCCGGCCGCCTCGAGCGGCGGTGGCCGGACCGCGCCGAGCCGTGGCAAGAGCGCCGCCGCCAGCAGCAGGACCACCAGTCCCAGCTGGATAAGAAAGTGGAATCTTCCGAACTGATAAACCAAAGCCTCTAT
>JANPOM010000152.1:0-4355 GCA_031427995.1 Anaeromyxobacter sp. | reverse complement strand
CTAGTTCGCCACCTGCAGCCCGTCTGAGCGCCGATCACCCGGCAACCGCAGCTCGGCCCGCCGATTCTCGCCCCAGGCCTGTTCGCCCGAGCCGCTCACCAGCGGCAGCTCCTTGCCAAATGAGACGGTCGTGAGGACGGCCCCGACCCCGAGGTCCTTGAGGTAGGCGCGCACCGAGTCGGCGCGGCGGTTGCCGAGCGCGACGTTGTAGGCGGCGGTACCGCGCTCGTCGGTGTGCCCCTCGATCACCACCGACGCCGCGCGCTTCTGCTCGAGGCACGACGCCACGGACTTGAGCTCGGTGCGAGCGCCAGCTTCGAGCTGGGCCGAATCGAAGGCGAAGTGGACGCGGGAGATGGTGCAGGGCGGCGCGCTCACGGCCGGCGCGGCCTCGACGACGGGCGAGACCGCTGGCGGGACCGGCGCGGCGGCCACGGCGTCGTGGACGCCGGTCTCGGGCTTGACGACCTTGGCCGGCGAGGCGCAGCCCGCTGCGAGCAGAGCCAGCACGGCACCGGCGGAGAGGGTGGTGAGGGCACGGTGGATACGCATCTGGAGCCTCCTTGAATGGTGGCGGGATCGTCCCCGCATCCATCCCTACCCGTCACCCGGGCGGCTCTCTCGCCCGCCCCGGGAACGCAGCGCCGCCGACCCCTCACCAGGTGTCAGAGCTGCGGGGAGAGGAGCCGGGCCAGCGAGGAGAAGAGCCGTCTCGGGAACCGCTCCTTCCGCTCCTCCCGTGCGCTGGGCCGGGCCCGCTCCAGGTCGCGCCAGAAGGCCTCGGCCAGCTCGGCCACCACCGGTCCGCCGTGGATCGCCGCCACCACCTCGAAGTTGAGCCGCAGGCTCCGGTTGTCGAGGTTGGCGGTGCCGACGATGGCGAGCCGCTCGTCGACCACCAGCGTCTTGGCGTGGATCATGGGCGGCCCGTAGAGGTGGATGGCCGCCCCGGCCGCCAGCAGTCCGCCGTGGAAGGTCCGGCTGGCGGCGTCGATCAGCCGCGAGTCGGTGCGGGCCGGCACCAGCAACCTCACGTCGACGCCGCGCAGCGCAGCGCTCTCCAGCGCCGCCGCCATCGGCTCGCTGGGCAGGAAGTAAGGGGTGGTGAGCCAGATGCGCTGGCGGGCGCCGGCGATGGCGGCGAAGTAGAGCGCCTCGACGGCGTGCCCGGTCTCATCGAGCCTCGACTGGCGCGGGCCGGTCTCATCCGGCCCCGACGCGACGACCTGCACCAGGTGCGCTCCGCGCCCGGCCTCGGGGAAGTATCGAGCCCGCAGCGCCTCGGTGTCGGGCCGCGGCTCGCCGGGGCGGGAGAAGAGCCAGTCCTCGAGGAAGGCCAGCTGCAGCCCATGGACGGCGTTTCCGGTGAGGCGCAGGTGGGTGTCGCGCCAGGCCGCGGCGCCGCGCGCCGCCCGGCTGTGGCTGTCGCAGATGTTGACCCCACCGGTGAAGCCGGTGAGCCCGTCGCAGATCACGATCTTGCGGTGGGTGCGGAAGTTGAAGAAGCGCGCCGAGGCCCGCCCGCCAAAGGCCGGGTTGAAGCGCGCCACCTGCCCCCCCGCCGCCAGCAGCGGCGCCAGGAAGCCCCGCCCCAGCGAGCTGCCGGCCGCGTCGACCAGCAGCCGGACGGTGACCCCGGCCCGGGCCCGCTCCTCCAGAGCGTCGCGCACCCGCGTGCCGGCCCGGTCGGAAGCGAAGATGTAATACTCGAGGTGGACGTGATCCCGGGCCGCGCCGATGGCCTCGACGATGGCGTCGACTGTCCGGTCCCCATCGTCGTAGAGGGTGAGCGAGGTGGCGGTCTCGGCCGGCACGCCGGTCAAGGTCCGCGCCAGCCGCATCAGTTGCCGGGTCTCCAGCGGCGCACCCGCCTCCAGCGCCTCCCAGGGCTCGGGCGTGCCGGAGCGGTCCTGGCGCGCCGCTGCCCGCCGCAGCAGCCGGCGCTTGAGGCGGTGCGGACCGAGGAAGAGGTAGACCGGGATGCCGACCACCGGGAGCAGCGAGAGCCCGAAGATCCAGGCCAGCGTGGTCACCGGGGGGCGGCGCTCCTGGAGCATCCAGCCGGCCATGGCGAGGATCCAGAGCACCTCGAGCCCCGCCAGGATGGCGGGTGATCCGAGCAGCGCACCGAGCAAGGCCCCGTTCATCGCTTCGAATCCTACCCCGGAGGGGATGCCGGTGCGGCCATCGACCCGCCACCCGGCACGGCTACGGCCATGGTCTTGCCAATGATGGCGGGCAGGGAAGGTGCAATCCGCGCCACATCTGGGTACATTCGAGCGCCATGGTCACTACCGTTCTCTGCACGTACTGCGGGAAGGATGTCCCACGCCCGGCTGGTCCCGGCGGGCTCTGCCCAGCCTGCCAGTCACCGCTGGCGGTGGCGCGGACCGAGGTCGTGCCTGACCAGCAGCCGGTCCCCGCGGGCGGCTACGAGGACCTCCAGCTCGACCCCGAGCCCGATGCCGCCACCACCGCCCGGCCCCCCAACCGCCCGCCCTCTCGACCCTCCATGGCCCCGGTCCCGCCGACCGCCCCGCGCCGCCACCAGAGCGAGACCTCGGTGGCCGCGGCCCGCATGGCGGCCGCGCCGTCCTTCAAGGCGGCCAACGCCAGGGGGGGGCTGCCGGTCATCCCCATCGCCATGGGACTTGCGCTGATCATCGCCATCGCCGCCTTTGCACTGATCCGGGGCCAGCCGGACAGGAAGGCGGTCGCCGCGCCGCCGCCGCTCGACCCCTCGGTCACCAGGATCGGGAGGCCGCCCGAGTCGAGCAGGCCGCCGCTGGCCGAGCCCGAACCGGCGCCGCCGGTGGTGACGCGCGACCTGCCCGACCATCCGACCGCCCCGGTCCGGGAGAAGCGCAAGCCGGCCGCCCGCGAGGTGATGGCCGCGCCAGCGGCTCGGCCGGCCCGCGCGCCGGCCCCGCCAGCCCCTCCCCGCGAGGTGGCCCGGGCCGAGAAGCCACCGCCAGCCACCCCCCGCCCGGCCCTTCCGCCGCCGCCCCCTCCGGACCCCGAGCCGCTCCCGCCGCCCCAGTTCGTCGCGGCCCGGCAGGAGTTGCCGGTCGCCTCGGCGCCGCTCCAGCTCGGGCCCGCCTACGCCCGCGACGGGCAGCAGAAGGCCCGGCTGGCCAACCCCGGCTGCGTCGTCAACTCGCTGCGCCTCCCCCGCGACATCGTCGGCGTCGAGGGCGAGACCGCCACCGTCAAGTTCGCCGTCGAGGAGACCGGCCAGGTCTCGCAGTTCAGCTACCTGGCCGGCCCGACCGATCAGCGCGTGTCCAACGCCATCTGGTCGGCAATCCAGCGCTGCGAATTCATCCCCGGTTCCACCGCGCAGGGGAAGCCGGTGGCACTCTGGGTCACCATGCCGATAAAGTTCGGCAAGTGAGTCCATTCACTTTTGGTGAACACCGGCCAGGTCGGTGCCCACCATCCCGGCCCGCACCGACCGCGGGTCGAGCGGGGTGAGCCGGCCGGCCTGTGCCGGGGACAGCAACCAGGCGTGCGGCAAGGTGTCGAGCCGCTCCGCCAGCAGCGGCGCTACCGTCTCGTCGAACTCCCAGCCGAGCCGGTCGAAGCGCCGCAGGTCGAGAGGCCTCGCCGAGTATTGGCGCAGGGTGCGCCGTCGCTGCAGGCTGTAATAGGGCTCGAAGTAGCTGAGGGCCAGCTCGCGCAGCGTGCGGTGGATCGGCTCTCGGTAGCGCAGTCCGACGAAGTTGGACTTGGCCACCGCACCCCAGGCCCCCTCCACCTGGAAGACAGCCAGGACGTGGTCATCGTCGTGAATGGCCCGCAGGTCGAGGAGCAGTGGCCGATGACCGTGGAAGCGGAGCGCCGCCGCGGCCAGCAGGGCGCCGTCGAAGCAGTGGGCGCGCCGCTCGGCCAGCGCACGTCGCGGCGAGGCCGGAGCGTCCTCGGTCCGGTAGGCGAAGAGGTCGAGCAGGTCCTGGACGCGGCGTGGCGTCGAGAGGCGGCGCAGGCTGGCGCGCTCGGCGCGGCTCCAGGCGCGCGGGGCTGGGCGTGGGGAAGGCATGGCGGGTCGAGAACCTACCCTCCCCGCCGCCGCGGCGTCGAGTCGCGGCCTTCCAGGGTGCTCCGTACTGCCCCCCGCCGGTCGCCAGGTGTGCCAATATCCGCGCCCGTCGCGGCGCCCTCCCGGCGCCCCTGGAGGCACCCGCACCATGAACAAGAACCTGCTGCTCGGGGCCGTCGGAGGCCTGCTCATCGGCATCCTCGTCGGCTACACCATCGGACTCTCCAAGGGGATGCGCGAAGCCCGGATGCTGCTCGGCTCGGCTCCTCTCCCCGCCTTCGACGCGGCGCCGCCCATGCCGGCCGGCCTGGGGCAA
>JANPOM010000151.1:0-4610 GCA_031427995.1 Anaeromyxobacter sp. | reverse complement strand
AGGCACTCGAGGTAACTCTTGTGCAGGGAGCCCTGGCCGCCGAGGGCGACCATGACCGCGAGCAGCACGCCCGCGAAGATCGGCCAGCTCGCGATGGTCACGAACCGATGGAACCACCGCGTCCCTGTGCTGCTCATGCGTGGGATGCCGGCGACGAGCGCCAGCGGCCCCAGGATGAAGAGCGTCGCGGTGAGGATCTTCGACATCCACCGGATCAGGAAGACGAGCCCCTCGCCGAGGAGCTGCAAGACGGCGATCAGCGCCTCGTACACCCAGGAGGTGAAGGTCGACGGCTTGCTGGCCTGCGACCCGGCCGCCGGTTCGGGCTTGCCATTGGCCAGCTGCGGAACCTCGCCCTCCGAGGAGAGGTCCTCGAGTGAGGTCTGGTTCTTGACGACCTCCGACTTGAGCTTCTCCCAGGTAGAGGGCGGCGCGACCTCCCTCTCGATCCTGTCCATGAGGTTGATGATCGACCCGAAGATCGTCTGGTAGTTCCAGAGCAGGAAGAGCACCACGACGATGCGCCAGGTCACCGCCCCGTAGTCCCGCTCGGCCGATGGCGAGCGACCAAAGGCCTCCAGGGCGTAGCCGGCGAAAACCGCAAGGAAGAGGAAGCTCTTGGCCACGCCGAGCGACTTGCCGAGGAGGTCTCGCATCGGGCCGGGATGCTGGAAGTCGATGACGATGTCGCGGGCTGCCGGACCAGCGGCAATGGCCGCAAGTGGCGCCAAGATCAGGGTGGCGACACCGAGGAGCAACAGTCTGCGGGCGCGAGGTGTCATGTGCCGCCCTCAGAAGCCCAGCCCACCGCTCTTGATCCCGATGCGCTGCCCGGCGAGAGCATCCAGACCCGTGGTCAGTGCCGCGCGGCGTGCTGCCTGCTCCGCCAGGTCGCGCTTCAGGTCGGCGTTCTTCTGCTCGACGCCGACCGCATGGAGTCTGGCGATCTGGGCCAGCTTCACGTTCGTCTCTTGCCCCTCCTCGAGGTGGAGGAGCTGAGCCTGCTCGGCGGCGGCGCGGCACTCCTCGGCGAGCCGCTTCGCGTCGCGGTTGCTGGAGACGTCGCCGGCCGAGTTGCATTGGCGCAGCAGTTCGCGGACCCGGGCCTTCTGTAGCGAGCCCAGCCGACCCTGCGCGGCGTCGCCCTGGATGGCCGCGGCCACCTCGGCGTCCACCACCTTCACCTGAGTTTCGCCGCCTGCCCCGGGCCGACCGAAGGTGGCAGCGAGCGCGGCCATCACCTTGGCTCCCTCCAGCTCGTTCCGGAGCTGCACGCAGGCTGGGCGGCCGGCCGGGGCATCCCCGAGGCAATAGGTGGAGAGTCGCTGAAGGGTGCTGGTGCCTTGTGCCCATTCGCTTCCCGACATCCCGACGCCGCCAAGGGCATCCCGCCGGTAGCGTTCGGGATCAGGGTGCGTGGCGTCGAGGTCCGTGAGGAAGCGGTCTCCGAAGCGCCGGCCCGAGAGGTTCTGGACAGTCCGCGCCGCGTTGGCCGCGTCGTCGGCGTACTCCGCCATCTTCTTCACCTCTGAGTAGCTGCGCCGAAGCTCCGAGAGCCCCTGCGTTGCGACCGCGAGTTGCTTTGTGGCGTTCGCGAGCAGCTCCGCGAGGATCGCGTCTCCCGCAAAATCTAGGAAGGCCGCGGCCTTGGCGCCGTACAGCACCGTGCTCGCCGCCAGCAGCATCGCCACCACCGTCTGCATCCTGGGCTTCCTCATGTGACTCTCCTTCAGGCCGCTGAGACCCGGCTCGGGGGCGCCCGGCCAACGACACCGTGCGGGTGGCGCGCCGCCAGCTCGCGCAAAAGCGAGAGCCGGTCGAGACGCGGATTCCTCGCCGCGGCGCGGGCGAGGAAGTCGAGGTCTTCCTTGTCGGTGGTGAGGATCCAGTAGGCGAGCGGGTGGAGCGCGAGGCGCACCACGGTGGTCCGGGCCCCGTACATGAGCAGGAAGTCGCTGTAGTGGCCCGGCTTCATCTCGAGCCCGGCAAAGGCCTCGGCGGCCCGCGCCGAGAGGCCGAAGTGCTCGATGACCGACCGGTGCTTGCCGGCCAGGTGCCGCAGGAAGATGCGGATGGTGCTGTTCCCGACGATGGCCTCGCGTCCGACCCGCGACCCGAGGAAGTCGTTCAGGTTCTGCGAGATCATCCACATCGCGGTGTCGTACTTCCGCATCTTCCGGTAGCAGCCGCCGAGGAACCGCTCGGTGGCGTCGTCGGCGCCGAGGTACTCGTGCCCCTCGTCCACCTCGACGAGGGTGCGGGTGCGGCGGGCCATCGCCCGGTTTGTGATGGCCTGGATGATGGTGGCCATCGCCACCGCCTTGGTCGAGGCGTTCTCGGAGATGCGAGCAAGGTCGAAGGTGAGGAGCGGCGCGTCGAACCGGAGCTTCGATGGCCTGTTGAGGAACTCGGCGTAGAGGCCCGTGCAGTAGATGCCGAGCCGGCGCACCAGGTCGTCGGCGATGGCCTTGTCGTCCGGGTGGCTCCACTTGTAGGAAGCCAGCGCCTCGGAGATGTGGCCGATGAGGACCGGCTCCTCCGGGCACAGTCTAAACTTGGACTCGTAGAGCCAGCGGACGGCGCGCGAGACCACATCCCGCTCCACCTTGTCGAACGGCGGCCGGGTCCGGTCGGCCACGCACACCTCGATAAACTGGACGGTATGCTCGATCTCCTCGTTGGAGATGGCCCCGTCCGCCCCGGCGAGCTGGGCATAGGGAAGGAACGGCGAGATCGAGGTGGAGAGGTCCACCGCGATGTGGACCCCGCCGAGCAGCTCGGTGAGCGGCGCCCAGGAGCGGCCGTTGTCGATGAGGATGGCCTCGATTCCGGCGGCCCGCGCGTCGAGCGTGAGCGCGCCCAGGGTGACGCTCTTCCCCGAGCCGGTGTCGGCCACCACGATGCCGTGGTGCGCGTTCACACCGCTCGACTTGTCGAAGAGGTCGAAGCGGAAGGCGTCCCCGGTGGGGGTGAGGAGCAGGCTCGAAGCCCGGGACGTGCCGCGCCAGGGGGCGTAGACCGGCAGGAAGTCGGCGGCGTTGCGGCTGGTGCACCCCTTGCGGCGGAGCTGATAGCGCCCAGCGCCGGGAAGCATGGAGAGGAAGGCCGGGAGCTGGGTGACCTCCTCCTGGAGCAGCTCGGAGTTGCCCGCGGCGGCGAACGCGCTCCGCGCGGCCTCGGTGGCGGCGTCGAGCTCGTCGAGGCTCTCGGCTTCGAGGAGGAGCGAGACCGAGAGGGCCACGATCTTGCTGCTCATCGACGACAGCTCCTCGAAGAGCCCCTGGATGGCCTCGCGCTTCGAGCGGTCGGCCTCTTCCTGTTCCGCGGTGTGGCGCTCCAGGAAGGGCACCACCTGCCGTAGGCTCTGGACGAGCGCGTGCTGGTTGTTGAGGAGCCAGCGCGCCGCCCGCTGGGCCCGGAGGTGGACGGTTACGGCGAGCGTGTACGGTAGCGGGCCGGCGCCCGTCGAGAGACCGAGGAGAGGCTCAGAGGCGAAGTAGGAGGTGCCAGCCTCCGGGAGCATCTTCAACGTGGCGACCCGGCGAAAGAGGCCGCCTTGCCGGAGGTGGCCGCGGGCCTCCTCGATGTCCTCGTTGGCGAGCTGCTCCGCCTCCGTGTACTCGGCGAGGTGGCGCCCCTCGCGCTTCAGAGTCTCCTCGGCCCAGAGGGTGTCGCGAAGGCGCACGCGAGGCGGCGGGAGTCCCTCCCGTGCCCGACCGGGGTTGAGCAGGTCGTGGTGGAGCCGCCACACCTCCTCGAGGTCCAGCTCCCGGGCCGGGATGCCGCTCGACCCGAGGCGGGTGACGATCCGGTCCCTGAGCTGGGCGAGCCGGGCGAGGCGCCGTTCGTGTCCGGCCTGGGCCAGCTGCGCGGTCTTGCCGAAGAGCAGCCGGCCGCCCAGGAGCCCGCGGCCGACGCCGAGCTTGAGGCCGCCCACCCCGCAGAAGAAGAGGAACACCCGCGTCCGGCGGAGCCGCTGCTCCCGGAGCCAGGACGCCCGGCCAGCGACGTAGGCCCGGAGGGCCGCTCCGCCCGCGCCGGCGCATGAAGCCTCGTACTCCCGGACCTCCTCCTCGGCGCCTCTTTCGACCCGGTAGAGGAAGTGGAGGGTCGTCTCGTCGTCGAGCGAGGCCACCAGGCTCCGCAGCGCCTCGCCGATGGAGGCGAGCTGGTCCTCCCCGGCGTACCGGACGTCGAGGCTCCCGAGTTCGAGCCCGCCGACGTAGTCGAGCGCCGGTGTCACGAGCGCGGTGACGCCGCCTTCCCTCAAGGTCCGCCAGAGCGGGATGAGATCGGCGAGGGCGGTCTCGCGGATCATGGCCTGGCCTCGCGCCGGGCGTCCCGCCACTCGTAGGGCCCGTAGGGGAAGCGGGGCGTCCGGGCCCGGGCGGCAGCGCTCAGCCGCCCGCCGCTCTGCACCTGCCGGATGCGCCAGAGGAGCCAGTGCTGCAGGTGGCCCTCCGGCCGGCCGGCCCCGGCGATGCGGAGGACCAGGTAGATGCCGAGCGCCGTCCCGGCCCCGATGTTGGGGGCCCCGAGCGCCGTGCCCACCCACCCGGCCCCGAGGACCCCGAGCCACTCCATCGGGAAGGCGAGCCCGAGGAAGGTGC
>JANPOM010000150.1:0-6716 GCA_031427995.1 Anaeromyxobacter sp. | reverse complement strand
GGCGGCCAAGCGCCTCGAGGATCAGCGCCAGCCGTTCGGCGCCGAGGGCGAAGCCGATGCCGGGCGTGGGCGGTCCACCCAGGGTCTCCACCAGCCCGTCGTAGCGGCCGCCGCCGGCCACCGCCGACTGGGCGCCGAGCGCGTCGCTGGTGAACTCGTAGGCGGTGCGGACGTAGTAGTCGAGCCCGCGCACCAGGCGCGGCTCCACCGTGTAGGCCACGCCGAGGGCGTCGAGGCCGGCCCGGACCGCGTCGAAGTGGGCGCGGCAGAGGTCGCAGAGCCGATCGAGCAGGCGCGGCGCCGCCTGCAGCACCGGCTGGCAGGTCGGGACCTTGCAGTCGAGGACCCGCTGCGGGTTCTTCTGGGTCCGCTCGCGGCAGTCGGCGCAGAGCTGGCCGGCCCGCTCGGTGAGCCAGGCCTTCAGGTCGGCCAGGTAGGCCGGGCGGCAGGCCGGGTCGCCGACCGAGTTGAGCTTGAGGGTGGTCTTGACCCCGAGCCGCGAGAGCCAGTCCTCCACCATGGCGATCTGCTCGGCGTCGAGCGCCGGCTCGGCGATGCCGAAGGCCTCCACGCCGATCTGGTGGAACTGGCGGTAACGCCCCTTCTGCGGCCGCTCGCGCCGGAACATCGGCCCCATGTAGAACCACTTCTGCGGCCCGTCGACGTAGGCGCCGTGCTCGATGAAGGCCCGGATGGTGCCGGCCGTCCCCTCGGGGCGCAGCGCCAACCGGTCCTCGCCCTTGTCCTCGAAGACGTACATCTCCTTGCTGACGATGTCGGTCTGCTCGCCGACGCCGCGCGAGTAGAGCGTGGCCGGCTCGACCACCGGGGTGCGAACTTCGCGGTAGCCGTAGAGGGCGAAGACCTCGCGGGCCAGCGCCTCCAGTTCGTGCCAGCGCCCCACCGCGCCCGGCAGGATGTCGTTCATCCCCTTGACGCCGTTGATCTTCGCGCTCACGCCCGCTCCCCGGCCGATCCGGCGGCCGACCCGATGGCCTCGCCGACCCGCACCCGCGCCCCCGGCTGGAGCCCCGGCGAGAGCCTGACCCGCCCCGCCTCGAAGATCAGGATCACGGTCGAGCCCATCTCGAAGGCACCCAGCTCGGCCCCCTTCTCCACCGGGCGGGGCGGCGCGTAGTCGCCGCGCTGGATGGCATCGGCGCCGGGCTGGTCGGTCAGCGGCACGGCCACGTCGTAGGCGGCCCGCACCCGGCCAACCACGGTGGCGCCGACCGCGACGATGGCCACCAGCCCGAGCGGCGAGTCGAGCAGCGTCACCAGCCGCTCGTTGACGGTGAAGAGCCCTGGCACCTTGCCGACCGAGGCGGCGTTGACCGGCCAGAGCTCGCCCGGGATGTAGCGCCAGCCGGTGATGCCGCCGGAGAGCGGGAAGTGGATGCGGTGGTAGTCCTGGGGCGAGAGGTAGAGCGTGGTCCAGGCGCCCCCCTCGAAGCGGCGCCCCAGTTCCTCGTCGCCGAGCAGCGCCGACACCGTGTAGTCGATCCCCTTGGCCTGGATCATCCGGCCGCCGACGGCCGCTCCGGACTCTGATACGCAGCCGTCGACCGGCGAGACCACCTCCCGGTCTCCCGGCGCGATGGGGCGCAGCCCTGGGAGGAGCGGCCGGGCGAAGAACTGGCCGAAGGTCGGGTAGCTCCGCAGCGGCGGGCTGGCGGCCAGGTCGATGTCGTAGGCGCGGGCGAAGCCTCGCATGGCAGGGCGCAGCAGCCACCCCGGCAGCTCGAGGTCGGTGAGCCGTCCCACCAGCCTGGAGAGGGCGTTCTTGGGGAGGGCGCGCATGGCGGCGATGAAGAATCGGTCGTTCATGGAGGGCGCGCAGTCTAGTACCGCGCATCGGAGATACCAAGTCGCTGGAAGGATGGCCTGGTCGGAGGCTCGGAGCGCCAGTTCGAGCAGCCACGCCGTCGCCGCGCCGGGGGGCGCCGCTCGTGATTCTTGCTGACACCTCGCTGTGGGTCGGTCACCTCCGGTCGAGTTCTCGAGAACTCACGGGCGCGCTGACGTCCGGCGAGGTGCTTGGGCATCCCCACGTCACCGGAGAGCTCGCGTGCGGGAACCTGCGCAAGCGGGCCCCCATCCTTCAGTTCCTGCGAGATCTGCCGCTTTTTCCTGCCGGCAGACTCCGCCGCTGCGCAACCTGGCTCGGGTGCACCTTGCGCTCCATATACAGGTCCGCCAGCGCGCCCGCCGGCCCCTACCCGGTCGCCGCCTCCGGCGCCGCGACCGCATCCCTGGCCGCCGCCGCCCGGTGGTCGCGGGCGATGAGGACGTAGATGGCCGGCACGAAGAAGAGCGTGAAGGCGGTGCCGATGACCATCCCGCCCACCAGCACCAGGCCGATGCTGTTGCGTGCCGCCGCGCCCGGGCCGGTCACCAGCGTGAGCGGGAAGTGGCCGCAGACGGTGGCCACGCTGGTCATGAGGATGGGGCGCAGGCGCGTCACCGCCGCCTCGCGCACCGCGTCCACCTTGCCCACCCCCTGCTCCTGCAGCCGGTTGGCGAACTCGACGATGAGGATGCCGTTCTTGGCCACCAGCCCCACCAGCGTCACCAGCCCGACCTGCGAGTAGATGTTGAGGGTGGTGGTCCAGCCGTCGGTGAAGAACGGCAGGTTGGGGTTGGGCATCTTCAGGAAGGTGAAGGCCAGCGCGCCGAACATGGCCAGCGGCACCGACCCGGCCAGGATCACCAGCGGGTCGCGGAAGCTGTTGAACTGGGCCGCCAGCACCAGGAAGATCAGCACCACCGCCAGCAGGAAGGCCGGCAGGAACTTGTTCCCCTCGGTGCGCAGCTGCCTAGACTCGCCGGTGTAGCCGAGGGTGTAGCCGGCCGGCAGGATGGCGGCCGCCTCGGTCTCCAGGAAGCGGAGCGCGTCGTCGAGCGGGCGGATGGCCACGCCGCTCAGCTTGACCGAGTTGAGCTGCTGGAAGCGGTTGAGCGAGCGGGGGGTGACGTGCTCGTGGATGGTGGCGATGGAGGAGAGCGCGATGAGCTTCCCGCCCGGGCCGGTCACGTGAAGGTCCTTGAGCTGGTCCGGGTTGAGCCGATCGGTGCGCAGCAGCTGGGGGATGACCTTGTAGCTGCGACCGGCCACCGAGAAGCGGTTGACGAAGTTCCCGCCCACCGCGGCGGCCAGGTCCTGCCCCACCTGCTGGAGGCTCAGCCCCATGGCCGCCACCTTCTCGCGATCGAGCACGATCTCCGACTGCGGCTGGTCGAGCTTGACGTCGATGAGCGGCGGGAAGGCGAAGAGCCCGCTCTTGGCCGCCTTCTCCTGCAGCTGCCTGGCGAAGCCGAGGATCTCGTCGGACTCGGCCGTGGAGGCCAGCACCACCTCCACCGGGAAGGTGCCGCCGCCGGGGAGCGCCGGCGGCAGGACCGGGAAGGTCTGGATCCCCGGGATGGCGGCCACCCGCTTGCCGACCTCGGGCAGGATCTTGAAGGTGTTCCGCTTCCGCTCGCTCCAGGGCTTCATGGCCAGGCCCCAGAAGCCGCCGGTCGGGAGCGTCACCTGGAAAGTGTAGGCCCCCTCCGGCACCTCCATCACCGTCCGGTTGACCTCCCTGGTGGAGGCCACCACCCGCTCCAGCGTGGAGTCGGACGGGGTGTTGACGATGCCGAAGATGACGCCCTGGTCCTCGACCGGGGCCAGCTCCTTGGGCGACTGGCTGAACATGAGCAGCGCCAGCAGCGCCACCACCGCCCAGGCGGTGTAGATGATGGGCCGCATCCCCAGCGCCACGTCGAGGTGGCGCGCGTAGGTGGCCTTGAGCCACTCGAAGGCGCGGGTGGGGAGCAGGGCCAGTCCGGTGGGTTGGTGCCCCTCCTTGAGCAGTCTGGCCGACATCATGGGCGAGAGGGTCAGCGCCACCACCCCGGAGATGGCCACCGCGCCGGCCAGCGTCAGCGCGAACTCGCGGAAGAGCGCGCCGGTCAATCCCCCCTGGAAGGCGATGGGCGCGTAGACCGCCGCCAGCGTGATGGTCATGGCCACGATGGGCCCGACCAGTTCGCGGGCGCCGACCAGCGCCGCCTCCACCGGCTTCAACCCGAGCCGGATGTGCCGCTCCACGTTCTCGACCACCACGATGGCGTCGTCGACCACCAGGCCGACCGAGAGCACGATGGCCAGCAGGGTCAGCAGGTTGACGGTGAAGCCGAGCGCCTGCATGAGGAAGACGGCGCCGATGAGCGAGACCGGGATGGCCACCACCGGCACCAGCACCGAGCGGAGCGAGCCGAGGAAGAGGAAGATCACCAGCACCACGATGATCAGGGTCTCCAGCAGGGTCCGCACCACGTCGTCGATGGCGCTGCGGATGTAGGCGGTACCGTCGAAGGCGATGCGGGCCTGGATCTGCTCGGGCAGCTCCTTCTGGAGCGAGGCCATGGCGGCGCGGATGCGCTTGATGACGTCGAGCGAGTTGGCGTTGGGCAGCGACCAGATGCCGATGAAGACCGCGGTCTGGCCGGAGAAGGCCACCGAGACGTCGTAGTCCTCCGCCCCCAGCACCACGTCGGCCACGTCGCCGAGCCGCACCAGCGAGCCGGCCTGCTCCCGGATCACCAGCTGCTGGAACTCCTTCACCGAGCGCAGGTCGGTGTTGGCGGTCAGGTTGACCTGGACCAGCGCCCCCTTGGTCTGGCCGACCGCCGCCAGGTAGTTATTGGCGGCCAGCGCCTGGCGGACCTGGGCCGGGCTGACGCCGAGCGCGGCCAGCCGGTCGGGCTTGAGCCAGATGCGCATGGCGAAGGTGCGTGCGCCGAGCACGTCGGCCCGCTGCACCCCCTCGACCGCGGTGAGGCGCGGCTGCACCACCCGCACCAGGTAGTCGGTGATCTCGTTCTGCTTGAGGAACTGGGAGGAGAAGCTCAGGTAGGCTGAGGCGAACTGGCTGTCGGCCGACTCGATGTTGAGGATGGGAACCTGGGCCTCGGGCGGCAGGTCGCCGCGCACCTGGTCGACCTTGGAGCTGATCTCGGCCAGGGCCCGGGTGGCGTCCTGGTCGAGCCGCAGCCGGGCCCGGATCACCGAGACGTTCTGCCGGCTCTCCGACTCGATGTAGTCGATGCCGTCGGCGGCGGCGATGACCCGCTCCAGCGGCGTCGAGATGAAGCCGCGCACCAGCTCGGCGTTGGCGCCGACGTAGACGGTTGTCACGGTGATGGCGGCGTTCTCGCTGCGCGGGTACTGGCGGACGTTGAGCGAGCGGATGGCCTGCAGCCCGGCGATGACGATGGCCAGGCTGACCACCACCGCGATGACCGGCCGCTTGATGAAGAGATCGGTGAAGCGCATGTCAGGCCCCTCGCCGCGTCACCGGTCGACCGGCTTCGGGTCCAGCAGGGCGCCCGGGGCCTGGTCGTTGTGCACCACCACGCTGGCCCCGTTGCGGAGCTTGAAGGCGCCGCTGCTCACCACCGTCTCGCCGGCCTTCAGCCCCGACACCACCGCCACCAGGTCGCCGCGCCGCTCTCCGAGCCGCACGAAGCGCTGGCGGGCAACCAGGCCTGGAGCCTTGCCAGCCTCCGCCGTCGCCTCCAGAACGAAAACCGAGTCGCCGTAGGGGGCGTAGACCGCGGCCGTGGCCGGGACCAGAAGCACCGCCTGGCGCTCGGCCGAGAGCACCTCGACGCTGGCGAACATCCCCGGCCGGAGCCGGCCGTCGCCGTTGGGGAAGGTGGCGCGCAGCCGCACGTTGCGCGTGGCCGGGTCGATCTCCGGGTTGATGGTGGTGAGCCTGCCCTCCCAGGCTGCGCCCGGCCAGGTGTCGGTCCGCAGCCGGACCTGCTGGCCCACCTGCAGGGTGGAGAGGGCCTGCTGCGGCAGCCAGAACTCGACGAAGGTCGGGTCGACCGACTGGAGCGACGCCACCGGGGTCCCCGGGGTCACCACCTGTCCGACCTCGACTTGGCGTATGGCGATCCGGCCGGCGAAGGGGGCACGGATGGTCTTCTTGGCGATGGCGGCCTCCAGGCCAGCCACCGCGGCGCCGGCCTGCGCGGATCGGGCCTCGGCACCCTCCAGATCGGCCTGGGTGTTGACGTCCGACTGCCGCAGGCTGCGGGCCCGCTCCAGCGCGAGCCGGGCCAGGGTGGCGTCGGCCCGGGCCGCCACCAGCGCCGCCTCCTCGCTGGAGGTGTCGAGCCGGACCAGCACGGTGCCCTGCTTCACCCAGGCTCCGGAGTCGAAGGTGACCTCCCGCACCGTCCCGGGCAACTCGGCACCGAGCGTGACGCCATGGACCGCCACCACGCTGCCGCTGGCCGGGTGCGAAGGCTGCCACTCGGAGGCCTGGACCGGCGTCGAGGTTACCGACTCGGCCGGCGGCGTGAAGCTCTTGCCGCTGGCGATCATGGCGCCGACCTGGCCCGCCTTGACGCCGACCAGCACTCCGACCACGGCGATGATCCCGCCCGCCGCCAGCACCCACTGCCTGGTTCGCGTCTTCATCATGGACCCCCGCTCGGTCCGCCTGGAGGGCGGTGGGCGAGCGGGACTCTTAAGGGGCCGGAGCTCCGGCTTCAAGCCCGCCTCGGGTCCGGCCCCGGGGGCGCGCCTGGCCTCGCGCCCCGGCCGGGAGAGGCCCCCTTACTCCAGCCCCTGGATGGGGAAGTCCTTCGGGTAGCGGACCTCGTAGCGCAGCTCGACCACCCGGGTCTCCTTCGGGCCGAGCTTCAGCTCCCAGCGCTTC
>JANPOM010000149.1:0-1213 GCA_031427995.1 Anaeromyxobacter sp. | reverse complement strand
CCGCAGGTCGAAGCAGATGCCGCCGCAGGCGGTATGCCCGGCCGGGCAGGTGACCGGCGGGGCGCTGGAGGAACAGCCGGCGTTGCTGGCGGCGGCGATCGCAGCGGTGAGCAGCGCCAGCGCGCGGGACGGGGTGTGCATGGACTGATCGTAGCACCACCGGAGAGGGACCCGTTGCCCCTGGGCAGCGACCGGCGACGAGGATGGCAGGGCTGCTCCGGCGAGGCGACGGCCCTGCCGTGGACTCATGGTGTCAGGTGACTACACCCGACCCAGCCGTTGAATGCCCGCCCTCGCTCGGCCGCCGGCGTAACGGCTCATCTGCCGCTCCCCGAATGCTCGGCGCGCAGCAAAGGCGTTGTGGCGGTCGCAGACGATTCGAAGATTCTCCGCCGTGGATGGTCCCCATTCGGCCCAGGGGATGATGTGGTCGAGTTCGAGCCGGTGAGTGGAGCCGCAGCAGCCGCCACCGTCGAGCGGCCAGGTGCAGCGCCTCCCGTCGCGATCCCAGACGGCGCGTCGGACGGCGGCGGGGATCGGCTCGCGGGGGCCGTTGCGGCGAGGTGGAGGCGGCTCCGCGGTGGGCGGGTCGATCGCGCGGCCTTCAGGCCGCGCAGCTGAGCAGTTCCCCGGCCCGGTGCGCTGGCCGTCGGTCGGCGTGGGGTCCTCCAGGGGCGGCGCCATCGTGTCGATCACTGGCTTCATTGCGCGAGGCGCCGCCTCCGTGAGCGTGGTCCGCGGCTTCTTCACCTGCCCGCGGGCCTTCGCCTGCCTCTCGAGCAGGAGGTCGAGCGCCGCCTCGAGCACCTGCTCCATCGTGGCGCCCGGGATGGCGTGGGAAAGGCCATCGCGAGCGGCCTCCAGCTTCTGCACCACCCGCTTGCCGACATTGAAGTGGACGCGGCGGATGTCGGCCGTGAGCGGCACGATCTCGTCGCGCTTGGCGGCGGGCCGAGCGCCCCCCCCATCAGCGCCACCCCCATTCGCGAGTCCCGACGTCGGGATTCGCGAAAGAGGGACCACGTTCGGGTGCGCATCAACAGGCGGCGCGGCTGCGGACGCGGCCGCGCCCGTGGCAGCAGATGCTGCCGTGAGCGTGAGCAGGGGCTGCGTGCTGCGGGCCGGCGCCGCGAGCTGGTCGGACACCCTGGTCACCACCATCCTGGTGCTCGGCACGGGCGCGGCTGGAGTTAGGCGGCCAGCTCCTGCGCCT
>JANPOM010000148.1:0-1048 GCA_031427995.1 Anaeromyxobacter sp. | reverse complement strand
GCGCAACCGCAAGAAGGCCGGCGTCCTCTACGGCGCCATCGACGGCAACCCCGGCTACTTCAAGTGCCCGGTCGAGAAGCAGAGCCGCTCGGTGATGAACATCGTCTTCCGGCTGCCGGCCGAGGCGGACGATGAGCGGTTCGTCAAGGAGGCCAAGGCCAAGGGGATGGTGGGCCTGAAGGGCCACCGCTCGGTGGGCGGTATCCGCGTCTCCGCCTACAACGCCGTGGAGCCGGCCTGGATCGACGAGCTGGCGGCCTTCATGGGCGAGTTCGCGAAGAAGGGATGACCGGGACTGGGGCGCCCGTGGACGCCACCCGCGCACCCTTCACCGTCCACAGCTTCGACGCCGACGCCTTTGGCTTCGTCTCGCCGGCGGCGCTGTCCGGCTACCTGCAGGATGCGGCCGGCCGCTCCGCGGAATCGCTCGACTTCGGACTCACCAGGCTCAATGCCCGCGGCTTGACCTGGGTGCTGTCCCGGCAGCGGCTGGTGCTCGACGCTCCCATCCGGCTGGGCGATTCGCTGGTGGTCGAGACCTGGCCGTCTGGGATCGACCGGCTGGCGGCCCTGCGCGATTTCCGCCTGAGCCGGGACGGCGCGACGGTGGGGCGGGCGCTCACCACCTGGCTCGTCATCGACCTCGCCACCCGCCGGCCCAGCCGCCCTGATCGGCTGCTGCCGCCGGAGCGCCACGCCCAGAGCGAGCATGTCCTGCCGGTCGAGGCGCCGCCGCCGCCGGCGCTCGGGTCGGCGGCGCTGCAGCGCCGGTTCCAGGTCCGCTACGCCGACATCGACGTCAACCGGCACGTCACCGCGTCGAGCTACGTCGCCTGGGTCACCGAGGCGGTGGAGGAGGCCGAGTGGCGCTCGCTGCGGCTGGCCTCGCTCGACGTGCAGTTCCTGGCCGAGGCCTTCCTCGGCCAGGAGGTCCGCTCAGGCTCCTCGCCCGACGGCGGTGGTGCCCGCCTCCACGCCGTGGTGCGCGAGGAGGATGGCAAGGAATTGGCCCGGGCCCGGACCACCTGGGCGGCGCGGGAGTGAGCCG
>JANPOM010000147.1:0-1412 GCA_031427995.1 Anaeromyxobacter sp. | reverse complement strand
ATGTCGAGGAGGACCAGGTCGTAGTGGTTCCTGCGCTGGAGGTCGAAGACGGCGCGAGGATCGAGCGTGGAGGCCACCGAGAGATAGCCCTCTCCGCTCATCATGTTCTCGAGCAGGAGGATATTGGCCTCCCGGTCGTCGACGACCAGGACCTTGGCGTTGAAAATTTCGGATGAACTGACCATTCCCTGCTCCTGGCGCGGGCGCGATGCGAGGTGGGGACGCCTGCTGCGGCCGACCCCTGAGGCGTGCCCGTCAAGCGGCCCCAAGGGTGAACGCCCTGCCGCGGTGAGCACGAGGCTCATCCGCGGCAGGGCGCCCGGACTGCGAACTACCGAGCGGGCTGCGTGACCGCGTTCATCTGCAGGGTTACCGCGGTCTGGGCCAGCAGCCGGCCGTTGACCGAGGCGCCGGTGTTCACGGCGATCAGCGTCTTGGCCAGCACCACGCCCTCGAGGTGAGCGGTGGTCCCGATGGTGACGGCGCCAGCGACCTGCCAGAAGATGTTCTTGGCCTGCGCGCCGCCGGTCAGCGTCACCCGGGTGGCGCTGGCCTGGTCCATGGTCCCCGCGACCTGGAAGATCCAGACGTCGTTCGGGCCGCCCGCGAGGGTGACGTCGGTCGAGATCATCAGGCCGGTGCCCCACTTGTAGAGGCCGGGAGCGAGCGTTAGCCCGCCGATCTCACCGGCGCCCAGCTCGCTGAAGCCAGGCGAGACACGCCCCTCGGCGTCGAGGTAGGCGGTCTCCATGTCGCCGACGGCGGCGGTCAGGGTGGTGGCGTCGTTGATGGCGCAGGGGAGCGGGCCGGCCGCGTCCACCACGTAGATGTCCCCCGTCACTTCACCGCAGGTGAGCAGGAGGGCCGCGCCCGTGATGGGGCTGGTCCCGACGTTCCCGGTGATGGCGGAGGCGTAAACGTCGGTGATCCCGCTCTTGCTCAGGATGACGAAGTTGCCGGCGGTGCCGAGCTTGACCGCGGCGCCGACCGTCCGGGCGTGGCGATTCTTGGGCGCACCATCGACACGCTTCTGGGACAAGGCGTTCGCGAGCGCCGCGCTGCCCTGAACCTCCTGGCTGGTCGGGTCTACACCCCCGCACGCGCTCAGGGACATGAGGAGGAATGCGGCTCCGGCGGCGGAAAGGCTCAGCTTGTGGGTCAAGAACATGAGTGCTCCTGGAGGTGCCCGTTGGGTTGTTCACCCTCGAGTTCGAGGGGATGGGGAATGAACGTGCCGGGTGGAAGTGGACCCCGGCGCGCTCCGGTGCGGCTGTTATGGTTCAGATGAGGGGAGCTACTGCGGCTTCCATGCCCAGCGGCCCCGCGCCATGAAACCGAGTCAAATCAAGGCGCCCTACTGCCGGTCTGCCCCGGGACCATGGCTTCAACTCCATGGATATGGTACGAGCCGC
>JANPOM010000146.1:0-4446 GCA_031427995.1 Anaeromyxobacter sp. | reverse complement strand
GCCACGGCGACGAGCATGTGGGGCACGGCCAGAAGGGGGCCGAGTCGAAGCTCTCCGACCTCGACCAGTCCGCCGACGCACTCCTCGGCAAGACCTGCGAGCACGCCAAGAAGACCTTCGAGTGCGACGAGTGCCGCTACGAGGTGGGGGTGGCGCGGGTGCCGAAGGCGCTCCTCGACGACGGCCTGGTGAAGACCGCGGTGGCGGCGCGCCGGAAGCTGGAGGCGCCGCTGCAGCTCACCGGCGAGATCAAGTTCGACGAGCGGCGGGTCACCCACATCGCGCCGAGCACCGAGGCCAGGGTGCGGGCGGTGCGGGTGAGCCTGGGCCAGCGGGTCGGGGCCGGGGAGGCGCTGGTCGAGCTGGAGAGCGTCGCGCTTGGCGAGGCGCAGAGCCAGTACCTCGAGGCGCGCGGGGTGGTGGCGTTGGCCCGGCGAGCCGCGGAGCGGAGCGAGGGGCTGCGGGAGGAGAAGATCGCCTCGGAGAAGGAGTGGCTCCAGGCCCGCCAGGACCGTGAGGCCGCCGAGATCCGCCTGCAGGGCGCGAGAGAGAAGTTGATCCGGCTGGGCCTGACGCCAGGCGAGGCCGACGAGCTCGGGGCCAAGGAAGGAGGCGGGGGTCGTGGCCGCCTGGTGCTGCGCGCGCCGGCCGCCGGCGTGGTGCTCGAGATGCACGCGGTGCCTGGGGAGCTGGTGCGGCCGGACCAGGCCATCTTCACGGTGGGCGATCTCTCCGACCTCTGGCTCTGGGCCGACCTCTACGAGGACCAGTTGGGTCGCGTGATCGCAAGCGAGAAGGGAGGCCTCCGCGCCGGCGTGACCGTCAAGGCCTTCCCGGGCGAGGTCTTCCCCGGGACCGTGGACTTCGTCGGCCCGACCATGGACGAGAAGACCCGCACCGTGAAGGTACGCATCGCCGTGAAGAACCAGCAGGGCAAGCTGCGCTCCGGGATGTTCGCCGGGGTGCAGCTCTACCTGCCCGGCGACGTCGAGGCGCTGGCCCTGCCGCGCTCCGCTGTGCTGGCCGACGAGGGTCGCTCCTTCGTCTTCGTTCACAAGCACGGTGACTTCTTCATGCGGCGCCCGGTCGAGACCGGCCGCGCCAGCGTCGACTGGGTCGAGGTGAGGAAGGGCCTGGCCGGCGGTGAGACGGTGGTCGTCGTCGGCGCCTTCCTGCTCAAGTCGGATGTCCTGCGTTCCAAGATGGGCGCCGGCTGCGCCGACTGAGGACCACCACATGCGCGCCATCCAGTGGGTCCTCGGCAACCGTTTCCTCGTACTCATCGTCACCGCCGCCCTCGCCATCGGGGGTGGGGTGGCCTGGACGCGGCTCCCCATCGACGCCTTCCCCGACGTCACCAACGTCCAGGTCATGGTCCTGGCCAAGGCCCCGGGCCTGGCCGCGGTGGACGTGGAGACCCGCGTCAGCTTCCCCATCGAGCAGCACCTGCGCGGCTTGCCGCGCGTGAAGTCGGTCCGCTCCCTCTCCAAGGCCGAGCTGTCGCAGGTGGTGGTGGTGTTCGAGGACGGCGTCGACACCTACTGGACGCGCCAGATCGTCTTCGAGCGATTGGCGGCGGTGCGGGAGGGGCTCCCGCCCGGAGTCGATCCGGAGCTGGGCCCGATCTCGACGGGGCTCGGGGAGATCTTCCAGTACACGCTGGAGGGCGACGGCCTGTCGCTCATGGACCTGCGCACCATCCAGGACTGGATCGTGGCGCCGCTGCTCAAGCCGGTGCCCGGCGTCAACGAGGTCAACAGCTTCGGCGGCGAGGTGAAGCAGTACCAGGTGCTGGTGCGCCCGGAACGGCTCGTGAAGTACGGCCTGACCGTGCGCGAGGTGGCCGAGGCCCTGGAGCGCTCCAACGGCAACGCCGGTGGCGGCGTGGTGGTGGAGGGGTGGGAGCAGACCTACCTGCGCGGCGTCGGGCTGTTGCGCGACATTCCCGACCTCGAGCGGGTGGTGCTGCGGGCCCACGACGGCACGCCCCTCTACCTCCGTGACGTGGCCGACGTGGTCATCGGCGCGGCGCCGCGCCAGGGCGCCGTCACGCGCGACGCCAGGGGCGAGGCGGTGGCCGGCATGGTCATCATGCTCAAGGGCGAGAACGCCCAGGAGGTGGTGGCCCGGGTCAAGAGCGCCATCGAGAAGGCGCGGACCACCCTGCCGCCCGGCGCCCGCATCAACGTCTTCTATGATCGGACCTCGCTCATCGAGGCCTGCGTCCGCACCGTGGTGGACGCTCTCCTGGAAGGCGGCATCTTCGTCATCCTGGTGCTCTTCCTCTTCGTCGCCGAGCTGAGAACCGCGCTGGTGGTGCTGGTCTCGCTGCCGCTCACCTTCCTGGTGACCTTCATCGTCATGGGACGGGTGGGGCTGACCTCCAACCTGATGAGCCTGGGTGGCCTGGCCTTCTCGGTCGGCATGGTGGTGGACGCCTCCATCGTGGTGGTCGAGAACGTGCGGCGCCACCTGGCCCACCGGACCGACGCGCCCAAGCGGCGCATCGTCGCCGAGGCGGTCCAGGAGGTGGCGCGACCGGTCGCCTTCTCGGTGCTGGTGATCGCGGTCATCCTGGTGCCGCTCTACGCGCTCCAGGGGATCGAGGGGAAGATGTTCGCACCGCTCGCCTCGACCATGCTCATCGCGCTGCTGGTCTCGCTGGCCGTGGCGCTGCTGGTCATCCCGGTCCTCTCCGAGCTGGTCCTGAAGCAGGCGCCGGAGAAGGAGTTCGGCTTCGTCCGCCGGTTCCACGCCGGCTACCTGGCGCTCCTCGACCGGGCCGTGGCCAGGCCGCGGCGGACCATCGGGATCTCGGTGGCCGTGCTGCTGGGCGCCGGGGCGCTCATCCCGCTGGTCGGCACCGAGTTCATGCCGCCGCTCGACGAAGGGGCCATCGCCATCAACGTGGTCCGCCTGCCCAACGCCTCGCTGCAGGGCTCGGTAGAGGTGGCGCGCTACCTGGAGAAGCGGCTCAAGGCCTTCTCCGAGGTGGAGACGGTGGTCTCCAAGACCGGTCGCGCCGAGATCTCCGAGGACCCCATGGGCCCGGAGCAGACCGACGTCTTCGTCATGCTGAAGCCTCGGCGGGCCTTCGACGGCTCCCGCTCCCGGGCCGAGCTGGCCGAGGTCATGAAGCTCGAACTCGGCCAGATGCCTGGCCTCCGCTTCTCCTTCTCCCAGCCCATCGCGCTGCGCGTCAACGAGCTCATCTCGGGCGTGAAGAGCGACCTGGCCGTGAAGGTCTTCGGCTCCGACCTGGCCCTCCTCAAGGGCTTCGCCGACCGGATCGCGGTGGCCGTGGGCGGCGTGGCCGGCGCCACCGACGTCAAGGTTGAGCAGGTCTCGGGGCTCAACCAGTACGACGTGGTCATCGACCGCGAGACGGCGGCCCGCCACGGTATCTCGGTCGGCGATATCAACGACACCATCGAGTCGGCCATCGCCGGCAAGGCGGCAACCACGCTCATCGAGGAGCAGCGGCGCTTCGCGGTGGTGGTCCGCTTCCCGCCCGAGAACCGGGGCGACATCGAGCAGATCGGCAGGCTCCTGGTGGCCGCGCCCGGTGGCGAGCGCGTGCCGCTGGCCCAGCTCGCCGACATCCGGTTGGTCGAGGCCCCGGCGCAGGTCTCCCGCGAGAACGGCATTCGTCGCGTGGTGGTGGAGGCCAACATCAGGGGACGTGACCTTGGCGGGTTCGTGGCCGAGGTGCAGGAGCGGCTCAAGCCCTTCGAGAAGGAACTCCCCCCGGGCACCTTCCTGGAGTTGGGTGGCCAGTTCGAGAACCAGCAGCGAGCCATGCGCACCCTGGCGGTGGTCGTCCCCATCGCCTTGGCGCTCATCCTCCTGCTGCTCTACCTGGCGCTGGGCTCCTTCGGGGACGCGCTGCTGGTGCTGCTCAACCTCCCCTTCGCCCTGGTGGGCGGCGTGGTCGCGGTGGTGCTCTTCCGCATGCCGGTCTCGGTCTCGGCGGCCGTCGCCTTCATCGTGCTGCTCGGCATCGCGGTGCAGAACGGGGTGGTGCTGGTGGCCTTCCTGCGGCAGCTCCGTGATCAGGGTCGAAGCGTGTCCGAAGCGGTCCGGGAGGGCTGCAACCTGCGATTCCGGCCGCTGCTCATGACCGCGCTCACCAGCTTCATCGGCCACCTGCCCATGCTCTACGCGCAGGGCTCCGGCGCCGACATCCAGAAGCCGCTGGCGGTGGTGGTGATGGGTGGGCTGGTGACCTCCACGGCGCTCACCCTGCTGGTGCTGCCGGCCATCTACGTGGCGCTGGCGAGGCGGCAGCCCGCCGCCAACTTCGGAGCTAGTGCCCCGACCCAGGCTTACTGACTACTGCGAGCGCCGATCCTCTCGCTGCGGCAGGCGGCCTCGTCGGTCCGCTGCTCAGCGTAGATCTACTACGCTTCCGCTGCTCCCTCCTCGGGCGCCAGCCTCGCTTCGGTC
>JANPOM010000145.1:0-48965 GCA_031427995.1 Anaeromyxobacter sp. | reverse complement strand
AGCTCCGGCCGGTAGACGCCGATCTCGCCGGCCCGCCCTCGCGAAGCACCGGGCGCCTGCTGGGGGACGATGCGGCTGGCGGTGACGGGCCGCCCCGACCGCTCCTCGATGGATCGGGGCGAGGGGCCTCCCCAGGCCGGGTCGGGACGCGAGCGGCCCGCCGCCCTCCGCGCCGGTGCGAATGAACATCCTCGGGATCTCCGCCTACTACCATGACTCGGCCGCGTGCCTGCTGCGCGATGGCCGCGTGGTGGCGGCGGCCCAGGAGGAGCGATTCACCCGGCGCAAGCACGACGCCGGCTTCCCGCTGCGGGCGGCCCGGGCCTGCCTGGCCGAGGGCGGCCTGGCGCCTTCCGACCTCGACGCGGTCGCCTTCTACGACAAGCCGTTCCTCAAGCTGGAGCGGCTGCTCGAGACTCACCTCGCCTACGCGCCGCGCGGCCTGCCGGCCTTCATCCAGGCCATCCCGGCCTGGCTGGGGCAGAAGCTCTGGGTGCCCGACCTGGTGGCCGAGGCGCTCGCCTACCGCGGGCCGGTCCTCTTCGCCGAGCACCACGAGTCGCACGCCGCCTCGGCCTTCTTCCCGTCCCCGTTCGAGGAGGCGGCCGTGCTCACCATGGACGGGGTGGGCGAGTGGGCCACCACCACCTGGGGTGCCGGGCGCGGCGGTCGCATCGAACTCCAGGCCGAGCTGCGCTTCCCGCACTCGCTCGGCCTGCTCTACTCGGCCTTCACCGGCTTCTGCGGCTTCAAGGTCAACTCCGGCGAGTACAAGCTGATGGGCTTGGCGCCCTACGGTGAGCCTCGCTACGCCGCCCTGATCCGCGAGCGGCTCATCGACCTCAAGGAGGACGGCTCGCTGCGGCTCGACATGTCCTGCTTCGAGTTCGGGGCCGGGCTGCGCATGACCGGCGAGCGCTTCGCGGGGCTGTTCGGGGGGCCGGCCCGGCGGCCCGAGGCGCCGCTCACCCAGCGCGAGTTCGACCTGGCCCGCTCCATCCAGGAGGTGATCGAGGAGGCGGTGCTGCGCATGGCGCGGACGGTGCGGCGCGAGACCGGGCAGCGCGACCTCTGCCTGGCCGGCGGCGTGGCCCTCAACTGCGTGGCCAACGGGAGGCTGCAGCGGGCCGGGATCTTCGATCGGCTCTGGATCCAGCCGGCGGCCGGAGACGCCGGCGGCGCGCTCGGTGCCGCCTACGCCGTCCACCACCACCACTTCGGCCAGCCGGCCACGCCCAGGAGCGGGCGCGACCTTCAGCGTGGTTCCCAGCTCGGCCCGGCCTACGACGACGCGGCCGTCGCCGCCTTCCTGGCCTCCCGCGGCCTGCCGAGTCTCCGGCTCGACGACGAGCCGCTCCTCGACGAGGTGGCCGGCCTGCTGGCCGGGGGTCGGGTGGTCGGCTGGTTCCAGGGGCGGATGGAGTTCGGGCCGCGGGCGCTCGGCAACCGCTCCATCCTGGCGGACCCGCGCGCGCCCGACATGCAGCGGCGGCTCAACCTCGCCATCAAGTTCCGCGAGGGCTTCCGGCCCTTCGCGCCGTCGGTTCCGGTGGAGCGGGCCGCCGACTGGTTCGAGCTCGAGGGCGAGAGCCCGTACATGCTCCTGGTGGCCGGGGTGAAGCGGCTCCGCCCTCTCACCGACGAGGAGGCGGGCCGGCGCGGGCTGGCGGCCCGCGACGTGGTCCGCTCGGAGATCCCAGCCGTCACCCACGTCGACGGCTCGGCCCGTGTCCAGACCGTCCACCCCGACGACAACCCGCGCTACCACGCTCTTCTCGAGCGGTTCGGCCGGCTCACCGGCTGCCCGGTGCTGGTCAACACCTCCTTCAACGTGCGCGGCGAGCCGATCGTCGAGTCGCCGCGAGACGCCTGGCGCTGCTTCATGCAGACCGGGATCGACGCGCTGGTGCTTGGAAACCACCTGCTCCTAAAGGCCGGCCAGCCGCCGCTGCCGCCCGGCGAGGAGGGAGGCCCCCGTGAGCTTGATTGAGGATGTGAAGAACGCGCTCGGCGCGCTCGACCTCACACCGCGCCCGTTGCGCCGCTTCGGGCTGCTGGTCGGGGCGGCCCTGATGATGGCTGGGCTCTGGCTGGGGCGGCGCGGCCCGCACCTGGCGCCACTCGACCTGCTCACCGCGCTGGGCTCTGGGCTGCTGCTGCTGGGCCTCCTGGCTCCGGCCTGGCTCAGGCCGCTCTACCGTCCCTGGATGGGGCTGGCCTTCACGCTCGGCTGGTTCACCTCGCGCCTGCTGCTGGTCGCAATCTTCTCCCTGGTGGTGACCCCCATCGCACTGGCGGCGCGCCTGGCCGGGAAGCGCTTCCTGGAGCTCAAGCCGGACCGCGGCGCCGCCAGCTACTGGTCACGGCGGGATCCGGGCCGGCGCGTGGACCACCGGAAGCTCTGGTAGGGGGGAGGAGCCAGCGTGTCCAAGATCCGCATCATCTCCGAGTACTTCGAGTTCCTGCGGGCCGGGAAGAAGTGGTGGATCTTCCCCATCGCGGTGGTGCTGGTCCTGCTCGGCGCCCTGCTGGTGTTGACGCAGGGGAGCGCCTTGGCTCCCTTCATCTACGCGCTGTTCTAGACAGAACGGTTGGACCGGCAGTGCCTGGGTCGCGGCACTAACGAGGCCACGTGAGAAAGCGCTCCAACTCGCCCGTCACCACCGCCACCGCCCCGCTCTCGCCGGCCAGGGCGTTGGCCTTTCGCCTGGTCTCGGTGCTGGTGCTCCCGCTGCTGCTCCTCGGCCTGCTGGAAGGCGGGCTGCGGCTGGCCGGGATCGGCTACCCTCCCGGTTTCACCGTGCCGTGCCAGGTCAAGGGGCAGCCGGCCTCCTGCGAGAATCCAGACTTCGGGCGCCGCTTCTTTCCGCCCGGGCTGGCCCGCAGCCCCAGTCCCCTGGTCATCCCCGCGACCAAGCAAGGGCGCACCTTCCGCATCTTCATCCTCGGCGAGTCGGCCGCGCAGGGGGACCCCGAGCCGGGCTTCGGCTTCGGCCGCTTCCTCGAGGTGATGCTGGCGGAACGCCACCCCGGCGTCCGCTTCGAGGTGATCAATTCCGGCGTGGTGGCCATCAACTCCCACGTCATGCTCCCCATCGCCCGGGAGCTGGCCGGCAAGCAGGGCGACCTCTTCGTCATCTACGCCGGCAACAACGAGGTGGTCGGACCCTTCGGCAGCGGCACCGTGCTCACCTCCCGCCCCGGCAGCCTGCCGCTCATCCGGGCCACGGTGGCGCTCGGCGGTACCCGGATCGGCCAGTTGGTGACCGGGCTGAACCGCCTGATCACCGGTGGTGGCGGGCCGGCCCGCTGGGGCGGGATGGAGATGTTCCTGGCGCAGCAGCTCCGCGCCGGCGATCCGGCCATGGAGGCGGTCTACGGCGGCTTCGAGCGCAACCTGGCCGACGCGGTGACAGCCGCCCGTGCCGGCGGGGCCCAGGTGGTGGTCAGCACCATGGGCACCCGGCTCCGCGACTTCGCCCCGCTCGCCTCGTTGCATCGCCCCGGGCTCGGAGAGGAGCAACTGAGCGGCTGGCGGGCCCGATTCACGGAAGGTGAACGGCTGGAGGCCGGAGGGCGCTTCGCCGAGGCGGCGGAGGCCTGGCGGGGCGCCGAGGCGATTGACGCCGAGCACGCCGAGCTGCAGTACCGGATCGGCCTGCTGGCGCTGGCTAGTGGCGACCAGGCCGGGGCTGGTACCAGGCTGACCCGGGCCCGGGACCTCGATACGCTCCGCTTCAGGGCCGACAGCCGCATCGACGCCATCATCCGGCGGGTGGCCGGTTCGGCCGGAACCGGGGTGCGTCTGGTGGACGGCGCCGCCGCCCTGGCAGAGGCCAGCGACCATGGCCTGCCTGGGAGCGATCTCTTCTACGAGCACGTCCACCTCACGCCGGCCGGGAACTACCGGCTGGCCGCGGCGCTGCTCCCCGCGGTGGAGGGGGCGCTGCCGGCCGGGTGGCGGACCGGGGCGGTTCCGAGGGCGCCCCCTGCGCTCGGGACCTGCATCGAGCGGCTCGCCTTCACCGGCTTCGATCGCTACCGGGTGGCCAAGGAGGTGCTGGCTCGGCTCCGCCGCCCGCCGCTCTCCGGGCAGTCGGACCACGGCGGGCAGGTGCGGGCCCTGGAGCGGGAGAAGGAAATGGGAGCCGCCGAGCCGTTCGAGGTCTCCGACGCCACCTATCGCTCCGCCCTGGCGGCGCGACCGGGCGACCCATGGCTGCGGCTCAACTACGGGATCCTGCTCGACACCCGCGACCTGTTCCTGGCGCGGCGAGGCGGGGTGGACGCGGGGCGCTCGCTGGAGCAGTACCGGGTGGCGCTGGAGGCCTGGCCCCAGTCGACCGCGGCGCACACCCGCCTGGCGGAGGGCCTGCTGCGGCTGGGGCGCGCCGACGAGGCGGTCGCCCAGTGCCGCGCGCTGCAGGCGTACCGGCCGCGTTCCGGCCAGGGGTGGGTGACGATGGCCTGGGCGCTGCTGCGGCTGGAGCGGTACGCCGAGGTCCGGGAGGCGCTGCAGCGGGCCGCCGCGGTCGATCCTCCCGTCGCCGAGGTGGCCGGCCCCGAGCTGCTCTTCCGGCTCGCCTGGGCGCTGGATCGCGGCGGACAGGGCCAGCAGGCGAGGCGGACGCTCGACGAGGCGATCACCGCATGGCGGGATCGCCTGGCCGGGGATCCCGGCTCGCCCGAAGTGCTGCGCGGCTTGGCCGAGGCCTTGCGCGTGGCCGGCCAGGCGGCCGAGGCCGACGCGCTCGAGGATCGCGCCCGCGCCCCGGCGCCAGGCCCATGACCCCAGGATTCCGCCGCCGCGAACCAGGCGGCCATTCCAGTGCCCCGAGGCAGCCGGACGACCGGGCCTCCCAGGGTTTCGCCGGGTTCCCGGAGGGTCGGCTCAGCCGCCGTCTGGGCTGTGGGGGATGGCCAGGTCGGGCTGCGACGGAAGGTTGAGGATCTCCTCCGGGCAGAGCTCGACGATGAAGTCGACGATGTCGCGGATGGAGATGATGCCGGCCAGCCGGCCGCGCCCGTCGAGCAGTGGCACGTGGCGGAAGCGCCCCACGCTCATCTTGTTGAGGGCGTAGGCGACCGGGTCGGCCAGCTTGAGCGTCTCCGGCCTGGAGGTCATGAACTTCTTCACCGGGGCGCTGGCCCAGCGGGGGGTCGCCATGGCCCTGCTCACCAGGTCCCGCTCGGTGAAGATGCCGACCAGCGCCGACCCCTTCTTCACCAGCACCGCGCCCACCTTCTTCTTGCGCATCAGCTCGGCGGCGCGCGCCACCGTGGCGGTCGGCGCCACGGTCACCGGCGGCAAGCGCTTCAGGTCGCCGATGGCCGTCTCCAGCATCTCCCGCCCCACGTCGCGGTGCCGCCCCACCTCCGGCGCCGCTTCGTCGCCCTCGAGGACTTCGAGTTCATCGTCGTCGTGCCCGTGGCTCATGATGGTCTCCTGGTCCGGCCGGCGTGGAAGGCATGATATCAGCTGGGGCGATCTCCGCACTCCTGGTGGATGGGGGCACTAGTGCCCCGACCCGGGCTCAGGCCCGCCGGGCGCCACTTCATCCCGCTCCTCGACGTCGCGCCGCCAGATGCGGAGCGCGGCGATGAGGAAGGTGACCACCAGCGGTCCCAGCAGCACGCCGATGATGCCGAAGGCGGCCACGCCGCCGAGCAGGGCCAGGAAGACGATGCCGATGGGGAGCGACAGCCCCCCGCGAAGAAGGTAGGGGCGGGCCAGGGTATCGACCAACGAGACCACGCCGAACGCCCAGATCAGCAGGAAGAGCGCCGCCAGCTCGTGGCCGGTGGCGTATTGGATCAGCGCCACCGCCAGCACCACCACCGTCCCGCCCACGGCCGGCACCAGCGCCACCAGGAAGGTGACGGTGGTGAGGAAGAGCGGCCCCGGGGCCCTGGCCAGCAGGAAGCCGATGAGCGCCGCCCCGGCCTGGATCCCGGCGGTGGCCACCGTGGCCACCAGCACCGAAATCGCGGTGCGGCGGAACTCGCCGACCAGCTCGCGGAACTGGCCAGGCGCCAGCGGGGCGTTGGCGTCGAGCCAGGCCACCAGCTTGTGGCCGTCGACGAGGAAGAAGTAGAGCGCCACCAGCGCCACCAGCAGCCTGACGATGGCGCCGCCGGTGGCGGCGAGGATGCCGCCCAGCACCGAGAAGGCCTGGCCGCCGCCGGACCCCACCATCCGCTCCAACTCGGTCAGCAACCGGGGCAGGGAGGTGATGATGTGGCGCCCCAGCGGCTCCAGCCAGAGCGGCAGGCGGGCCACCATCCCGGCGATGCCCTGCGACGCCAGCGCCTCGCGCAGCCACTTGACCCCCTCGACCGCCTGCCCGGCGATGACGGTGAACAGCGCCGCCACCGGGATGACCAGCGCCACGATGAGCATCAGCACCAGCAGGCCGGCGGCCCACTCGCGCCGGCCGCGCAGCCGCGCCGCCAGCCAGGTCATCGGGCCCCGCATCGCCGCGGCCAGGACCGCCGCCACCAGCAGCGCGGTCCAGAAGGGGGAGACCAGCACCACGGTGAGCGCCACCGAGAAGACCACCAGGCCGAGCAGGACGTAGCGCTGGAGCGAAGTCTTGTTGATCATGTGGGCACTAGAAGTTCACGTGGACGCGCTCGGGAGGGGCGCCGGCCGCGGCCAGCGCGGCGCGGACGTCACTCACCATGGGTGACATGCCGCAGACGAAGGCGGTGGCCTGGGCCGGGCGGGCGCCGCCCCAGTCGAGGGCGTGGGCCGCCTCCTGGACCCGGCCGTGGACCCCGGGCCAGGTGTCATCCTCGTCCGAGGGGCAGAGCACCACCCGCACGCCGCGCCGCTCCCAGCCGAGGTGCTCGGCCCGGTAGGCGAACTCGGCGCCGCGCCGCTGTCCATAGAAGAGCACCACCCGGTCGACCTCGTCCCGCCGCGCCAGCAGCGCCTGCACCAGCGAGCGGATGGGGGCGATGCCCGAGCCGGCGGCGAAGAGCAGCACGTCGCGCCCCAGCGCCTCCTCGAACGGGAAGCCGCGGCCGAAGGGGGCCGTCACCTGCAGCGCCGCGCCGGGGGTGGCCGCCGCCGCCACCGCGTCGCCAACAGGGCCGCCCCGCTTCACCAGCAGCTCGCCGCGACCGCCGGCGGCCGGAGCGGTGGCCAGCGCGAAGTAGGCCTCGCCGGTCACCACCTTGACCTTGACTACCTGGCCGGGGCGATGGTGCCGCGCCGCCACCTCGGGGGGAAGCTGGAGCCGGACCGCGCGCAGCCCGCCGGTCTCGTCCCAGGCGTCGGTGACGATCACGGCGTGGTGTTCGGTGGGCCCGGCCATGGCGCCACGCTACCACGGGGCGAATCCGTGCTTCCCATGAGGCGGGGCACTAGCACTAGACAACCACCGCGCGCGACAGCGCCTCCTCGGCGGCGCGCCGGCCGCGGGCCAGAGCCTCCTCGTTGACCGAGAGCAGCTGCCGCTTGGCTCCGAGCGCCTGGTGCACCGCGGCCACCAGCGTCTCGGGCGGGAAGAGCCGGGTGGCCGCGACCAGCGCCCCGAGGGCCACCATGTTCTTCACCATCTTCTGCCCCAGCTCTTGGGCGATGGCGGTGCAGGGGACCGGCACCGAGCGGACCCCGGGCGGGAGCGGCGGCGCCGCGGTGACCACCGTCGAGTCGTGGATCACCACGCCCCCTGGCTGCACCTCGGGGCCGAAGCGGGCCAGGCTCGGGGCGTTGAAGGCCACCAGCGCGTGCGGGTGCGGGGCGGCCGGCGAGAGCACCTCGCTCTCGGCGATGCGGACGTCGGCGTAGGAGGTACCGCCGCGCGACTCGGGGCCGTAGCTCGGGATGTGGGTGGCGTCGAACCCCTCGTTGATGGCCGCCTTGGTGAGGAGCAGCGCGGCGGTCTGGGCGCCGTCGCCCCCCGCGCCGGCCAGCTTGAGGGCGATGTCGTCGCCGAAGACGGCCCGGGGGAAGCCGGTGCAGAAGCGCCGCACCGGCGCCGCGGTGGCCCCGATGACCCGGAGCAGCTCGGCCGGGTCGTGGGACGGTGGCCTCCAGGGCGGGAAGGGCTCGCCGGCGGCGATCTCCTTCTTCACGCCGAGCGGGAAGACCGGGACCATCTTCTCCGCCACCCACTTCTCGTTCTCTGGAGGCGTCAGGCCGAGGTGGGTCGGGCACTCCGCCAGTACCTCGACGAAGGCGAAGCCGATCCGGTCGGCCTGGACCTTGAGCGCCTTCTTGATGGCCTTGCCGGCGCGGACCCGCTGCTTGGGGTCGAAGAGCGCCACCCGCTCCACGTAGGCCGACCCGTCGATCTGCGCCATCAGCTCGGCCATCCGGAGCGGCGACCCCATGTGGCGGTTCCGACCGGTTGGACTGGTGGAGGTCCGCTGTCCCATCAGCGTGGTGGGGGCGAGCTGGCCGCCGGTCATGCCGTAGATGGCGTTGTTGACGAAGATGACGGTGAAGGGGAGGCCGAGCTGCGCGGCCTGGATGATCTCGCCGAGGCCGATGGAGGCCAGGTCGCCGTCCCCCTGGTAGCTGATGACGATGGCCTCGGGGTTGGCCAGCTTGTGGCCGAGGCCGACCACCGGGGCGCGGCCGTGGGCGGCCTGGGTGTTGCCGACGTCGAGATAGTAGTGGAGGAAGACGCTGCAGCCGACCGGCGAGATGGCCACCACCCGGTCCTGCAGGCCGAGGGCCTCGATGGCCTCGCCGATCAGCTTGTGGACCAGGCCGTGCCCGCAGCCGGGGCAGTAGTGGGTGGTCCTGGCCTTCAAGCCGACGGCGTGATCGTGCCGCTCGAACCGGTCGTAGAAGGTGCTCACGCCGTCGCCCTCCGCTTCAGCGCGGTCCGCACGCCGGCGACGATCTCGCCCTGGGAAGGGAGGACGCCGCCCATCCGCCGCACGTGGCGGATGTCGATCCCCTCGCCCACGCCGGCGTGGGAGAGGGCCAGTCGAAGCTCGTCCTCCAGCTGCCCGTCGCTCGCCTCCACCACCACCATCTGCCGGATCTCGGCGAGCAGCGGCTTGAGCGCCTTGATGGGGAAGGGCCAGAGCGTCTGAGGGCGGAAGAGGCCGGCGGCGATCCCCTCGTCGCGAAGCGCCCGCACCGCCCCCTTGGCCATGCGGGCCGGCGTGTTGCAGGCCACCAGCAGCACGTCGGCGTCGCCGCAGCGGTAGAGGTCGGCGCGCTGCTCGGCCTTGATCATCTTCAGGTACTTGGCCTGCAGATGGCGGTTGTGGGCCTCGAGGTCGGCCTCCGCCAGGTAGATGGAGTTGATGAGATTGCCGCGGTGGGCGGCGTCGCCGAAGACCGCCCAGGCCGGGAGCCCTGGCTTCACCGCAGCCGCCGGCAGGATCACCTTGCCGGTCATCTGGCCGAGGTAGCCGTCGGCGGCGATCATCACCGGGTTGCGGTACTCGAAGGCCAGCGCGAAGGCGAGCTGCGTGAAGTCGAGCATCTCCTGGGGGGTGGCCGGCGCCAGCACGATGGCGTGGGTGCCGCCGTGGCCGAGGCCACGGCAGAGCAACTTGATGTCCGACTGCTCGGGGCCGATGTTGCCGAGCCCGGGGCCGCCACGCATGACGTTGACGATCACCCCCGGCACCTCGGCGCCGATCATGTAGCTCACCCCCTCCAGCATCAGGCTGAAGCCGGGAGAGGAGGTGAAGGTCAGGCAGGGGAGGCCGGCCCCGCCGCAGCCGTACATCATGTTGACGGCCGCCACCTCGCTCACCGCCTGCACGAAGTGGCCGTCGAGCTGGGGCAGAAGCCGGGCCATCAGTTCGGCCCCCTCGGTCGAGGGGGTGATGGGGTAGCCGAAGAAGTGGCGGCACCCGGCCAGCAACGCGCCGATCGCCGAGGCGTGCACTCCCTTCAGGATCAGCGGTCTCCCCTCGGGGAGCGGCAGCCGCTGGTCGGGAAGGTCGACCGGCACCGGCCGCGGGCGGGGCGTGGTGGTTTCGGGCATCAGCAAGCCATGGGGCTCGGGGCAAGCATCGACGCAGAGCGAACAGCCGTTGCACTCCTCGAGGTGGAGCGAGACCGGTATCAGCCCGGTCAGAGCGTTGATCTCCTGGCCGGGCACGATGCAACCGTGGGCGCAGGCCTCGACGCAGCGGTTGCAGCCCTTGCAGTACTCCGGCTCCAGTCCCGGCCGTGGTCGCTTCGACACAGTCACCATCGCTGCCCTCCTCACCCGCGCCGCGCCAACCAAGGAGATCTTGGCACCGGTCTAGACAGATGGCGAGCGGAGAAGAGCAGGTGGTGGGTGCCCCGCCGCGAAGGCAATATCGACCTGGAAAGGCGATAACAGGCCAGGAAAAACACCTGCGACCTGAGCTTGATCACTACATCGAGCGCCAGATCTCGTACCATGCGCTCCCGCTTCAACCGGGTACCCCCCCCGCGCCGTTCAATTTGCCAGGACGCCGGCCCCAGCAGGCCGGACCTACACTTGAGGAAGAAGGGACCAACTTCATGCGACTGCTCTCGGACTCCATCGGAAGAAAGGTCGTGATGGCGATCACGGGCCTGCTGATGGTCCTGTTCGTCGTCGGCCACCTGCTCGGAAACCTGAGCATCTTCGCGGGCGCTGATGGCATCAACGCCTACGCCGCCAAGCTCCACTCGCTGGCGGCGGTGGTCTGGCTGACCCGGGTGGTGATGCTGACCGCGGTGGCCTTCCACCTGGTCATCTCCATCCAGATCACGCTCGAGAACAACAGGGCCAACCCGACCCCCTACGCGGTCGACCGCCGGCTCCGCACCAGCTTCGCCGGCAAGAACATGATCTGGACCGGGCTCTGGCTCGGCGGCTTCATCGTCTTCCACCTCTTCCACTTCACGATCCGCTCGGTCCCGGGCATGGAGATCGTGCAGGTGCAGGACACCCTCGGCCGCTTCGACGTCTTCGCCATGGTCGCCGGCGGGTTCGGCAAGGCGTTCACGATGGGGGCCTACGTCATCTCGATGGTGTCGCTCTTCCTCCACATGTCGCACGGCATCCAGAGCACCTTCCAGTCGCTCGGTCTCAACAACCCGAAGACCATGCCCGGCTTCGTGAAATTCGGCACGGTCCTCTCCGTGATCTTCCTCCTCGGCTACGGCTCGATTCCCGTCGCCATCTTCTTCGGCCTCATCGCCAAGTAAGGGGAACAACCGTGATCCTCGATGGCAAGGCACCTACCGGCAAGATCCAGGACTCCTGGGACAAGCACCGCTTCGACTCACTGAAGCTGGTCAACCCGGCCAACAAGCGCAAGTACAAGGTCCTGGTCGTCGGCACCGGCCTGGCCGGGGCCTCCGCCGCGGCCTCGATGGCCGAGCTCGGCTACCAGGTGGAGGCGTTCTGCTACCAGGACAGCCCCCGCCGCGCCCACTCGATCGCGGCCCAGGGCGGGATCAACGCCGCCAAGGCCTACCCGAACGACGGAGACAGCATCTACCGGCTCTTCTACGACACCATCAAGGGCGGCGACTTCCGCGCCCGCGAGGCCGACGTCTGGCGGTTGGCCCAGGTCAGCAACAACATCATCGACCAGTGCGTGGCCCAGGGCGTGCCGTTCGCGCGTGACTACGCCGGCTACCTCGACAACCGCTCCTTCGGCGGCGCCCAGGTCTCCCGCACCTTCTTCGCACGGGGCCAGACCGGCCAGCAGCTCCTGCTGGGCGCCTACTCGGCCCTCTCGCGCCAGATCGGCCTCGGCACCGTGAAGATGTTCCCTCGCACCGAGATGCTCGATCTGGTGGTGGTGGATGGCGAGGCCAAGGGCATCACCGTGCGCGACCTCGTCACCGGCGAGGTCCGCAGCCACGTCGGCGACGCGGTGGTGCTGGCCACCGGTGGCTACGTCAACGTCTTCTACCTGTCTACCAACGCCATGGGCTGCAGCGTCTCGGCCATCTGGAAGGCGCACAAGAAGGGCGCCTACCTGGCCAACCCCTGCTACACGCAGATCCACCCGACCTGCATCCCCCAGTCCGGCGACTACCAGTCGAAGCTGACGCTCATGTCCGAGTCGCTTCGCAACGACGGCCGGATCTGGGTGCCCAAGAAGAAGGAAGACTGCAACAAGGCGCCCAGCCAGATCCCCGAGGAGGACCGCGACTACTACCTCGAGCGCAAGTACCCGTCGTACGGCAACCTCGCCCCCCGCGACATCGCCTCGCGCGCCGCCAAGGAGCAGTGCGACGAGGGGCGCGGCGTCGGTCCCGGCGGCCGTGGCGTCTACCTCGACTTCGCGGCCTCCATCGCGCGGCTGGGAGAGGGCACCATCCGCGAGCGGTACGGCAACCTCTTCGAGATGTACGAGCGGATCACCGACGAGAACGCCTACCAGCGCCCCATGCGCATCTACCCGGCCCCGCACTACTCCATGGGCGGCCTCTGGGTGGACTACAACCTGCAGAGCAACATCCCCGGCCTCTTCGTGCTCGGCGAGGCCAACTTCTCGGTGCACGGGGCCAACCGGCTCGGCGCCAGCGCGCTGATGCAGGGGCTGGCCGATGGCTACTTCGTCATCCCCTTCACGATCGCCAACTACCTGGCGCAGACCAGGCCTGGCCAGGTGAAGGCCGACAACCCCGAGTGCGTCAAGTCGATCGCCGACGTCAAGGCGGAGCGCGACCGCATGCTCGGCGTCAACGGCAAGAAGACCGTCACCGAGTTCATGCGAGAGGTCGGAGTGCTGATGTGGAACAACGTCGGCATGGCGCGGAGCGAGCAGTCGCTCAACGAGGTGCTGCAGAAGATCCCGGCCATCCGCGAGGAGTTCCAGAAGAACGTCAAGGTGGGCGGCTCGGGCGAGGAGCTCAACCAGCAGCTCGAGAATGCCGGCCGCACCGCCGACTTCATCGACTTCGCCGAGCTGCTCACTCGCGACGCCCTGCACCGCGAGGAGTCCTGCGGCGGCCACTTCCGGGTGGAGCACCAGTACCCGGACGGGGAGGCCATGCGCGACGACGCCAACTTCACCTACTCCGCGGCCTGGGAGTTCAAGGGGACGGGCAAGGCGCCGGAGCTGCACCAGGAGCCGCTGAAGTTCGAGAATGTCCACCTCGCCGTCCGGAGCTACAAGTAATGAGCGCCCACGCCAATCAACACGGGACCATGAACCTCAAGCTCATCGTCTGGCGGCAGCCGGCCCCCGACAAGGCCGGACGCTTCGAGACCTACCAGGCCAAGAACATCACGCCCCACCACTCCTTCCTGGAGATGCTGGACGTCGTCAACGAGGAGCTGATCAAGGCCGGCCAGGACCCCATCGCCTTCGACCACGACTGCCGCGAAGGCATCTGCGGGATGTGCTCCGCGGTCGTCAACGGAGTCGCGCACGGCGGCCACGAGCGCACCACGCTCTGCCAGCTGCACATGCGGAAGTTCAAGGACGGGGACGCCATCTACATCGAGCCGTGGCGGGCCCGGGCCTTCCCCATCCTGCGAGACCTGGTCGTGGACCGCGGCGCGCTCGACAAGCTGATCCAGACGGCCGGCTACGTCTCCTGCCACACCGGCGGCGTGCCGGACGGCAACGCCATCCTGGTCGGCAAGCCCGAGGCCGACTACGCCATGGACGCGGCCGAGTGCATCGGCTGCGGCGCCTGCGTGGCCGCCTGCCCCAACAGCGCGGCCATGCTCTTCGCCGGCGCCAAGGTCTCGCAGCTGGCCGAGCTGCCGCAGGGCCAGGTGGAGGCGCCCCAGCGCGTCGCCGCCATGGTCAGGGCCATGGCCGACCTCGGCTTCGGCAACTGCAGCAACCACTACGAGTGCGAGGGTGCCTGCCCCAAGGGCATCAAGGTGAAGTTCATCGCCCGCCTCAACCGCGAGTTCACGAAGGCCCTGGTCCTGGAGAAGATCGGCGCCATCTCCACGGTCAAGGCCGCCTCGGACGGCTAGCGCCCAGCCTGGCCGCATGACCACCGCCACGGCGCCCATCGGCGACCTGCGCCGGTTCGCTTTCCTCTCCATCGCGGCGGCGGTGGTGACCATCGGCATGAAGACGGCGGCCTGGCGTCTGACCGGTTCGGTCGGCATGCTCTCCGACGCGCTCGAGTCGCTCGTCAACCTGGCGGCGGCCATCATCACGCTGGTCATGCTGATGGTGGCGGCGCGACCGCCCGACGACGAGCACGCCTACGGCCACGAGAAGGCCGAGTACTTCGCCAGCGGCGCCGAGGGGGCGCTGATCCTGCTGGCGGCGGTCGGCATCGGCTGGACCGCGTTGACCCGGCTGCTCGACCCGCGTCCCCTGGAGCAGGTCGGCTGGGGCGCGGTGGTCTCCACCGGGGCGTCGCTGGTCAACCTGGTGGTCTCCCGCGTGCTGCTGGCTGCCAGCAAGCGCCACCACTCGATCGCGCTGGAGGCCGACGCCCACCACCTGCTGACCGACGTCTGGACCTCGGCCGGCGTGCTGGTGGCCATTGGCCTGGTCGCGCTCACCGGCTGGAACATCCTCGACCCGATCATGGCGCTGGCGGTGGCGGCCCAGATCGTCTGGACCGGCGTCAAGCTGCTGCGCCGCTCGGCGCTCGGGCTGCTCGACACGGCGCTGGCCCCCGACGAGCAGGCGGCGCTCAAGGCGGTGCTGGCGCGCCACCAGGGGCCGGAGCTCCAGTTCCACGCGGTGCGGACACGCCAGGCGGCGGCGCGCCGCTTCATCTCCATGCACCTGCTGGTGCCAGGCGGCTGGACCGTCCGGAGCGGCCACGAACTGGCCGAGCGGATCGAGGCCGAGGTGCGCGCGGCCATCCCCAATGCCACCGTCTTCACCCACCTGGAGGCGCTTGAGGACCCGGCCTCCTTCCAGGATCAGGGGCTCGATCGCGACGCCGCCGGCCTCTAGTGGCGGCGTCGCAAGGTTCGAGCAGGTTCTCCTCCAAGATCTCCTTCGGCACGGACACCCGCGGCGCGCCCGCCCACACCACCGCCGCGGGGCGCTGCTTGCGGCCAGGCCAAGAGGAGTTCCTCGCATCTTGCGACGGCGCCGCCAGGGACTGGCGCCGTCGCGATCCGGCCCCCGCGCTTCCCGCCCACCGGTCCCGCTGATAGATTCCCCGGCGGTGCGGGTGCTCCTCTCCAATGACGATGGCGTCCACGCGGCAGGACTGCGTGCGCTGGCCGCCGCCTTCGCTGGGGACGAGGTCTGGGTCTGCGCCCCCGACCGCGAGCAGTCGGCCTCCTCCCACGCCATCTCGCTCCACCGCCCGCTCAGGCTCTCGGAGCTGGCGCCGCGCTGGTACGCCGTAGACGGCACGCCCACCGACGCGGTCTACGTCGGCATGAACCTGGTGCTCAAGGACCAGTGGCCGGACCTGGTGATCTCGGGCGTCAACCACGGCCCCAACCTCGGCAACGACGTCCACTACTCAGGCACCGTCGCCGCCGCCATGGAGGGGGCGCTGCTCGGGGTCCCGGCCATCGCGGTCTCGCTGGCGTCGGGGCCGCCCCACGACTTCACGCAGGCGGCCCGGCTGGCGGCCGAGCTGGCCCACGCCCTGGTGGCCTGGCGACCGGCCCGCCCCATGCTCCTCAACGTCAACGTGCCGGCCGGGGCGGTGCGCGGGTGGCGGCTGGCGCGGCTCGGGAAGCGGACCTACGGCAACCAGGTGGTGGAGAAGCTCGACCCGCGCGGCCGGCGCTACTACTGGATCGGCGGCGAGGGCGGCGCGGTCAACCACGACATCCCCGGCTCCGACTGCAACGCCGTCATGGAGGAGGGGCTGGCCTCGGTCACCCCCATCCAGCTCGACGCCACCGACGGCGCGGCGCTCGGTCCGCTGCAGGCCGTGCTGCTCCCCGGCTTCCCGCGGGAGCCCGGACCGTGAGCCGGCGTGAGAGGCGAGGGGCGCCTTGATCCGCCTGGCGGCGCTCGCCGCCGCCGCCCTCTGGCTGGCCGCCTGCGTCTCGTCGAAGCCGGCGCAGCGCCCCACTCCAGGCACGCCAGGCGCGGCGCGGAAGCTCCCCATCCCGCTGGCCGCCAGCGAGTACCACCAGGAGCCCGAGGTGGTGGGGGTGGTCCACGTGGTGCGTCCGGGAGAGACCGTCTACCGGATCGCCCGCGCCTACGGGGTGGCACCGGCCGATCTGCTCGAGGAGAACGGCATCGTCGACCCGAAGCAGGTGGCGGTCGGCACCGAGCTCTTCGTGCCGGGGGCGAGCCGGGTGGTCGGGTTGGACGAGACCGGCGGCGGCCGGCCCCCGGGCGGCGAGCGCCCGGCCGGTCAGGCGACCCGCGGGGAGCCGGAGCGCCCCGCGGCGGCGGTCAAGGCCAGGCTGGCGTGGCCGCTCAAGGGGGTCCTCTACGGCCGCTACGGAGTGCGCTCCGGGCGCCGCCACGACGGCATCGATCTCTCCGCGCCGGAGGGGACGCCCATCGGCGCGGCCGCGGCCGGCGCCGTCATCTACGCCGGCGAGCAGAACGGCTACGGCTCCATCGTCATCCTCCGGCACCTGGGCGGGCTGGTGACCCTCTACGCCCACTGCAGCACCCTGCTGGTGGAGGAAGGGGACCAGGTCAAGGCCGGGCAGGCCATCGCCCGGGTCGGCCAGACCGGGCGGAGCTCGGGGCCGCACCTCCACTTCGAGGTTCGCGAGGGCGCCCGGCCACGCAACCCGCTGCTCTTCCTGCCGTGAGCCCGTGGTAAGTGAAGGCTCCATGCTCGACGCCGTCCGCGCCGCCATTCGCGAGGTCCCCGACTTCCCGAGACCCGGGGTGGTCTTCAAGGACATCACCCCCATCCTCTCCGACCCGCGCCTCTTCAGGCAGGTCATCGACGCGCTGGCAGAGCACTGGCGCGGCGAGCGGGTCAAGAAGATCGTCGGCATCGAGTCGCGCGGCTTCGTCTTCGCGGCGCCGCTCGCCTACCAACTCGGAGCCGGCCTCACCATCGTCCGCAAGCCGGGCAAGTTGCCGTGGCGGACCATCCGCGAGGCCTACGCCCTGGAGTACGGCGAGGCGGTGCTGGAGCTGCACCAGGACGCTTTCCAGCCCGGGGAGCGGGTGCTGGTGGTGGATGACGTGCTGGCCACCGGCGGCACCGCCGAGGCGGCGGGCCGGCTGGTGGAGCGCCAGCGCGCCGAGCTGGTCGGATACTCCTTCGTGGTCGAGCTTGGCTTCCTGGGGGGTGCGGCCCGGCTCGGCGCGCCCCGGGTCCACTCGCTGTTGCGCTACTAGGGGAGGCGGGGTGCTCCGGTCGATCCGCTTCAAGCTCATCGTCCCGCTGGTGGCCGGCCTGGCCCTCATCGCCGTGGCCATCTCGGTGTTGATGAGGTTCGTCCACCTTCGCGGGGTCGAGCAGGCCGCTCTCCACGAGGTGCAGCAGGCGGCGTCGGCGCTGGCCAGCATCGAGGCGGACGAGCAGGACCGGCTCTCGGCGCTGCTCGACGTCATCGAGCGGGACGAGTCGATGGCCGACGCCTTCGCGCGCGGCGACCGGGTGGCGCTGCTGGCCGAGGCGGCGCCGCTGCTGCGACGGCTCCGCGACGCCCACGGCGTGACCCACTGGTACTTCCACCCGGCCGATCCGGCAGCCGGCGTCTGGCTGCGGGTGCACCGGCCAGACACCCAAGAGGACGTCGTGAAGCGCCCTAGCCTCAAGCGGGCGATGGCCACCGGGGCCGAGGCCCGCGGCATCGAGCTGGGGAGGACCGCCTACGCGGTCCGGGTGGTTCGTCCCTGGCGCCAGGGCGGGAAGCTGCTGGGCTACGTCGAGCTGGGGAGCGACATCCAGAACTTCCTGGTCCGGCTCACCCGGCTCACCGGCGACGAGTTCGGCATGCTGCTCGACAAGCGCCAGCTCGACCGCATCAGCTGGCAGCGCGTCACCGGCCGCCCGGTGACCTGGGAGGCGCGGACCGAGCTCCTGGAGGTGGCCAACACCAGCGGCGACGCCTCCCTGCTGGCGGGGCTGGACCGGATGGCGCAGGTGCCGCGAGCGCCCGCGTTGATTGGGCGTGAGGATCGCGACGGCCGGAGCTGGTCTCGCGGGGTCTTCCCGCTCCTCGACGGCGAGGGAAAGGTGGTCGGGGCGGTGGTGGAGCGGCACGAGATCACGCCGCTGCTGGCCGGAGTCGACGAGCTGCGGCTCCAGGTGGTGGTGCTGGTGGTGCTGCTGGCCTCGGCGCTGGCTGCGCTGGTGATCTTCCTGATGGAGACCCTGGTCTTCGAGCCGGTGGCGCGCATGACCGGAAAGCTCGAGGACCTGCCAGGGCGGATGGCGCGCGGCGAGTGGAAGGAGCTGGAGAACCCGCCACCCTCCGACGACGAGATGGGGCGCTTCGAGGCCTTCCTCGACAAGGCCATGGCAGCGGTCGGCTCGTTCGTCACCGACGCCCGGCGCTCCCCGGGACGTCCGCGCGAGATCGAGCGCCGCCACGACAGGAACGACAAGTAGCCGGCCCGGCCCCCCCGCCCCCCCCCCCGGGGGGGGGGACTCCGTGCGCTCCTGCCTCCCCCGGGCGATGGCACCGCTCCGGGGCGACTCGAAAACCCGGGGAGGGGCGTAGGATCGCTCCGACGTCGCAGCCCAACCACGGGAGCAGCGCATGCCGAGCGCCGACTGGAAGCGGATCCTCTGTCCCATCGACTTCTCCGATGCCTCGCGGGCCGCGCTGGAGGCGGCCGCCGAGGTGGCCAAGCGCTACGGCGCCAAGGTGGCGCTCTTTCACGCCTACCCGGTCCCCGGCTACACCTTCCCCGACGGCTCCTTCGTGGCCTCCAGCAAGATGCTGGACGAGCTCTCCGACCAGGCCCACCGCCACCTGCTGGAGTGGAAGGCGATCGCCGAGAAGATGGGGATCGCCGACGTCGAGATCGCCACCGCCATCGGCGAGCCGGTCCACGAGATCCTGGCCTTCGCCAAGGCGCAGAAGGCCGACTTGCTGGTGCTCGGTACCCACGGCCGCACCGGCATCCAGCATGCGCTGATGGGGTCGGTGGCCGAGCGGGTGGTCCGGCGTTCCACCTGTCCGGTGTTGACGGTGCGGCCCGGGACCTGACCCACGGTGGAGGGAAGGGGCGGGCGATAGCGGGTCGATCGGCGTGGCGGAATGGCCGCCCCGGCACTACACCCGTCCTGGGCCCTCCGCTCCAGCCGCCTTCCGGTAGCCTGTCGACTCGACCCTTCGCAGCCAACTCCCAGGGGAGCACCGATGGCCGATCTCAGCACCGAATACCTTGGACTGAAGCTCCCGAGCCCGCTGGTGCTCGCCTCCTCGGCGCTCTCCAACCGGGTCGAGAACCTGGAGGCGGCCGAGCAGCACGGTGCCGGGGCGGTGGTGCTCCGCTCGCTCTTCGAGGAGCAGATCGAAGCCGACAACACGCTGCTGGAAGAGGCCGCCAGCAAGTTCGCCGACTCCAACCCCGAGGCCCGCACCTACTTCCCGCCGCAGCGGGTCGGGCCCCACGAGTACCTCTCGCTGGTGCAGCGCGCCAAGAAGGCGCTCGCCATCCCGGTAATCGCCAGCCTCAACTGCTGCGCCCCGGGGAGCTGGACCGGCTACGCCCGCCAGATCGCCGACGCCGGCGCCGACGCCCTGGAGGTGAACGTCTACGCGGTCGAAGCCGACCCGTCGCTGCCCGGCTCGGAGGTGGAGCGGCGCTATGTCGAGGCGGTGGCCGGCATCAAGGCGGCCGTGAAGATCCCGGTGGCGGTGAAGCTCTCGCCCTACTTCACCTCGCTGTCCAACCTGGTGGCCCAGCTGCAGCAGACCGGGGTGGCCGGAGTGGTGCTATTCAACCGCTTCCTCCAGCCCGACATCTCGCTGGAGAAGATGGCTCCGCAGAGCGTGATGAGCCTCTCCACGCCCGCCGAGGCGCTCCTGCCGCTGCGATGGATCGGGCTGCTGCACGGGCGCGTCCAGCTCGACCTGGCCGCCTCGACCGGTGTCCACGACGCCCCCGGCGCCCTGAAGCAGCTGCTGGCCGGGGCCACCGTGGTGCAGCTGGCCTCGGCGCTGACCCGCAACGGGGTGCCCCACCTCGCCAAGGTCCTCCAGGGAATCGAGGAGTGGATGGACCGGCGCGGCCACTCCAACCTCCAGGAGATCCGCGGGACGCTCTCGCAGAAGCAGATCAACGACCCCGGGGCCTTCGAGCGGGCCCAGTACGTCCACCTGATCCTCTCGCAGAACATCTAGAACGCAGCTCGCCCTGGCCCCCAAACGGGACGAGCGACGCACCGGATGGGGCGCGATATCAAGGAAACACCACGAACCCGACAACCCAGGAAGGGATGCACATGACCAACTTGAAGGGCAGCAAGACCCACCAGAACCTGAAGGACGCCTTCGCCGGCGAGTCGCAGGCCAACCGCCGCTACCTCTACTTCGCCAAGGTCGCCGACGTGGAGGGCTACCCGGAGGTCGCCTCCAACTTCCGCGAGACCGCCGAGGGTGAGACCGGCCACGCCCATGGCCACCTCGATTTCCTCAAGGTGGTCGGCGATCCGGCCACCGGCCTGCCGCTCGGTGACAGCACCCTCAACCTCAAGGCGGCCATTCACGGCGAGACCCACGAGTACACCGACATGTACCCGGGCATGGCCAGGACGGCGCGCGACGAGGGGTTCAAGGAGGTCGCCGACTGGTTCGAGACGCTGGCCAAGGCGGAGAAGTCCCACGCCGGGCGCTTCGAGAAGATGCTTAAGACCATCAGCTGACCTGACCCGAGCGCGGTCCTGGAGCTCGTCGCCCCCTCCCTCCCCTCCCCCGGGGGGGGGGCCGCGGGCTCCTTCGTCTCTGGTGTGCTTCGTCTCTGGTGATCTCGCCCGGCTCGCGGGAGACTGCCACCATGAGCGACGATTCGAAGAGCATCTCCTACCAGCCGAGCGCTGGCCTCTCCTACGACCCGGCCGACCCGGTCTACTGGAAGCCCGAGGCGCTGGCCGGGGAGGTCCACCGCGCCTTCGAGATCTGTCACGGCTGCCGCATGTGCTTCAAGTACTGCGACAGCTTCCCGCTGCTCTTCAAGGCCATCGACGAGCAACACGATGGCGACGTCCGCAGGGTCACCGCCGGGGAGGAGCGGGCGGTGATGGACGCCTGCTTCCAGTGCAAGCTCTGCGAGGTCCAGTGCCCTTACACGCCGCGTGACAAGCACGAGTACCAGCTCGACTTCCCCGCGCTGGTCCACCGCTGGCGCGCGGTGAAGCGGCGCGGGCAGGGGAAGACGCTGCGGATGCGCGTTCTCAACGACCCCGACGGCGCCGCGGCCATGGCGCGGGCCAGCTTCGGGATGGCCAACCTCATGAACCGGGTGCGGCCTTTCCGGGTGCTGCTGGAGAAGACGGTTGGGGTCCACCGCGACAAGCTGCTGCCCGACTTCGCCGCCGAGCCGTTCGACCGCTGGGCCGACAAGCAGGGACTGATCCAGCCCGAGCCGGGAGGGGAGGTGGTGCTCTTCCAGACCTGCTTCGTGCAGCACAACCAGCCGCAGCTTGGGAAGGACGCGCTCTACGTCCTGAAGCGGAACGGCGTCGACGCCCGGGTGGTGCGCGGGCTGCGCTGCTGCGGGATGCCGGCCTGGGAGCAGGGCGACCTCGAGTCGCTGCGGGCCCAGGCCAGCCACGACCTCGACCTGCTCATGCCCTTCGTGGATCTCGGCGCCAAGGTGCTGGTCATCAACCCGACCTGCTCGATGATGATGCGGCGCGAGTGGCCCCACCTGCTCGAGGGCGAGGATCGGGCTCGCGCCGGGAAGCTGGCGCCGGCGGTGATGGACCTCTCCGAGTTCCTCTGGACGATTCGCGACCAGCCGCGCTTCAGCACCGACTTCAAGAGCACGCCGCCGGGTGGACGGGTCGCCTACCACGCCCCCTGCCACCTGCGGGCCCAGGGGGTCGGGTTCAAGGGGCGCGACCTGCTGGGGAAGATCCCCGGCGTCACCGTCTCCGGCACGGTGATGGAGTGCTGCGGCCATGACGGCACCTTCGCCATGACGGTGGAGGGGTTCGAGCCCTCGGCGCGGCTCGGCAAGAAGGCCTTCGACGGCATGGCCGCTGCCCAGGCCGAGACCTGGGCCAGCGACTGCCCGCTGGCGGCCATCCAGTTCCAGCAGCACGCCGGCAAGAAGCCGCTCCACCCGGTCACGCTGCTGGCCCGCGCCTACCGCGGCGAGGGGTTCGAGCCTGCCGGGGGAGGTGGCGCGTGAAGCCGGTTCGACGCGAGGAGATCATGCCGCTCGAGGCCTACCAGCGGTCGAGGGACCAGGTCCGGCCCGCCATCATCGAGGCCAAGGAGCGGAGGAGGGTCACGGTCGGCGGCGTCCTCACCTTCCTCTTCGAGAACACCACCACCATCCGCTACCAGGTGCAGGAGATGGTCCGAGCCGAGAAGATGACCGGCGAGAAGGAGATCCAGCACGAGCTCGAGACCTACAACGAGGTGCTGGGGGCGCCGGGGGAGCTCGGCGCGGTGCTGCTGATCGAGCTGCCGGAGGCGGCGGAGCGCGACCTGAAGCTCCGCGCCTGGATCGGGCTGATGCCCTGCCTCTACGCCCGGCTCGAAGACGGCACCCGGGTGCGGCCCAGCTTCGATCCCCGCCAGGTCGGGGAGGAACGGCTCTCGTCGGTCCAGTACCTCAAGTTCGACGTCCGCGGGGCGGTGCCGGTGGCGCTCGGAGCCGACCTGCCGGCCTTCACGGCCGAGGCGCGGTTGACGGAGGCGCAGCGCGCCGCCCTGGCTGAGGACCTGGAGACCTCCCTGAAATAGCGGCGCCCTGGGCCCGTAGTGCAGGGCATCGGGAGGTCGCAATGAAGACCATCATACTCGTCGCCGCCGTCGCCGCCTTTGAGCTCTCCTTCCTCGCCAGCATCGCCACGCCCCCCACGGCGCGGGGCGAGACCACCACCGCGGTCCAGCCGCGGGCAGCCGCCTCGGAGCGGCTGGCGGCCGGCGCGCCGGTCCCCTGCACACCCCCGGGGTAATGACCTCTCCCCCCGCCGCGGTCGCGTAGACTGCGGCGGTGACGCTCTTCCGGCTCCCGCGCAAGATCGCCTTCCCGGATCCCCGCCAGGCCGAGCCGGACGGGCTGCTGGCGGTGGGCGGTGACCTCGCCCCCGAGCGGCTGCTGGCCGCCTACGCCGCCGGAATCTTCCCCTGGTACGGCCCCGACGCACCCATCCTCTGGTGGTCTCCAGATCCGAGGCTGGTGCTCGACCCGGCCCGGCTCCACATCCCCCGCTCTCTGGCCCGCGCCCGCCGGCGCTCCCGGTACCGCCTCACCGCCGACACCGCCTTCGACCGGGTCATCGAGGCCTGCGCCGTGGCCGGCCGGCCAGACCAGGACGGGACCTGGATCACGCCGGCCATGGTCCGCGCTTACCGCCAGCTCCACCTCCTCGGCTTCGCCCACTCCTTCGAGGCCTGGGAGGGGGAGGTGCTGGCGGGCGGCCTCTACGGCGTTTCGCTCGGAGCCGCGTTCTTCGGCGAGTCGATGTTCGCGGTTCGACCCGACGCCTCCAAGCTGGCCTTCGTCGAGAGCGTCGAATGGCTGGCCGGACGCGGTGTCCGGCTCATCGACTGCCAGGTCAGGACCGAGCACCTGGCCCGTTTCGGCGCCGAGGAGTGGCCGCGCGAGAGGTTCCTGGCGGCGCTGGCCGGGGCGCTCGCTGAGCCTACGCTCCGAGGGGTGTGGGTGATGGAGGGAGCGGGCCTCGACTGACGACATCCTTGCAAAACACGCATCATGATGCTTGACTTGCAGCTATGTTGAAGCGCGCCATCGAGCCTCGCCTCAGGGAGGAGCTGGACGCAGCGCCGGCCGTGGCCCTGCTCGGCCCACGCCAGTCCGGGAAGACGACGTTGGCGCTCGAGGTGGCGCGGAGTCGCCATAGCCTGTACCTCGACCTCGAGTCGCCCGCCGACCGGGCCCGGCTCGACGAGCCGGAGCAGTTCCTGTCCGCCCACCAGGACCACCTGGTGATCCTCGATGAGGTGCATCGCGTGCCGGGGCTCTTCCCGGTGCTCCGCGGACTGATCGACCGGGCGCGGCGCAAGGGGCGCAAGCGCGGGCTCTACCTCCTGCTCGGCTCGGCGGGGCTCGATCTCCTGGCGCAGTCGGGCGAGACACTGGCGGGCCGGATCGCCTACCTGGAGCTTGGGCCACTGCGGCTCACCGAGACGGGCCCCGGGACGCTCGACGTGCTCTGGCTCCGCGGCGGCTTCCCGGAGAGCTTCGCCGCTCCCACCGACGCGGCCAGTCTCCGCTGGCGGAGCCACTTCATCCGGACCTACCTGGAGCGCGACATCCCCCAATTCGGTCCGCGGCTGCCGGCCGAGACGCTGCGCCGTCTCTGGACGATGCTGGCGCACCTGCAGGGCGGACTGCTCAACCTGGCCGGCCTGGCGCGCAGCCTCGGGATCGACGTGCGCACCACCGGCCGCTACCTCGACCTTCTCGTCGACCTGCTGCTGGTGCGGCGGCTGCCGCCGTGGCACGCCAACCTGGGCAAGCGGCTGGTCCGCTCGCCGAAGGTCTACCTGCGCGACCCCGGGCTGGTCCATGCGCTGCTCGGCATCCCGAGCGCGGACGCCCTTCTCGGTCACCCGGTCGTCGGCGGCAGCTTCGAAGGGTTCGCCATCGAGAACCTGGCGGCGGCGAGCGCGCCCGAGGCGACCTGCCACTTCTACCGGACCACCGGCGGCGCCGAGGTGGACCTCCTGCTGGCCTGGCCCGACGGCTCCCTCTGGGCCATCGAGGTGAAGCGCAGCCTGGCCCCGAAGGTCGAGCGCGGCTTCCACTCGGCGTGCGAGGATCTCGCGCCTGCCAGGAAGCTGGTCGTCTACCCTGGCCAGGAGCGCTGGCCGCTCCCCGGCGGGATCGAGGTGATCGGCCTCGCCGAGCTGAGCGCCGAGGTGGCGGCCAAGGCCGGGGGCGGCTGAAGGCTCAGGGGGTAGGCGAAGGTGTCGAAGAAGCGATTCCGAATGCGACTGATTGTCGCGAGCCGGTCTCCGCCAAGCCCCCGACGGGGCGCCCAATCTGGCCTGACCCGTTCACGAAAAATATACATTCACACCCACCCGGGACCTTTCGTAAAAAGTTGAGTTTGATCAATTTACAACCCGAAGCGGGCCACACCACGTACCCAGCAGCGGCGTAGGTGTACGGTCGGCGACGCCTCAATGAGCGCACTCTTCTCCCCGAGATCCGACGCCCTCCTCAAGCTCGTGCTGGGACTGCTCGCCGGCGGTGCGGTCGCGACCATCGGGGCGCTGCTCCTCTACCAGCGCACGCCCTACGGTCTGAGCCAGGCGGAGCAGATCGTCCAGCCGGTGATGTTCGACCACCGCCACCACGTCCAGGACGACCTGATCGACTGCCGTTACTGCCACACCTCGGTGGAGAAGGCGCCCAGCGCCGGGATCCCTCCGACCGAGACCTGCCTCTCCTGCCACGCCCAGGTCTGGAACAAGAGCCCGCTGCTCGACCAGGTCCGCGCCAGTTGGTTCACCGGCAAGGCCATTCCCTGGATCCGGGTCCACAAGCTCCCCGACTTCGTCTACTTCAACCACGCCATCCACGTGAACAAGGGGATCGGCTGCGCCGACTGTCACGGGCGTGTCGACCAGATGGCGTCGATCGAGCAGGCCCAGCCGCTCAACATGGGCTGGTGCATAGAGTGCCACCGCAACCCGGCGCCACGGCTGCGGCCACTCGACCAGATCACCAACATGAAGTGGCAGCCCCCGGCGAACCAGGCCGAGGCCGGGCCGAAGCTGGCGAAGCTCTACGACGTCAAGGCGAGAGTGAGTTGCACCACATGCCATCGCTAGGCCTCCCCATCTTCGGTCAGTCCCCCTCCGGCCCGCGGCCGGCCCCGCGCTGGCGCAGCCTGGCCGAGCGCGACGGCACCGTCGATCCCGCGGCCGGGCTCTACCCCGACGGCGAGCAGGCGGCCCCCGAGGGTTTCTCTCGCCGCTCCTTCCTGCAGATCCTCGGCGCCTCGACCGCGCTGGCCGGGCTCTCCGCCTGCAAGGCGCCGCGCGAGCAGGTGGTCTCCTACGTCAAGAGCCCAGCCGGAGTGACCCCGAGCGTCGCCTCCCATTACGCCTCGGCCGTCTCGCGCGGCGGCTACGGCGTCGGCGTGGTGGTCGAGAGCCACGAGGGGCGCCCCACCAAGATGGAGGGCAACCCCGGCCACCCGTCTAGCCTCGGTGGCGCCGGCCTCCACGAACTGGCCTCGATCCTCGACCTCTACGATCCCAACCGGCTCTCCGGAGTCCGGCGCCACGGCCAGGCGGTGGCCTGGGGCGCCTATCTCGGAGAGCTAGCGGTTCTGGCCGGAGCCCTGGCCCGGGATGGCGGGGCCCGCCTCCGCATCCTCGCCGAACCGACCAGCTCGCCGACCCAGGCCGACCTGCGCGCCCGCCTGCTGGCCCGCTTTCCCAAGGCCCGCGTCACCGGCTGGGGCCCCATCGCCGACGACGCCGCCCGGGAGGGCGCCAGTCTCGCCTTCGGCCGGCCGCTCGACGCCGAATACCGGTTGGTCGGGGCCGACGTCATCCTCTCCCTCGACTCGGACTTCCTCGCCACCGAGGGCGACCACCTGCGCCACGCTCGCGACTTCGCCAGCCGGCGCGGCCAGCCGACCGGGATGAACCGGCTTTACGTGGCCGAGGGCAGCTTCACGGTCACCGGCGGCGCCGCCGATCACCGGCTGCGCATGCGCGCCTCCGAGGTGCTCGGCTTCGGCCGGGCGGTGGCGGCGGCGCTGGCCTCGAAACACGGCCTGGCGCAGCTGGCCCCGCTGGGCGCGCCGCTCGGCGGGATGGGCGAACGCCAGGCCATCGCGGTGGCCGCCGATCTCGCCAGGGCTCGTGGCCGGGGGCTGGTGGTGGCCGGGCGGCGGCAGCCGGCCGCGGTCCACGCCCTGGCGGCCGCGCTCAACCAAGCGCTCGGCAACGCCGGAGCCACGGTGGCCTACCGCGAGCCGGTGCTGCTCGACCTGGCCAGCGGGCCAGGCGGGCTGGAGACGCTGGCTGGCGAGCTTCGCGACGGCCAGGTCGACACCTTGATCATCACCGCCTGGAATCCGGTCTACACGGCGCCGGCCGATCTCGACCTGGCGGCCTTGCTGGCCAAGGTCCCCAACGTCATCTACTTGACGACGCGCGCCGACGAGACCGCCCAGGCCGCAGGCGTGGTGGTGGCGGCGGCCCACCCGCTGGAGAGCTGGGGCGACCTGCGGGGCCGCGACGGCACCGCCTCGATCGTCCAGCCACTGCTCTCGCCGCTGGTCGAGTGTGTCACCGAGCTCGACCTGCTGGCCGCCTTCACCGGCCAGGGCCACCTCGGGGCCTGGCGCCTGGTGCGGGACGCCTGGAAGGCCCGCGCCGGCGAGGCCGGCTTCGAGCGGGCCTGGAACGAGTGGCTCTCCAGCGGGCTGGTCACCGGTCCGGGGACAGCCCCGGCCGCGCCGGTGAAGGCCGCGCTCGACCCCGCCCGCGTCGCCGACGCCCTCAGGGCGGCGCCGCCGGTCCGCGCCGCGCTCGAGGCCAGCTTCGCCCCCGATGACAAGGCGCTCGACGGCCGCTACGCCGAGAACGCCTGGCTGCAGGAGCTGCCGCACCCGGTCTCCAAGCTCACCTGGGACAACGCCGCCAGCCTCTCACCGGCCACCGCCACCCGGCTCGGCATCAAGACCGGCAGCCTGGTGACCCTGACCCTGCGTGGCCGCTCGGTGACCGCGCCGGTGCTGGTGCAGCCCGGCCACGCCGACGATGCCGTGACCCTGCCGCTCGGCTATGGCCGCACCGTGGCCGGTCCGGCCGGGGCCGGCATCGGCTTCAACGCCTACGCGCTGCGCGCCGCCGCGGCCCCCTGGATCGACGGCGGCCTCGAGCTCAAGCCCACCGGCAAGCAGCACGACCTGGCCCAGACCCAGGAGCACTTCTCCATGGAGGGGCGCTCCATCGCGCTCTCCTTCGACGTGGCCGGGCTCGAGAAGGCGGCCCATCAGCTCGATGAGCAGCGCGGGCCGCAAGAGTCGCTGCTGCCGCTCGTCGACTACGGCAAGGAGGAGTACCGCTGGGGAATGTCGATCGACCTGAGCAAGTGCACCGGCTGCGGCGCCTGCACGCTGGCCTGCCAGGCCGAGAACAACATCCCGGTGGTGGGCAAGGAGCAGGTGCTCAACAGTCGCGAGATGCACTGGCTGCGCGTCGACCGCTATTACGAGGGGTCCGAGGCCGACCCCCAGACCGTCTCCCAGCCGCTGGCCTGCGTCCACTGCGAGCAGGCCCCCTGCGAGTACGTCTGCCCGGTCAACGCCACCGTCCACTCCGACGAAGGGCTGAACGAGATGGTCTACAACCGGTGCGTCGGCACCCGCTACTGCTCCAACAACTGCGCCTACAAGGTGCGTCGCTTCAACTACCTCGACTACCACAAGACCGTCTCGCCGCAGCTCAAGATGCTGCAGAACCCGGAAGTCACGGTGCGGGCCACCGGCGTGATGGAGAAGTGCAGCTACTGCGTGCAACGCATCGAGCACGCCCGCATCGACGCTCGCGTCGGCGGCCTGAAGATCGGCGGCGACGCGGTGGTGTCGGCCTGCCAGCAGGCCTGCCCGGCCGAGGCCATCGTCTTCGGCAACCTCAACGACCCGACCTCCAAGGTGGCGCGCCTGCAGCAGGGGGAGCGGCGTTACGACCTGCTCCACGAGCTGGGCACACGCCCGCGCACCGCCTACCTGGCCCGGCTCAGGAACCCGAACCCGGAGCTCGCATGAGCTCGAAGCCCGCCCTCGCCCTCGCCCTCGACCCGCTTGAGCCGGTCCCGATCCTGGTGGGGCGCCCCGACGACCGCGCGCTCAACGAGGCCCTGCTCAAGCCGCTCTTCACCCCCACCACCCGGGGCTGGAAGATGCTCTTCACCGCGCTGGCCGCGGGCATGGGCTTCTGGCTGCTCTCGCTCGGCACCACCCTGGTGGTCGGTATCGGCGCCTGGGGCAACAACATCCCGGTGGCCTGGGCCTTCGACATCACCACCTTCGTCTGGTGGATCGGCATCGGCCACGCCGGTACGCTCATCAGCGCCATCTTGCTGCTCTTCCAGCAGAAGTGGCGCACCTCCATCAACCGCTTCGCCGAGGCCATGACGCTCTTCGCGGTGGCGATGGCCGCCATCTACCCCATCATCCACCTCGGCCGCCCCTGGTTCTTCTGGTGGCTGATGCCGTATCCGGCCACCACCCAACTCTGGCCCAACTTCAAGAGCGCGCTGCCCTGGGACGTCTTCGCCATCTCCACCTACGCCACCGTCTCCTTCCTCTTCTGGTTCATGGGGCTCATCCCCGACCTCGCCACGCTGCGTGACACCGCGCCCACCAGGCTGAAGCGGACCATCTACGGCCTCTTCGCCTTCGGTTGGCGCGGCTCGGCCCGCCACTGGCAGCACTACCGGATCGGCTACCTGCTGATGGCTGGGCTGGGCACGCCGCTGGTGGTCTCGGTCCACACCATCGTCAGCTTCGACTTCGCCATCTCCCAGCTGCCCGGCTGGCACACCACCATCTTCCCGCCCTACTTCGTGGCTGGCGCCATCTTCTCCGGCTTCGCCATGGTGGTGTCGCTGATGATCCCGGCCCGGAAGATCCTCGGGATCGAGAACGTCATCACCATGAAGCACCTCGACAACATGGCCAAGGTGATCCTGGCCACTGGGATGATGGTCTCCTACGGCTACGTCATGGAGCACTTCATGGCCTGGTACGGCGGCAACAAGTACGAGTCCTTCGCCTTCCTCAACCGCTGGACCGGCCCCTACGCGCCGGTCTGGTACGCGCAGCTCACCTGCAACGTGCTGGCGCCGCAGCTGTTCTGGTTCCCGTCGATGCGCCGCAACCTGGTGGTGCTCTTCGCCGTCTCCATCCTCGTCAACATCGGCATGTGGGCGGAGCGCTTCATGATCATCGCCGTCTCGCTTCACCGGGACTTCATCCCGGCCAGCTGGTCGATGTACACGCCCACCTGGGTTGACTGGGGGCTGCTCTTCGGGTCGATGTGCACCTTCGGCGTGCTCTTCCTGCTCTTCCTGCGCTTCCTGCCGGTGGTGCCGATCGCCGAGGTCAAGGAGCTGCGGCGCGAGCTCGACCACCACGACGCGCAGGCCGCCGGCCACGGCGCGAACCGGGAGGGGACGCCGTGATGCGCTACGTGGTCGCCGAGTTCGCCGCCGAGGCTCCGTTGCTGGCGGCCGCCCGCGCCTTGCGCGCCGAGGGGCAGGCCGACCTCGACCTCCACTCTCCGGTGCCGCTCCACGGCTCGGACGAGGCGCTGGGGCTGAAGCGCTCCATCGTGCCCCGCCTGGCGCTGGTGGCCGGGCTGACCGGGGCTGTCTCCGGGTACCTGATGCAGTGGTACATGGTGGGGCTCGACTGGCCCATCAACGTGGGCGGTCGGCCGCCGCACAGCCCGCCCGCCTTCATCCCGGTCACCTTCGAGCTCGGCATCCTCTTCGCCGCGCTCGCCATCTTCTTCGGCCTCTTCGCGCTCTGGGGCATGCCCAGGCTCCACCACCCGGTCTTCGAGGTGGAGGCCTTCCGCAGCGCCTCGGTCGACGGCCTCTGGCTCTCCACAGCGGTCGCCCCGGAGGCCGCCGACGCTACCGCGGCCCGGCTGCGCCAGCTGGGCGCCCGGCAGGTCGAGATCGTGGAGGAGGCCTCGTGATCCGCCCTCGCCTCGCCCTGCTGCTCCCGGTGGCGCTGCTGGCCGGCTGCCCGGCCTTCGACCCCATGCAGCGCCAGGCCAAGTACAAGGCCTACCAGTCGAGCGAGTTCCACCCCGATGGCCTGGCCATGCGCACCCCGCCGGCCGGAACCGTCCCCTACGGCTCGGTTGGCGATCCGGCCGTGCAACGCGGCGTCGGCCCCGACGGCAAGCCGCTCCCGCGGTCGCCGCTGGCGTTCACGCCGCCGCTGCTCGCCACCGGCCGCAAGAAGTTCGAGATCCACTGCGCGGTCTGTCACGGCCTCACCGGCGACGGGCAGAGCCAGGTGGCGCTCAACATGTCGCTGCGCAAGCCCCCCAGCCTTCACCTCTACCGCGAGGTCCCGGACGGCTACCTCTACCAGGTGATCTCGCAGGGCTTCGGTCTGATGCCAAACTACGCCGCCGAGCTCACCGCCGCGGAGCGCTGGGGCGTGGTCGGCTACGTCCGGGCCCTGCAGCTCTCGCAGCACGCCAGCGCAGCGCAGGTTCCACCCGACACCATGAAGAAGCTCCAGGGAGACGCTCGATGACCGCCACCACCTTCCAGGGCGGCGGCCGCCTCATCGCCGTCGCCGCCTCGGTCGGCGCGGCCGGGCTCGGCCTGACCGCGCTGGGCGGGCTCTCCGACCCACGCCAGGCGCTGGCCTCCTACCTGGTGGCCTTCGTCTACTGGGTCGGCATCGCGCTCGGCGCGCTCATCCTGCTGGGGGCGCTGCACGCCGCCAAGGCCCGCTGGCCGGTGGTGCTGCGGCGCTTCCTCGAGACCATCCCCCAGACGCTGCCGCTCTTCGCGCTGCTCTTCCTCCCCATCGCGCTGGGGATGCGCCATCTCTTCAGCTGGGTCGACCCGTCTGGCGCCAGCGGCGAGCTGCTCCACGCCATCCAGCACAAGCGCCCCTACCTGAACGTGCCCTTCTTCCTCACCCGGGCCGCCATCTACTTCACGGTCTGGATCGCCGTGGCCTCGCTGCTGCGGCGCTGGAGCGTGCGGCAGGACACCGAGGGGGGCCACCAGCTCACCGCCTGGCAGCGCCGGCTCGGCGCTGGGGCGCTCCCCTTCCTGGCGCTGACGCTCTCCTTCGCCTCGTTCGACTGGATGATGTCGCTCGATCCGCGCTTCTTCTCCACCATCTTCGGCGTCTACTGGTTCGCCGGGAGCTTCCTGGCCTGCTTCGCGGTGCTGATCATCGCCACCGCCGCCACCCGCGACCACCCGGGGCAGTTCGGCCATCGCCTCAACGCCGACCACGTCCATTCGCTCGGGAAGTTCCTGCTCGCCTTCACCGCCTTCTGGGCCTACATCGCCTTCTCGCAGTTCATGCTGATCTGGATCGCCAACATCCCCGAGGAGATCCCCTGGTACGTGGTGCGGACCGACTCCCCCTGGGGCCTGGTCGGCATCTTCCTCGCCGTGGCCCACTTCGCCATCCCCTTCTTCCTGCTCCTCTCCCGGGACCTGAAGCGCAGCCCGCGCCCGCTGGCGGCGGTGGCAACCTGGATCCTGGTGGTCCACTTCGTCGACCTGCACTGGGTGATCATGCCGCGCATCCACGAGGCCGGGCCGCACTTCTCCTGGCTCGACCTGGCCGCCCTGGTCGGCGTGGGCGGCGTGGCCCTGGCCTTCCTGGTCTTCCGCATGCGTGGCGCCGCCACCGTGCCGCTGCGCGACCCGTATCTCGAGGAGTCGCTGAGGTACCAGCCGCGATGAGCCACCCCCATGACAGCGGCGCGCACCCTCGCTCCGAGGACGATCACGTCGACTTCCGGTCGGTGTTGCTGGTCGGGATCGGATCCCTGCTCCTCTTCATCCTGGCCGGGGCCGGCGCCGTGGCGTACATCCGCCACAGCAACGCCACCACGCCGCAGGCCGCCCTCCCTCCCGAGGTCGGCCAGAGCAAGATAGGCCTGGTGGAGCAGCAGCTCTTCGGTACCCCCTTGCGCGGCGCTCGTGACCGGGTGGCTCGGCTGGCCCACCTCGAGGCCTACGGCTGGGTCGACCGGCAGCAGGGCATCCTCCACATGCCGGTCTCCCGCGCCATGGAGCTGGTGGCCCAGGGCGTCCGCGTGCCGGCCGGCCAGGGTCCGCGCCTGCCGCTGGGCGCCGCCAACGGTGGCGTCGACGCCCCGGGCGCAACCCCGGCCGCCGCTCCCGCCGCCGGGAAGCCGCCGCCCGCCGCCCCCACCGCACCGAGGCCGCCGGCCGCCCCGAAGACCCAGGGAGGGAAGTCCAAGTGACCCGCCTCCTGCGTCTCGCCGCCGCCGCCGCCTCGCTGGCCGGGCTGCTGGTGCTGGCCTGGCCGGCCCGCGCCGATTTCTGGAAGTCGAAGGGGATGGCCGCGACCTCCCCGGTCGACGTGCCTCCAGCGGTGCTCGAGGAGGTTCGCGTCGACGAGCAACTCGGCGCCCAGCTCCCCCTCGACGCCACCTTCACCGACGCCGCCGGCCAGCCGGTCCAGCTCGGCTCGGCCTTCGGGCAGGGCAAGCCGGTGGTGCTGGCGCTGGTCTACTACGACTGCCCCATGCTCTGCGGGCTGATCATGTCGGGGATGGCCCGCGCCATTCGCGAGAACGGCCTGGAGCTTGGGCGCGATTTCACGGCGCTCACCATCTCCTTCGATCCCGAGGAGAAGCCGCCGCTGGCCCGAGAGCGGCAGCGCGGCTACCTCCAGTCGATCGGCCTGAAGGAGGACTCGGGGGGCTGGCGCTTCTGGGTCGATCGGGCCGGCGCCGCCAGGCGTCTCGCCGACACCGTCGGCTTCCACTACGTCAAGGACAACGCCACCGGGGAGTGGGCCCACATGGCCTCGATCTTCGTGATCACTCCCGACGGCAAGGTCTCCCGCTACCTCTACGGCATCGAGTTCCCGGGGAAGGACTTCCGGCTCTCGCTCGTCGAGGCGGCCGGCGGCCGGGTCGGCACCAGCTTCGACAAGCTCATCCTCACCTGCTTCCGCTACGACCCCGCCTCGCGGAAATACCAGCCCTTCGCCTTCGGCATGCTGCGGCTGGCTGGCGCCGCCGCCATGCTGGCGCTGGGCGGGTTGATCGCCGTACTCATCTGGCGCGAGCGCAGGAAGCCGAGGCCGACGGCATGAACGAGTTCCTCCGCAAGCTGCTCTTCCTCCCGCCCCAGCTGTCGCAGCACGCGCGCGACGTCGATGGGCTCCACTTCTTCGTGGTGGTCACCACCATGGTGGCCGGCCTGCTCATCTTCGCCACCGCCCTGGTCTTCATGATCCGCTACCGGCGGCGCCAGGAAGGCGAGTCGACCCCCGAGGTCCAGCCCAGGCACTGGCACGAGGCGCTCTTCGTCGGCGTGCCGCTGGCCTTCTTCCTGATCTGGTTCGCCATCGGCTACCCGCAGTATGTCGAGACCACCCAGCCCCCGCCCGGCGCCATGGACGTCTTCGTGCAGGGCAAGAAGTGGATGTGGAAGTTCGCCTACCAGGGTGGCCCCTCCTCGCTCGACGTGCTCCGGGTGCCGGTGGGCCGGCCAGTGCGGCTGCTCATCACCTCGCGCGACGTCATCCACTCCTTCTACGTGCCCGAGCTGCGGCTCAAGCAGGACGCGCTCCCCGGCCGCTACACCCAGACCTGGTTCCAGGCCGAGAAGGCGGGGCGCTACCAGGTTTTCTGCGCCGAGTACTGCGGCCTCTCCCACTCCGGCATGCTGGCCGAGCTGGTGGTGCTGCCGGCCGCCGAGTTCGACATCTGGATCGCCGACCAGCGTCGTGGCGAGGCCCGGGCCCAGGACGCCGCGCTCAGCGGCGGCGAGCAGGCCATGCCCGGCTCCTCGATCCTCGAGCAGGGGCGCCGCGTGGCCGCCGAGCAGGGCTGCCTCAAGTGCCACTCGGTCGACGGCTCGCGCCACATCGGCCCGACCTTCATCGACCTCTACGGCCGGCGGGAGAAGCTCACCAGCGGCGAGACCATCGAGGCCGACGAAGCCTACCTGACCCGGTCGATGATGGATCCCGCCGCCCAGCTGGTGGCCGGCTACCAGAACGTCATGCCGACCTTCCAGGGACGGATGGCGCCCCCAGAGGTCGCCGCCGTCGTCGAGTACATCAAGTCGCTCAAGACCCCGGCTGTCTCCGCCGGGCCGTCGGAGGGCCCGGTCTATGAGCCATCACCTCGAAAGTAGCCCGCCCGTGTACGCGGAGCGCAACTACCTCAACACCCCCGCCACCGGGCTCAAGTCCTGGCTCACCACGCTCGACCACAAGCGGATCGGGGTGATGTTCCTCGTCGCCACGCTGATCTTCTTCGCGGTGGGCGGGGTCTTCGCCATGCTCATCCGTGTCGAGTTGCTGACGCCCGGCCCGACGGTCATGGACGCCATGACCTACAACCGGATGTTCACGCTGCACGGCGTGGTCATGATCTTCCTCTTCATGATCCCGGCCATCCCCAGCGGCTTCGGCAACTTCCTGCTCCCCATCATGGTGGGGGCCAAGGACGTGGCCTTCCCGCGGCTCAACCTGCTCAGCTTCTACGTCTACCTGCTGGGCGCGGTCATCGCGCTGGCCGGGATGATCTACGGCGGCGCCGACACCGGCTGGACCTTCTACACGCCCTACTCGACCACCACCACCACCAAGGTGGTGCCAATCCTGCTGGGCGCCTTCGTGCTCGGCTTCTCCTCGATCCTCACCGGCCTCAACTTCATCGTCACCGTCCACAGCCTGCGGGCGCCGGGGATCACCTGGGGCAAGCTGCCGCTCTTCGTCTGGGCCATCTACGCCACCAGCATCATCCAGATCCTGGCCACGCCGGTGCTGGGCATGACCCTGCTGCTGGTCGCCATCGAGCAGGCTTTCGGCTGGGGCATCTTCGATCCGGCGCGGGGAGGCGACCCGGTGCTCTTCCAGCACTTCTTCTGGTTCTACTCGCACCCGGCCGTCTACATCATGATCCTGCCGGCCATGGGGGTGATCAGCGAGGTGGTCTGCGCCTTCTCGCGGAAGAACATCTTCGGCTACAAGGCCGTCGCCTACAGCTCGCTCGGCATCGCCTTCGTGGGCTTCTTCACCTGGGGCCACCACCTCTTCACCTCCGGGCAGTCGGCCTTCAACGCCGGCGTCTTCGGCGTGCTCTCCATGTTCGTGGGCATCTTCACCGCCATCAAGGTCTTCAACTGGGTGGCGACCATGTACAAGGGCTCCATCAGCTTCAAGACGCCCTTCCTCTACTTCATCGGCTTCCTCTTCTTCCTCTTCTTCGGCGGCATGACCGGAGTGGCGCTGGCCACGGTTTCGCTCGACATCCACTGGCAGGACACCTACTTCGTGGTGGCCCACTTCCACTTCATCATGGTGGGGTCGACCATCATGGCCTTCCTGGCGGCGCTCCACTACTGGTGGCCCAAGATCACCGGGCGCATGTACAGCGAGCGCTGGGGGCTGGTGGGCGCGACCCTGGTGGTGAGCGGCTTCGTCTTCACCTTTTTGCCCCAGTTCCTGCTCGGCAACGAGGGGATGCCGCGCCGCTACTTCAACTACCCGGCGCGCTTCCAGGCGCTCAACGTGGCCTCCACCGCTGGCGCCTCGGTGCTCGCCATCGGCTTCATCATCATCCTCGTCTACATCCTGGTGTCGCTGAAGCACGGGCCGGTGGCCGGGCCCAACCCGTGGGGCTCGCGCGGCTACGAGTGGCTGACGCCGTCGCCGCCGCCGCTGGAGAACTTCGAGGTGGTGCCGGCCTTCGAGCGCGGGCCGCACCAGTACCACGAGCTGCCGGGCGTCGAGGCCGGGGCACCGGGCGCGGGGTCCGGCCATGCATAGCGCGGGCGGCGGGGCGGGGGCGGCCATGCATGGCGCCGTCGCCCACCACTTCGAGAGCCTGGAGAAGCAGGGCCAGGCGCAGCGGCTCGGCATGTGGCTCTTCCTGGCCACCGAGATCCTGCTCTTCGCCGCGCTCTTCGCCGCCTACGGCGTCTACCGCTACCTCTACGCCGATGCCTTCTCCCAGGCCTCGCGCGGGCTGGAGACCTGGCTGGGCGGCGTCAACACCTTCGTGCTGGTGACCAGCTCCTTCACCGTGGCCATGGGGCTCGACGCCATCGTCAAGGGGAAGAACCGGCTGAGCGCCGCGCTCTTCGGCCTCTCCATCCTGCTCGGCTGCGCCTTCATGGTGCTGAAGGGGATCGAGTACCGGCACCACTTCCTGCACGCCGAGCTCCCTGGCCAGTTCTACGGTGGTCCCATCGCCGGCTCGGGCGGGGCCATGTTCTTCGCCCTCTACTTCCTCATCACCGGGCTGCACGCCTTCCACGTGGTGATCGGGATGACGGTGCTGGGGGTGATCGGGGCGCGGACCTGGCTCGGCAAGTACGACGCGCAGTCCCACGTGCCGGTCGAGCTGGCGGGGCTTTACTGGCACCTGGTCGATCTGATCTGGATCTTCGTCTTCCCGCTCATCTACCTGATCTGAACCGGAGCGCACCCATGTCCAACCAGAGCAGCGCCGCCGCCAGGCAGGCCCACTCGCACGTCGGGCGCTATGTCGTGGTCTGGGCGGCGCTCATGGCGCTCACCAGCCTCACCTGGGGGCTCTCCACAGTCCACGTCGGCGGGTTCGCCGGCGTGGCGCTGGCGCTCGGCATCGCCACCGTGAAGGGGGCGTTGGTGGCCCTCTTCTTCATGCACCTCTGGGATCGGCCCGGCCCCAACCGGCTGGTGCTCATCACCGCGCTCATCTTCGTGGCCCTGCTCATCTCGCTGCCGCTGCTCGACAACGCCACCCGTTTCCCGCTGGCCAACCCGCCCGACGCCGAGACCGCGCCGCAGCGGATCCGCGACGCCATCCTCAACGAGGCGCCGGTATCTCCGGCCCACGCTCCCGCCGCCCCCCGGTAGCGCGAGGCCCACGGCGCCGGGCGGCAAACTCCGCGAGCGGCAAACTCCGCGAGCGGCAAACTCCCAGCGGAGGTGTCGGCCGGTTTACGTCCCCGAAGGGATGGGCATGGCGCCGTTCTTGCGCCAGCCGCAAATACTGCGCCCATGGGTTCCAGAATGGGCCTAATCTGACCGGGATGTGCCTTGCTTGGTGGAAGGCGTAGTCCCTCCGGTCATGAGTCCTCTCCGAGTCCTCGTCATAGACAACAACCCGCAGGCCGGGGCTTCGCTCCGGGCCCAGCTGCTACAGCTCGGTTTCGAAGGAGCCGAGTTCGCCACGGCCGGCGGGGTGCGCTCGCTGGCCGCAGCCTTCAAGCCGGAGGTGGTGGTGCTCCACCTCGTGGCCCCTGGGACCGAGGGTGCCGGTGTCGTTGGCGAGCTGCGCGACGCCGGGAGCGACGCCGCGGTGGTGCTGGTGCTCCCTGCCGAGGCCGCCGCCTCACCGGGGCTGGCGGCACTCTGCGCCGGGGCCGACGGCTACCTGATCCGGCCCATCGAGCCGGACCGGCTCCGGGTCACGCTGGAGCGGGCCGGCGAGCGGCGCGCCCTCCGCATGGAGATCGCCGGCCTGCGCGAGCGGATCCGCGGCCGGCTGGGGGTGATCGGCTCGTCGCCCGAGCTGGCCGCGGTCTTCGAGCTGATGCGGCGGGTGGCCCCGACCAAGGCCACCATCCTGCTCCACGGTGAGCCTGGCGTTGGCAAGCACCACCTGGGGCAGGTGGTCCACGAGCTGTCGCCGCGGCGCGAGCGCCCCTTCGTCGCCGTCAACTGCGCCGCCCTCTCCGAGACGCTCCTCGACGGGCTGCTCTTCGGCCAGGAGCCGGGGGCCTTCGAGGAGGACGGCTGGCGGCGCGCCGGCCGGATCGAGGAGGCCCGCGGCGGAACGCTCTACCTCCACGAGGTCGGGCAGCTGCGGCCGGCCATCCAGGTGAAGCTGCTGCGCGTGCTGCAGGAGGGGGTCTTCGAGCGGCTCGGCGGCCGCGCCCTGCTGGCGGCCGACGTGCGGGTGGTGGCCGGCTCGAGCCGCGATCTCGCCGAGGAGGTGCGCACCGGCCGCTTCCGTGACGATCTCTACTACCGGCTCAACGTGGTCTCGGCCACGTTGCCGCCGCTGCGCGATCGCACGGCCGACATCCGGGTGCGGGGGGCCCATCTGCTGGCCGGGCGTTCGCGCGCCGTGGGGACGCCGCCGCTCGAGGCGACCGCCGGCCTGCTCTCGGCCTGCTTCGCCTACCCGTGGCCGGGGAACCTTCGCGAGCTGGCCTCGGTGGTGGCGCAGGCGGCGGCGCGCGCCACCGGTGTCCAGCTGGGGCCGGAGCTGCTGCCCCCGGTGCTGCTGGGGGGGCCGACCGAGCCTGGGAGCGGGAGCGGCCTGATCCCGGGCGCCACGCTCTTCGAGATCGAGCGCGAGGCGATCCTGCGGACGCTGGAGCAGGCCGAGGGCTCGACGGCCCGCGCCGCCGAGGTCCTCGGCATCTCGGTCCGGAAGATCCAGTACCGCCTCAAGGAGTACCGGGCCGGCCAACCGGGGCGGCGCGCGCCGTCCACGGTGGCCGCCTTCGGGGGCGGGCGCCCGCATTGAGGCGCTGCGCTGGCGCATTGAGGCGCTGCGCTGGCGCATTGAGGCGCTGCGCTGGCGCTCGCAGTTGTCATCATGCCTGGGTCGGGGCACCAGGAGCCCGTAGGCGGTTGCGTCAGCGAAACGCGCAAGGGATCGAACTCATGGGACATGCGCGCCGCGTCCCGTGTCGTGATTTCAAGCGGCTACGCCCTACGGGATCCTAGGTGTTGGTGTAGACGTGGGCGCTCTCCTCGGCGGTGGGGAGGAGGCTGATGCCGAGGTAGGTGAACATCACCACCGCGAAGCCGATGATGGCGAGCCAGGCGGCCCGGTCGCCGCGCCAGCCGCGCACCTTGCGCAGGTGCAGGTAGGCCCCGTAGATGAGCCAGGTCACCAGCGACCAGTTCTCCTTCGGGTCCCAGGTCCAGAAGTCACCCCAGGCGCTCTTGGCCCAGACCGACCCGACCAGCAGGCCGATGGTGAGCATCACGAAGCCGAAGCGGACGGCGTCGTAGGCGATGCGGTCGAGGTCGAGCGGCGCGCCGGAAAGGACCGAGCCGGCCTTCAGGGTGGTGAGCCGGTGGACGAAGGGGACGCGGCTGGCCAGCAACTGCACCACCGCCACGCCGGTGGCGATGGCGACGGCGGCGTAGCCGATGAAGTAGACCATCACGTGCGGCACGAACCAGCCGGACTGGAGCGCCGGCGGAAGCTTGACGATCTCGGCGTCCCACTTGGCCAGGGCGTAGGCCATCGAGCCGAAGGTCATCAGTCCGGCGGTCACGCCAAAGAGCCGGGTCTTGTAGAGCCGCTCGAAGACCACGTAGAGCAGGGCGATGCAGAAGGCGAAGAAGACCAGCGACTCGAAGAGCGACTTGAAGGGGGCCCGTCCGGCCTCGAGCCATCGGCCGGCGATGACCGCGGTGTTGAGCACCAGCCCGGCCACCATCAGCGAGGTGCCTGCCCGTCCGGGCAGGCGGCTCTCCGAGACCCAGGCCACGCCGTAGGCGATGGTGGAGGCCAGGTAGAGCAGGCTGGTGAGGGCGAAGAAGGGGTGCTCGATGAAGAGGTACTGGAGCATGTCGGTCTCCCGTGGCTAGGACGCGGCCGGCGCCGAGGGCGCCGAGGGTGCCTGGCGGTCGATGCCGCCGCCGCGCATGCGCGGCTCGATGTAGAGCATGTAGAAGACGCCGACGCAGATGAGCGCGAAGCCGGCGAAGACCCAGAATACGCCCGGATCCCGCACCGCCTCGAGCCCGGAGTAGGTCGGGTCCTCTGGGTTGTAGTTGACCTGGTAGAGCATCCAGCCGCCGAACTCGAAGGGATCGTTCACCGAGATGATGGCCCGGGCCATGGTTGGTCCCTGGCCGGCGGTGACGTGGGAGAGGAAGGCCTTGACCTCCTTTTCCCGCTTCTCGAAGACCAGCGCGGCGCGGCCGTCGCGCAGGAAGACGCCCCGCGGCTGGGCCGCGGTCGCCAGTTGCTCGGCCGGCCGGCCGTTGAGCTCGGTCTCGAAGACCACCGCCGGGTTGCGCCACTCGCTGCTGCGCGTCTGGTAGACGGCGCCGCGTGCCGAGTGTGCCAGGAGTTGGTCGATGCGGACTGCGCCGCCGAGGAGCGAGAGCCCCCCGGTGAGCGGCAGGGTGGCTTCGCCGTCGGCGCGGTGGACCACCACCTGCCGCTCGGCGGCGGAGACCAGCACCGAGGTGGAGGGGCCGGGCGCCGGCGCGGGGCGCTGCTCGCCGAAGAGCACCGCCAGGGTGCCGTCTGGCGTCATCGCCGACTCGCCCGGCTGCAGCCAATGGGGGCGGCCGGCCAGCGTCACCAGCAGCGCCGGAGGACCGGCGGCGGCCGGGGCCATGCGCTGGACCAGCTCGAAGTCAGGGTAGATGGCCTTGAGCCGGAAGCGGTCGCCCTGCGGGAGCCGGTGCCAGTCGAGGTCGGGATCGAAGCTGGTCCGCAGCTTGTAGTCGTCCATGGCCACGCCTTCACGGACGATGCGGGTCTTCTCGTAGAAGCCGACCCGGTACTCGGTCTCGTAGTTGACGAGATCGAAATGGTCGAGCTTGAGCTGGAAGGGGAGGTTCTCGAGGGCGCCGGTGGGAACGCCACCCCTGGTGACCCTGACCTGGTGGGCCACGTCGCCGCCGGCGAAGAGGTCGATGCGCCCGCGCACCGAGAGCATGCTGGAGGCGGCCGCCCCGGCGCCGGAGGTCAGCAGTCCGATGTGGACGATGAAGAAGCCGGCACGGCGCGCCGAGATGGGCCAGCGCAGCGAGGCCGAGGCCAGGATGCCGGCGCCAAAGAGGGCCATCAGACCGGCGTAGGGGAGGCCGTGGAAGATGTCGTCGAAGCGCAGCGCCAGGATCAGGCCGGCCACCGCCGGGTACTTGGCCTGGTAGAGCTCGGCCGGCTTCCCTTGCAGGATGAGCGTCCCGAGGATGGCGAAGAAGGCCAGCGCGATGAGCAGCGACGAGACGAAGCGGAAGCCGGAGAGGGTGCTTCGCAGACGGCCCGGAACCACGAAGGAGAGGCCGAGCACCACCAGGCTGGCGATGCCGGTGGCGGCCACCAGGGTGGTAGGGCCGGGCGGGATCCAGATCTGCAGGACGGCGCCGACCGTCATGGCGCCGAAGACCAGCACCGTGGTCAGGCGTGCCTCGCGCTCCGCGGCGCTGGCCTCCGGCGCGGGGCCAGTTTTAGTAGGAGAAGTGCTCACCATGAACCTCCGTGAATGGGCCGGACCGGCCAGCGACGTGCCCCGGCCAGTGGCCCGGTGGCCCAGACGCTGAAACCGCCGGATTCTCCCGGACCAGGACCCGAGCGAGGCGGGGAACATGGCACAACCAGGTCCGTATCGAAAGCGGAACACGCCGGGGAACCGCGCATTCCCGGTGCGGCGAACCGGCGCGGTGAATCCCGTTCGCGGGCGAAAGAAGAGGGGCCGGCCGCTCGGGTGAGCGACCGGCCCGCGGAGCCCGGGAGGGCGACAGTGGCCTACATCATCGGCGTCATGCCCGGCATGCCGGCCGGCGGCACACCGGTGTCGTTCTGGTCGGAGGGTGGCGCGGGCGGAAGCTGCATCCCCGTGCCGTGCATTCCCGGCTCGATGCTGTCGTGCTCGGGCTGCTCGCCTGCGTCGCCCGGGTCGCTCAGCTCCAGCGGCTCGGCCGCGAGCCTGCAGTTGCCGGGGTCGGACCAGGCCCCGGCACCGGTGACCACCGTGCCGGCGCCACCCTGGCGGACCACGCAGGCGACGGGCGACTCGGGCCGATCGCAGAGGAACCACTCCTTGAACTTCATGGTGAGCGGTGCCCCGTCGCTGGCCGGCGCGTAGCAGGCGCGGCCGAGGTAGTAGCCCGGGCCTCCGGAAGCGCCCGGCGGCACGTCGCCGTGGAGCGGCCCGGCCAGGACCGGCGGCATGGCGGTCCGGTCCAGCTGCCTCCAGTTGGTGACGATGGCGTAGGTGCGGCCGGCCACGCCCGGGAGCCAGGCGGCGCGAGCCAGCAGCAGCTCATCACCGCCGGGGCCGGCGAGCAGCTCCTGCGGCGAGGCCACGCGCACGCGGCGGACGCCGGCGGCGTTCTTCATGCCGGCGTAGGCGGCGGTGCGGGGGGAGGTGCCGTTGGTGGTGAACTCGACCAGCCGGTAGTGGACCGACTTGGCGACCGGGCCGTTGGCGAAGCCGGCCAGCAGGAAGCCGTCGCCGGGGTAAAGGGGCTGGACCGCGTGCAGGTTGCGCAGGTTGAGCGCCAGCCGGCCGACGCCGCGGTGCATGTGACCGCCGCGGGCCAGCCAGCCGGCGGCCACCGCCTTGAAGTCGGCCCTGGCGGTCGAGCCGACTGGCCGGGCCTCGAGCAGCCAGCTGAAGAGCTGGTTGCGCTCGTGTTTCACACCGAGCACGAAGTTGGCGGAGGCGGTGCAGACGCCGGCGGCGTCCTTGAGGACGCAGCGGTCGGAGGGGCCGTAGACCATCCGGTCGCCCACCGCCGGGGTGCCCTGCTCCCGCACCAACTCGGCGACCCGCTCCATGACCCGGCGCAGCTCGCTGTTGAGCGCCCTCAGGTCGCCGCGGATGCTGGCCAGGTCGTCACCACCGGCCGGGATGGCGGTGAGGGCGGACTCGGGCGCCAGGCCGGCCTCGCCGGAAAGCGCGGCCAGCGGCAGCCCCTCGGCGGCGCCTCCCTCGATCTCCAGGCTCAGGCCGGCGACGTCGGGCGTGGCGCCGCTGAAGTCGATGCTCTTCTGGCCGCAGGCGGTCAGGCTCAGCGCCAGCGCGGCGGCGCCCAGCAGGTGCGTGGTGGTCCTCATGGTCGGTCTCTCCGGAGAGCGTGCACGGGGTGGTCCCGCCTGATCGCTCCTCCACCTCAACACCGCCCATCCCACCGGGTTGCGGTCATTCTTCGAGCCCGGTCCGGGGCCGCACCGCCTGCCCGGAATCCGTGCAGCTGCTCGAAATCCATCAGTCGTGGCAGCCTTGACGCTCATTCCCGGCTTGGGTCAAACTCTCCGGTCCATTTCAGTGCGGACAGGAAGAAGATGAGCGAGACAGGTTACCCAGCGAAGCAGGGGCTCTACGATCCGCGCTACGAGAAGGACGCCTGCGGCTTCGGCTTCGTGGTCGACCTGAAGGGGCGAACCTCCCACGACATCGTCGAGAAGGCGCTCCAGGTGCTCGTCAACCTCGAGCACCGCGGCGCGGTCGGGGCCGAGAAGGAGACCGGCGACGGCGCGGGCATCTTGCTGCAGGTGCCGCACGCCTTCCTGCGCGAGCGCTGCGGCAAGCTCGGCTTCGCGCTGCCGGGCGCCGGCCAATACGGCGTGGGCATGGTCTTCCTGCCGCCGGGCGCCGAGGGGCGCGCCGCCTGCGAGCGGATCGTCGAGGAGACCCTCCGCGTCGAGGGTCAGCGGCTGCTCGGCTGGCGCGACATGCCGACCGACGCGACCTCGCTGGGGCCGTCGGCCAAGGCCTCGCAGCCGGTCATTCGCCAGGTCATGGTGGGGCGCGGCGAGGGGCTGGCCGACGATCTGGCCTTCGAGCGGAAGCTCTACGTGATCCGCCGCCAGGTGGAGAAGAAGGTCTCACGCTCGGCCATCCCGGGCCGCTCCCACTTCTACCTGCCGAGCCTGAGCTGCAGGACCATGGTCTTCAAGGGGATGCTCAACGCCCCCCAGCTGCGCAAGTTCTATCCGGACCTCCAGGATACCGGCGTGGTCTCGGCGCTGGGCATGGTCCACTCGCGCTTCTCCACCAACACCTTCCCCTCCTGGTCGCGCGCCCACCCCTACCGCTACATCTCGCACAACGGCGAGATCAACACGCTGCGCGGCAACATCAACTGGATGCACGCCCGCCAGTCGATGATGAAGTCGGACCTCTTCGGCGCCGACCTGCAGAAGATCCTCACCGTGGTCGACACCGATGGATCCGACTCGGGGATGTTCGACAACGTGCTCGAGCTGCTGACGCTGGCCGGCCGGGAGCTGCCTCACGCCATCATGATGATGGTGCCGGAGGCCTGGAGCCGCCACGAGTCGATGAGCGCCGAGAAGAAGGCCTTCTACGAGTACCACTCCTGCCTGATGGAGCCCTGGGACGGCCCGGCCTCCATCGCCTTCACCGACGGCGTCCGCATCGGGGCGGTGCTGGACCGGAACGGCCTGCGCCCGAGCCGCTACTACGTCACCCGCGACGACCTGGTGGTGATGGCCTCCGAGGTCGGTGTCCTCGACATCCCGGCCGACCAGATCGTCCAGAAGGGGCGGCTGCAGCCGGGCCAGATCTTCTACGTCGACACCGTCGAGAAGCGCATCGTCCCCGACGACGAGCTCAAGCAGCGCATCGCCGGGGCCCAGCCCTACGCCAGGTGGCTTGACGAGCACCTGGTGCGGCTCGACCAGTTGCCCAGGCCGGGCCGGGTCATCGAGCCGGACCACGAGACGGTGCTGCGCCGGCAGGAGGTCTTCGGCTACACCTCCGAGGACGTCGGCCGGCTCATCACCCCCATGGCCATCGACGGCACCGAGCCAATCGGCTCGATGGGGACCGACACGCCGCTGGCGGTCCTCTCCGAGAAGCCGCAACTCCTCTTCGCCTACTTCAAGCAGCTCTTCGCGCAGGTGACCAACCCACCGGTCGACGCCATCCGCGAGGAGCTGATCATGGCGGTGGAGACCGCGGTCGGGCCGGAGGGCAACCTGCTCGAGGCCCGCCCCGAGTCGGCACGCCAGCTGGCGCTTCCTTCGCCGGTGATCCGCAACCAGGAGCTGGAGAAGATCCGGGGCCTCGACGGCGGCCCGGCCTCCAGGGGGCTCAAGGCCATCACCCTGCCCACGCTCTTCAAGGCGGCGGCCGGCGGCGCCGGGCTGCGCAAGGCGCTCGAGGACCTGCGCTGGCGGGTCTCGGAGTGCATCGCCGAGGGCTACAACATCATCATCCTCTCCGACCGCGGCCTCGACGCGGTGGAAGCGCCCATCCCGTCGCTGCTGGCGGTCTCGGCGGTGCAGCACCACCTCATCAAGGAGGGGACGCGGACCCGCTGCGGCATCGTGCTGGAGTCAGGCGAGCCGCGCGAGGTGCACCACTTCGCGCTGCTGACCGGCTACGGCGCCTCGGCCATCAACCCCTACCTGGCCTTCGAGACCATCCACGACCAGGTCAAGCTGGGGATGATCCCGGGCAGGGCCGCCGACGCCGAGGAGAAGTACGCCAAGGCGGTCTCCAAGGGGATCGTCAAGGTCATCTCCAAGATGGGGATCTCGAGCATCCAGAGCTACCACGGCGCTCAGGTGTTCGAGGCGGTGGGCTTGAACCAGGACTTCATCGACGAGTACTTCACCTGGACCGCCACCCGCATCGGCGGGGTCGGCATCGAGGTGGTGGCCTCCGAAGCCCGCATGCGTCACGAGCGCGGGTTTCCATCCCGCCGCCCCATCGTCCACCGCAGCCTCCCGGCCGGCGGCCAGTACCAGTACCGCGAGGGCGGCGAGCACCACCTCTTCAACCCGGAGACGGTCCACCGGCTCCAGGTGGCGACCCGCAGCGGCGACTACCAGGCCTTCAAGGACTACACGGCGCTGGTAGACAGCCAGTCGAAGCACCTCTGCACCTTGCGCGGCCTGATGGACCTGAAGCCGGCCGCAAAGCCGGTTCCCATCGAGGAGGTCGAGCCGGTCGAGGCAATCGTGCGCCGCTTCAAGACCGGCGCCATGAGCTACGGCTCCATCTCCAAGGAGGCGCACGAGGCGCTGGCCGTGGCCATGAACCGGATCGGCGGCAAGTCGAACACTGGCGAGGGAGGCGAGGACCCGGCGCGATACACGCTGGAGGCCAACGGCGACTCCAAGAACTCGGCCATCAAGCAGGTGGCCAGCGGCCGCTTCGGCGTCACCAGCCTCTACCTGGTCAACGCCCGCGAGCTGCAGATCAAGATGGCGCAGGGGGCCAAGCCGGGCGAGGGCGGCCAGCTGCCGGGCTCCAAGGTCTACCCGTGGATCGCCAAGGTGCGCTTCGCCACGCCGGGCGTCGGGCTCATCTCGCCGCCGCCCCATCACGACATCTACTCGATCGAGGACCTGGCGCAGCTCATCCACGACCTCAAGAACGCCAACCACCAGGCCCGCATCTCGGTGAAGCTGGTCGCCGAGGTCGGCGTCGGCACCATCGCCGCCGGCGTCGCCAAGGCCCACGCCGACGTGGTGCTGATCTCCGGCCACGACGGCGGCACCGGCGCCTCGCCGCTCACCTCGATCAAGCACGCCGGCGTCCCATGGGAGCTGGGCCTGGCCGAGACCCACCAGGTGCTGGTGCTCAACGACCTGCGCAGCCGCATCGCCGTCGAGGTGGACGGCCAGCTCAAGACCGGCCGCGACGTGGTGGTGGGGGCGCTGCTGGGCGCCGAGGAGTTCGGCTTCGCCACCGCGCCGTTGGTCTCGCTCGGTTGCATCATGATGCGGGCCTGCCACCTCAACACCTGCCCAGTGGGGGTGGCCACCCAGGACCCCAGGCTGCGGGCCCGCTTCACCGGCGACCCGGCCCACGTCGTCAACTTCATGCGCTTCATCGCCCAGGAGGTCCGTGAGTACATGGCCGAGCTCGGCTTCCGCACCGTCGAGGAGATGGTGGGGCGCTCGGAGCGGATCGAGATGCGGCGCGCCGTCGATCACTGGAAGGCCCGCAACCTCGACTTCTCGCGAATCCTCTTCAAGCCCAACGTGCCGCGCCACTACGGCCGGACCTGCTCCATCCCGCAGGACCACGGGGTGGAGCGGAGCCTCGACGCCACCACGCTGCTGCCGCTGGCCAGGCCGGCCATCGAGCGCGGGGAGAAGGTCGAGGCCAGCCTGCCCATCCGCAACACCAACCGGGTGGTCGGCACCATGACCGGCTCGGAGGTGACGCGCCGTCACGGCGCGGCCGGACTCCCGCCCGGCACCATCACCTTCCGCTTCGCCGGCTCGGCCGGCCAGTCGTTCGGAGCCTTCATCCCGCGCGGCATGACCCTGCTGCTGCAGGGCGACGCCAACGACTACCTCGGCAAGGGGCTCTCCGGCGGCAGCCTGGCGGTCTTCCCTCCCCCCGAGGCCGCCTTCGTGGCCGAGGAGAACGTCATCATCGGCAACGTGGCCCTCTACGGGGCCACCGCCGGCGAGGCCTACATCCGCGGCGTGGCTGGCGAGCGGTTCGCGGTGCGCAACTCGGGTGCCTCCGCGGTGGTGGAGGGCGTCGGCGATCACGGCTGCGAGTACATGACCGGCGGCACCGTGGTGGTGCTGGGCCGGACTGGCCGCAACTTCGCCGCCGGCATGTCGGGCGGCGTGGCCTACGTCCACGACCCCGACGGCGCCTTCGCCGTCTCCTGCAACAGGGAGATGGTCGGGCTCGGCGCGGTCGAGGAGCCGGAGGAGGTGGGCGCGCTAAAGGCGCTGGTCGAGCGCCACGTTGCCAGCACCGGCAGCCAGCTGGGGGAGCGGCTCCTGGCCGACTGGAAGACGACCCTGTCCCGGTTCGTGAAGGTCTGGCCTCACGACTACCGGCGCATGGTGGAGTCGCAGCGCCAGCTGCGGGCCAAGGGCATGTCACGGGACGAGGCCGAGCTGGCGGCCTTCGAGATGAACGCGCAGGACCAGGCGCGGCTGGGTGGGAACTAGAGACCATGGGCAAGCCGACCGGATTCCTCGAGTACCACCGCGAGCCGAAGCACGACCGCTCGCCGCTGGAGCGCGTCAAGGACTGGAGCGAGGCCCACCCGGCCTACAGCGAGGAGACGCTGCGCCAGCAGGGGGCGCGCTGCATGGACTGCGGCATCCCTTTCTGCCACACCGGCAAGCTGATCGCCGGCATGGCCTCGGGCTGTCCCATCAACAACCTGATCCCGGAGTGGAACGACCTGGTCTACCGGGGCCAGTGGCGGGAGGCCTACATCCGGCTCGCCAAGACCAACAACTTCCCCGAGTTCACCGGCCGGGTCTGCCCGGCGCCCTGCGAGGGGAGCTGCACCTGCGCCATCAACGATTCGCCGGTGGCCATCAAGACCATCGAGGCCGAGATCATCGACCGGGCCTTCGCCGAGGGCTGGGTGGTGGCGGAACCGCCGCCGGTCCGGACCGGAAAGCGGGTGGCGGTGGTCGGCTCCGGCCCGGCCGGCCTCTCCTGCGCCGCGCAGCTCAACAAGGCCGGCCACCTGGTCACCGTCTTCGAGCGGTCCGACCGCATCGGCGGCCTGCTCATGTACGGCATCCCCAACATGAAGCTCGACAAGGGGCTGGTGGAGCGGCGGGTCAAGCTGATGGCCGACGAGGGCATCC